>CAZJYY010000052.1:0-14373 GCA_964550315.1 uncultured Oscillospiraceae bacterium | reverse complement strand
TGGCGGAGAAGGAGGGATTTGAACCCTCGCTACGCTCATCACGTACTACTCCCTTAGCAGGGGAGCCCCTTCGGCCACTTGGGTACTTCTCCATGTCCGAAAGATAAACTATAAAATTTTTAGGCCAAAGCCCACTTTGAAAGAGCCAGTGGAGCAGTGCTCCACTTTCTTCGCCACAAACGCCAAAGCCTTTGGCGCTTGTGGCGGAGAGAGTGGGATTCGAACCCACGGATGCTTGCGCATCGCCGGTTTTCAAGACCGGTTCCTTCGACCACTCGGACATCTCTCCGTTTAGGCCGCTTCGGTATACTACCACAATTTTACGTTTGTGTCAATAAAAATACGCAATAACATTTTATTTTTTCAGTCAGGATTTTTGGTCTTACACGGCGAAGAACTGACAACAATATACAGCATGTCACTTTATATGTCACACTTGAATTGAAAATCATTTTCGGCTATAATGATATGATACAAAATTCCATCGCACTTTCTGTGAGGACAAAATAATGCACGAAAAAATTATAATTAAAGGCGCCAGAGAAAATAACCTTAAAAACATAAATCTGGAAATTCCAAGAGACAAGCTTGTCGTATTCACCGGGCTTTCCGGCAGCGGAAAATCCTCCCTTGCCTTTGACACGCTTTATGCTGAGGGGCAGCGCCGATATGTGGAGTCGCTTTCCTCTTATGCCCGTCAATTTTTAGGACAGATGGACAAGCCCGACGTAGACTACATTGAAGGCCTGTCTCCTGCCATTTCCATTGACCAAAAGACCACGTCGAAAAACCCCCGCTCCACTGTTGGAACGGTTACTGAAATATACGACTATCTTCGCCTTCTGTATGCCCGCATCGGCGTTCCCCACTGTCCGAAATGCGGCAAGGAAATAAAGCAGCAGACCATCGACCAGATAATCGACCAGATATGTGCGCTGCCTGAGGGTACACGAATTCAAATTCTCGCCCCCGTGGTACGCTCCCGAAAGGGCGAGTATGTCAAGGTTTTTGAGGATGCTCGCAAAAGCGGATATGTCCGTGTTCGGGTGGACGGAAGCCTTTACGACCTAAGCGAGGAAATCTCCCTTGATAAAAACAAAAAGCACAACATTGAAATAGTTGTGGACCGTCTTTCTGTGAAAAAGGACTTTACGCAGCGGCTTACGGATTCAGTTGAAACTGCCGCAGCCCTTGCCGGCGGACTTATCATCATTGACATTCCCGATAATGGCTCGGAAATGCTTTTCTCTCAGAATTACGCCTGCGAGGACTGCGGAATTTCTATTGAGGAGCTTACCCCCCGCATGTTCTCTTTCAACAATCCATATGGTGCCTGCCCCTCCTGCTCGGGCCTGGGAAAGCAGCTTCGTGCTGATCCTGAATTCATTTTTCCTGATAAGAAGCTTTCCATTATGGATGGCGGAATAAATGTTAGCGGCTGGGGGAATGTACGAAGTGACGGCATTTCACGGATGTATTTTGATGCACTGGCAAAAAAGTACAATTTTAAGCTGACAGACCCCATTGAAAAGCTTTCCGATGAGGTTATTGACATTATCCTTTACGGCACCAAGGGCGACAAGCTTACGCTTCACTATGACCAGCCACGGGGAAAGGGCACCCTTAATCAGCCCTTTGAAGGGCTGATTAATAATATTGAGCGGCGGTACAAGGAAACCCAAAGCCCCGCTATGCGCACCGAGCTTATGGATGGTATGCGTGAGTATCACTGTCCAGACTGCGACGGTATGCGTCTTAATAAACAGGCGCTGGCCGTTACTGTGGGCGGAAAGAACATCTCTGACTTTTGCAGCATGTCCGTTACTGACGAGCTGGGCTTTATTTCAAGACTTCAGCTTTCCGAAAAGGAAGCAATGATTGCCGATCAGATTTTAAAGGAAATCTGCAGCAGGCTGGGCTTTCTTCAAAAGGTTGGCCTGCAATATCTCACACTGTCCCGCCCCTCCGCCACACTTTCCGGCGGTGAAAGCCAGCGTATTCGCCTTGCGACCCAGATTGGCTCCTCCCTTATGGGCGTTCTGTACATTCTTGACGAGCCCAGTATCGGCCTTCACCAGCGTGACAATGAAAAGCTGCTGGAGTCCCTTCGGGAGCTTTGCGACATCGGCAACACCCTTGTTGTGGTGGAGCATGACGACGATACCATGCGGGCGGCGGACTATATTGTGGACATTGGTCCCGGCGCCGGTATCCACGGCGGTGAGGTTGTTTGCGCCGGAAGTCTTGAGGATATTTGCGCCTGTGAAAACTCGCTGACAGGCCAATATTTAAGCGGCAAAAAAATCATACCCGTCCCTGAAAAAAGACGTAGCGGTAACGGAAACTTCTTGAAAATAACCGGTGCAAGGGAAAATAACTTAAAAAATATCGACGTTTCAATACCTCTTGGGGTGATGAGCTGCATCACCGGCGTATCCGGCAGCGGAAAATCCTCATTGATAAACGAAATTCTTTATAAAGAGCTTGCCGCAAAGCTCAACAGGGCAAAAACCCATCCTGGGAAGAACAGCGGCATTGAGGGGCTTAAGTATCTTGACAAGGTTATAAGCATTGACCAAAGTCCCATTGGCCGCACTCCCCGCTCCAACCCCGCCACCTATACCGGTGTTTTTAATGACATCCGAACACTTTTTTCCCAAACTCAAGATGCGAAAATGCGGGGCTACAACGCAGGGCGATTTTCCTTTAACGTCCGTGGCGGACGATGTGAGGCCTGCGCCGGAGACGGCATGGTGAAAATTGAAATGCACTTTTTACCGGACCTATACGTTCCCTGTGACGTTTGCAAGGGTAAGCGATTTAATAGGGAGACTCTTGAGGTAAGATATAAGGGAAAGAACATTTCCGACGTTCTGGACATGACAATTGAGGAGGCCCTGGGCTTCTTTGAAAACCTGCCTAAAATCAAAAACAGTATGAAAACCCTTTGCGACGTGGGCCTGGGCTATGTAAGGCTGGGGCAGGCTTCCACCACCTTGTCCGGTGGTGAAGCCCAGCGCATAAAGCTGGCGTCGGAGCTTAGCAAGAGAAGCACCGGCAAAACTGTGTATATCTTAGACGAACCTACAACAGGACTTCATACTGCCGACGTTCACATGCTTATTGAGGTTTTGAACCGACTTGTGGAGGCGGGAAACACGGTTATTGTTATCGAGCATAACCTTGATGTTATAAAATGCTCGGACTATATAATTGACTTGGGCCCAGAGGGCGGTGACATGGGCGGCGAGCTTATTTTTTCCGGTACTCCCGAGGAATGCGCCCAATGCGAAGGAAGCTACACGGGACAATTTTTAAAAAAGTCCCTTGAAGCCGGCAAGAGGTAATTTAATGTCTATAATAGATTTTTTCGGCCAAAGTGAATACGGGGCATACATTTTAACCTTTCTTGTCTCTATGCTGCCCGTTGTGGAGCTTCGGGGCGCAATACCCATTGGGGTGTCCATGGGAATAAGTCCCCTTGCGTCCATGCTCGTGAGCATTCTGGGCAACATGGTTCCCGTACCCTTCATTATCCTCTTCATTCGGCGAATCTTTGAGTGGCTTCGTGCCAAAAGTCCGAAGCTTGAAAAAGTCGTCAGCTCCTTAGAACGCCGTGCTGAAGGAAAATGGGACAAGGTTCATAAATATGAGCTATTAGGGCTTGTAATTTTAGTCGCCATTCCCCTTCCGGGTACCGGCGCATGGACAGGTGCACTAATTGCCGCCCTTATGGATATCCGGCTTAAAAGTGCAATTCCGGCAATTTTTCTCGGTGTTGTAATAGCTGGCATACTTGTTACTGGAATCACTAACGGTTTTACCGCACTTCTTTAACAAAATCCATCTCCTGACCATATTATATGGGCAAGGGAGTGAAAAAATATGGATTTTGTCAATATCCTAATTGCCGCACTGCTTTGTTCACTGCTGTATCTTGCCCTTTGGCAGGTACGGGAGCTGGCACTGCGGCCGGAAAGAAGCCGCAAAAACGCCGACATGAGCATTGTTGTAAGACCCTGCGCCGGTACAGGCGAGCTGGAGCGAAATATAAAGCACCTTTGCGTTCTGCGTGATAACGGAAAGCTTAATGCGGAAATTATAATCGATATTTCCGAAGCAGACAAGGAGCTTTCCGATGCCGCAAGACTTTTAAGCCTGCAGCATGACGGTATAAGGGTCGCCGAGCTATATTCCAAATACTTTTGAAATGTGGAGTTGTGATGGAGGATAAATCAAATTACATACAAATATCGGGTACCGTCAAAGCAATCCTCTATCAAAACGAGGTAAACGGCTACACTGTTATAAAGCTTGAAACAGATGATGGCGAGGACATTACCGCAGTGGGCTGCCTGCCCTACATCTCTTCCGGTGAGGAGCTTATTCTCACCGGCTCCATGACCGTACACAGAACTCATGGCGAACAGTTTAAGGTGGAATGGGCCGAGCGAAGTCTTCCCACGGATGCCGATGGAATCTACGATTATCTGTCCTCGGGAGCGATTCGGGGTATCGGCCCTGCCACCGCCACGCTTATTGTTACAGCCTTCGGCTCCCACGCACTGGAGATAATTGAATCCGAGCCGGAAAAGCTTGCCCAAATTAAGGGTATTGGCCAGCGACGAGCAGCCGAAATCTGCGAGATATTCCGAAAACAGGTGGGAATAAGACGCCTGTTGGAATTTTTGAGTAATTACGAAATAAGACCGGTTATTGCCATTCACCTTTACAAGGTCTATGGCGATGAGGCCATGGACAGGCTTGAGGAAAACCCGTACATAATTGCATCCGACGAGGTTGGCGGCGCATTTAACGAGGCGGATACCTTGGGACTGGACATGGGCTTTCGGGACGACTGCGTGGAGCGGGTTTCGGCAGCCATTATATTTGAGCTTAAGCACAATGCGGGAAATGGGCACACCTTTATTCCCGTGCCTGCTCTTATATCTGCCACCTGCCAGATGATTGAGGTATCGGCTGACGCTGTGGAACTTGCCCTTGAAAGCCTTATGGTAAATAATGAGGTTATAAGATGCGAGGTTGCAGGTAGGGATGCCTGCTATCTCACCTCCCTTTATAATGACGAGAATTATGCGGCAGAGCGAATTCGCAGTATGGCGGCCGCTGTCCCCTCTCCCTGCCGTGAGCTTAAGCGGCACATTGAGGAAATAGAAGCCGAAATGAAGGTACAGTACGCCCAGCTTCAGCTTCAGTCCTTAAAGCTTGCTGCAGAAAATCAGCTTATGGTCTTGACCGGCGGTCCCGGAACGGGAAAAACCACCACTGTTCGGGCAATAGTAACGCTTTTTGAAAAGATGCAGCTTAAAACCTGCCTTACCGCCCCCACCGGAAGGGCGGCAAAGCGCATGAGCGAGCTTACCGACCGTGAAGCCTCAACCGTTCACCGGCTTTTGGAAGCGGGATACAGCGAAAACGGCGGCGGACTTGTGTTCAAGCGAAATGAGCATGATCTGCTTAAATGCGACGCTGTTATACTGGACGAGTGTTCCATGGTTGATATCAGCCTTTTCTCGTCTCTATTGCGGGCGATGCCCCCCAAATGCCGTCTTATCCTTGTGGGTGATGCCGACCAGCTCCCCAGCGTGGGACCAGGCTTTGTTTTTAACGATATTATTCGCAGCGGCGTTGTGGAAACCATTCGTCTGACGGAAATATTCAGGCAGACGGAACAGAGCCGCATCGTAGCAAATGCGCATATGATAAACCGCGGCGACTATCCTGACATCAACACAAATACAGCAAACAGCGACTTCTTTTTCCTTAAACGTGATGACCCGCAAAGCACCGTTGGGACCGTTATTCAGCTTTGCTCTCAGCGTCTGCCAAAAAAAATGGGCATTCCCAGCATGGATATACAGGTACTCACACCCACAAAAAAGGGTGAAACAGGCACCTATAGCCTTAATGCGCTGCTTCAAAACGCACTAAATCCCTCCTCAAACGGTAAAAAAGAGAAAAAATTTGGCGATTTTGTCTTTCGAGAGGGAGACAGAGTAATGCAAATCAGAAATAACTATGATATAATGTGGAAAAAGGTGAAAAGTGTCAAATGGAACGAAAACGACGGGACTTTGCAGCCGATTATCCTATTGGACGAAAAATGCGAGCCGGGTCTTGGAATTTTCAACGGCGATGTGGGCATTATTGTGTCCATCGATTCTGAAAATGAGCTGATGAACATTCTTTTCGACGACAAGCTCGCCGTTTACAGCTTTGACCTTCTTATTGAGCTTGAGCACGCCTACGCTATGACAGTGCACAAGTCGCAGGGCAGTGAATATCGGGCTGTGGTGCTGCTTGCTTCTGGCAGCTCGGAACAGCTTTTAAACCGCTGCGTCCTATATACTGCTGTCACCCGGGCAAGAGAGCTTCTCATTGTGGTGGGAAATGACGGCGTATTTTACCATATGATCGACAACCACAAGGTTTTAAGACGCTTTAGCGGTCTTAGGGCACGCATTTCGGGATGATTCGTATGCTGTTGTGAAAGGATGGCGTAATTATGGGTATCTGCTCCACACTTTTGGATTTGCTTTTTCCGCCAAGATGCACATTTTGCAGACACATCCTTAAAACAGGCGAAAAAGGGATGTGTGCTTCTTGCGAGAAAAACATCAGCCGCACAAAACACGGCGGCGCCCAGGGCGGTGATTTTTTCAGTGTCTGCGTATCGCCGCTTTATTACGAAAATAGTGTCAGGGAGTCCATCTTGCGCTATAAATTCCATGATGCAACAGGGTATGCAAACGTGTACGGCGGTCTTATTGCCGACTGTATAAGGGAAAATCTTGCAGGACAGTATGATATAATTTCCTGGGTTCCCCTCAGCAGCAAGCGGCTGCGCAAGCGCGGCTATGATCAAGCCATGCTTATGGCAATGTCTGCAGCGCTTAAGCTTGATGATGTTGCGGTGGAGCTTATTGTGAAGCACACAGATGTTCCGGCCCAGTCCGGCGTGGGTGACGCTGCAAAGCGCCGTGCCAATATTAGCGGCGTTTATACTGTTGCGGATGAAGAGCTTGTGCGGGGAAAGCGCATCCTTCTTATCGATGACATTATTACCACCGGAGCAACGCTGTCCGAATGTGCCAAGACTCTTAAGCTCTTTGGCGCAAAAAGCGTGGTTTGCGCCACTCTTGCACGGACAAGGGAATAAATTTTGAAAAAGCTGTCAACTATTACATAGAGGTGTACTGAATGGATTTATTTGAAAAAGACATCGCAATTGACCTTGGAACTTCAAATCTTATTGTTTATCTAAACGGCAAGGGTGTAATTCTTCGTGAGCCAACCGTCGTTGCTGTGGACAAGAATTCCGGAAGGCTTCTTAAGGTCGGGGAGGATGCCCGAAAGATGCTGGGACGAACCCCTGCCAACATCGTATCTATTAACCCCATTATGAACGGGGTTATCTCCGACTACGACATGACTGTCCGCATGCTTAAGGAGCTTATGCAGAGGCTTACCTCCTTCAGCCTTTTTAAACCGAGGATAATAATCTGCGTTCCCGGCAGCATATCCGGCGTTGAAGAGCGTGCCACGCTTGATGCCTGCATCGAGGCAGGTGCCCGCAAGGTTTATCTGCTTGAATCCTGCATTGCTGCCGCAGTGGGCAGCGGCGAGGATATATCAAAGCCCGATGGTCATCTTGTTGTTGACATTGGCGGCGGCACCACGGAGGTTGGCGTTGTGGCGCTCAACGGTGTCGTGGAAAGCGTATCAATAAAAACTGCCGGCGATGAATTTGATGAATCAATAATCAAATACATACGCCGCAAGCACAATCTTCTTATCGGAATGAAAACCGCCGAGGAGGTCAAGCGCAGCATTGGCTCTGCCTTTCCCACCTCTGAAGAGGGTGCGGCGGAGGTAAAGGGGCGCTGTCTTATGACGGGCCTGCCGAGAAGTGCCACTATTACTTCAAACGAGATTGCCGAGGCCCTTTCCGAGCCTATGGAAAAGATAGTGGACACCATCCAAACCGTGCTTGAGCGCACCCCGCCCGAGCTTGTGGGGGATATTTCCCAAAATGGAATTATTCTTGCCGGAGGCGGCTGCCTTGTGACGGGGATTGATAGGTTTATTGCCGCAAAAACCGGCATCACCGTAAGTCAGGTGGACGACCCCCTTACCTGCACAGCCTATGGCGCCGGTAAAATGCTGCAGCGTCTGTCCGAAATGGAGGACGGCATGATAAATCTTGCAAGAAGAAAGCAAATGCAGTAAGCTTTCTTTAGGCTTGACCAAAATAAATATATAAAGGAACGGCTATGTTTGAAACCGACCTCAGGTGTCCGGTATGCGAGGAATACTGCTTTGACACCTTTGACGACTATATAACCTGCCCCGTTTGCGGTTGGGACGGCAATATTCCCCAATTTAAAGACCATAATCTTTCAGACGGACGCAATGCTTTAAGCGTTAACGAGTACAAAATTCAGCGCCAAGCGCTCTTATATCCGCAGTTGCGGGATACCGTTCTGAAAATGCAAAGGGCTTTCATGAAAAAGCGCTGGAACATCAAGGAACTTAGCCGTGATTTGGCCTCCGGCTGCACCGCTGACGACTGGGCGCTCATGCTTCCGGTCCTTGTTGAGGTACGAGAGGACTATGTTGCTTCCTTAAACGACCTTATAAATGCACACCGCTGTGCAAATAATTAAAAACAAATATCGCAGGCTTTGTCATAAAAAGCCTGCGATATTTTTATGCTAATAAACAGCCGGGTCAGGAACAAAGCCGCAGTTTAGGTAGTTGAAAAGGAAAAGCCGCAATTTCATTGGCAGTTTTTATATTTATCATTCAATTCCCTAATCGCAACAATGGTCGCAAGTGCATCACCAAGCTGCACAAAAATGGTACTTATCAGTGCAAGCTCTGCCGTATTCGGCGTTTGAGCTGCAATAGAGTCCGCAATTGCGCCTACCGCAATAGGCCAGGAACACTCGTTCACCTTCAACCACCTCATATTAGAATATGTTTGCAGCCGAAGGTATGTAACACCATGTGTAAAATAATAAACCTGTTACCGTATTATGTTACATAGATTTCGTCCCCATGTAATTTACTGTTGACGGCAAAGTTGCAATATTTAGCACATTTTTCTTAATTTCGGTGTATTTTTTCCGTTATTCTTGGCTTTAAATAGGTATTGACTTTTGAGTAACGCCATTTTACAATAAAGTAACGCAAAGAAACACGAAGTAACACTATTGTTTCAAGGGGCAAGGAGTATTAAAATATGGATTTTTATACCCAGACAAGTGATAATATTCACAAATTATCCCAAACTGAGCAGAATATATTTAACTTTATAATAAAAAACATGCATAAAGTCAAGGATATGAGCATACGTGACTTATCAAAAGAATGTTTTGTTTCAACAACCACCCTGTTCAGATTTGTAAAGAAAATCGGCTATGAAGGTTATGGCGATTTTATTGAGGCGGTAAGGCAGACCGAGCAAGAGTCCAGAAAAATACATATTCCCAGCATTGTCCACGACGACAATTACCGTGATAGCTACTTAAAAAACGTGGTTGAGGCCGTTAAAGTAATTACCGACGAGAAAATTGACCAATTCCACGCCATAATGAGTCGATATCCCCAGATATTTATCCTTGCCGAAGGACTGAGCCGCGAGGTTGCCCATTATTTTCATCGCCTTCTGGTTTCAATGGGTTACAGCGTTGAGATTCCCACGGAGGAGTTTGAATTTGCCTCCCTACTTCGCCGTGTGAAGCGGGATGATGTGCTTTTGATACTCTCCTATACCGGCAACAACAAGGACATTGTGCACCATGTTGAGCGCATATTTGCAATTGCCACTCCAACGATTATATCCTTCACCCGTGCAGACAATAATACCATCCAAAACATGAGTGACCTTAACTTTTATGTATTTGCCGATGAAATCGACTATGAGGGGGTTGATATAACCTCCCGTTGTGGCATGATTGCAATCATGGAAACACTTATGTACAAAAGAATAACGAAACAAAAGCCCCAGGTATCAGCTTGGGAATGAATAAATGTGGCGTGGCGTTACTGTAAATGTAACACCACGCCATTTTGATACACATCGTTTCATAATATTGTTATTACCTTGACAGTATGTCCCCGCGGGCATATTATTTGGGTAAAGTGACTTATGGTTCGAAATTGTTTTTCATTTTTTGTGCATTATCCCCATATTGCTCGCTTCATTTTGAACATTTTGTTAATTTGCCATCTGCGAGTAATATTATAATAAAACAGTTATAATGAAAGCGTTACTTAGTTATAAACGACTAAGGACCGGTCACTTGACAAACGCCAATATTATGCAGCCAGCAAGAAAATATTGAATTGGAAGAAATGAAAGGAAGTAAATGAAATGGCTAAAAGAATTGACAGTACCCCCAAAAAAGACGGCTTCCGTATGCCCGGCGAGTTTGAGCCCCAGAAGCAGATTTGGATGCTTTGGCCCGAGCGTCAGGACAACTGGAGAAGCGGCGCAAAGCCCGCACAGAAGGTTTTTGCAAATGTAGCAAAGGCAATCAGTGAGTTCGAGCCCGTTACCGTTTGCGTATCCCCCGCACAGTTCCAGAACTGCCGCAACATGCTCCCCTCCGAAATTCGTGTTGTTGAAATGACCAGCAACGACGCTTGGATTCGTGACTGCGGTCCTACCTTCCTTGTAAATGACAAGGGTGATGTCCGTGCAATCGACTGGGACTTCAATGCATGGGGCGGACTTGTTGACGGTCTGTACTTCCCCTGGGATCAGGATGATCTCGTTGCTCAGAAGGTCTGCGAAATCGAAGGCGTTGACACCTATCGTACTCCCGGCTTCGTTCTTGAAGGCGGCAGCATCCATGTTGATGGCGAAGGCACTCTTATCACCACTGAAATGTGCCTGCTTTCCGAAGGCCGTAACCCCGATATGACCAAGGAAGAAATCGAAGCACAGCTTAAGGAATACCTGAACCTTGATAAGATCATCTGGATCAAGGACGGCATTGATCCCGACGAGACCAACGGCCACATCGACGACGTTGCTTGCTATATCAGACCCGGTGAAGTCGGCTGCATCTGGACTGACGACGAAAACAGCCAGTTCTATCAGGCTTGCCAGGATGCTTACAAGACCCTTACCGAAGCTACCGACGCAAAGGGCCGCAAGCTGAAGGTTCACAAGCTTTGCATGACAAAGAACTATGTCACCATCAAGGGCGACTTTGAAATCGACTATGTTGAAGGCACTATCCCCCGTGAGGACGGTGAAGTTTCCATCGCTTCTTATATGAACTTCCTCATCGTCAACGGCGGCGTTATCGTTCCCCAGTACAACGACGAGAACGACGAGCTTGCTCTTAAGACCATCCAGGAATGGTTCCCCGAGCGTAAGGTTGTCGGCGTGCAGACCTCCGAGGTCGCATACGGCGGCGGCAACATCCACTGCATCACTCAGCAGCAGTGCAAATAGTCTAACGGCCTGAATCGACATGGAGGGGTGAAAACCTCACCCCTCCATGCACCGGACAAGGAGAAGATATAAAGAAAAATTACCTGGGGGCTTATAATGAAGCTTAAGTACAAGTATCTTATCGCCTTGGGATGTATACTTTTGGTATTTGTCCTTTGTTTCGCGCTCCTTGGCGGATATGGAGAAAAAGCCGCGGAGCTTCTTTCTGATACTAACCTGCCTGCACTTGATACTGAAACTCAGGCTCATGCAAACGCCGTTGTGTCCGGAAGATCCTTGGGCATACTTTCCCTGATTCCGGTTTTGGTCACCGTTGTGCTGGCCTTTACATTAAAGGATGTTTTGATATCCCTTATAACCGGCATATTAAGCGGTTTTGCAATTTGGTGGGGTGCCTTTGGTGACGGGAACTTTTTTGTGAGGCTTGGCGGAGTTTTTAACTCTACCTGCCAGAATCTTCTCAACACAGTGTCCGATGAATTTCACGCAGCAATAATCGTACTGTGCCTTGCCATCGGCGGTATGGTTGCCGTTATAAACTCCAGCGGAGGTTTTGCCGCACTTGCGTACACGCTGACAAAAAATATAAACTCCCCCAAACGTGCGACTCTTATGTCTCAGGGAATGGGTCTTTGCCTTTTTTTTGATGACTATGCAAATGTGCTTATAACGGGCCCTACCATGCAGCATATAACAGACAGTCAGGGCGTTTCCCGTGAAAAGCTTGCCTATATTGTTGACTCCACAGCCGCCCCTGTTGCGGGAATAGCTATAATATCAAGCTGGATAGCTGCGGAGCTGTCGGCAATCGAAACGGGATTTGAAATTGCGGGAATACAGGGCAGCGCCTACTCCCATTTTTTTGGCAGCATACCCTACTGCACTTATAACTTTTTGGCAATCGCCTTTGTTCTGTTCACAGCCCTTTTGGGTCGTGAATATGGCCCTATGCTTGCAGCGGAGCGTCGTGCTCGGGCTGGCGAACCTCTGAAAAAAGGCTCAAAAAGTGCTGAAAACGGCGGTTCCACCGGTGCGGTGCTTCAACCGGGTTGCATTTGGTCGGCAGTTTTACCGATTCTCTCTCTTATCATTTATGCTTTTGTTGGTTTTTACACTAACGGAATCGCTGCCGCAGTTGAAGCTGGTGTAATTCCAGCCGGGACAGGCTTCTCCTTTAGTCTTATCTCCACCGCCTTTGGCTATGCAAACACCGTTGCCGTCCTCATGAGAGCGGCCATTTTCGGCGGTGCAGTTGCGATTTTTATGGGCTGCATTACCGGCAAAATGAATGTTGCAAAAGGCATTTCAGATTGGCTTCAGGGTGCCTCCGGCATTCTTCTTACAGTAACCATACTTGTTCTTGCATGGTGCCTTGCAGAGGTTATCGGGCTTTTAGGCACTGCCTATTACCTTGTTGACCTTGTTACCTTAAGTCTCCCCTATTGGCTTTTGCCCATGCTTATCTTCATTGCGTGCTGCACGATTTCCTTCGCTGCCGGCAGCTTCGGATGCATGGTAATTGTCATGCCAATTGCTGTTCCCATTGCATACAGCGCCGCCGGTGCTGCTGGAATTGCATATTCAGAGCAGTTCATTTTCGCCTGTATAGCCGCTGTTCTCTCCGGCTCAATTTTCGGCGACCACTGCAGTCCGGTTACCGACACCACCATTCTTTCCTCATTAGGTGCCGGATGCGATAATATAGATCACGTTAAAACTCAGCTTCCCTATGCGCTCACAGTTGCGGCAATTGCCTCGGTTCTGGGCTATTTACCTGCCGGAATGGGCGTTTCCCCCGCAATTACTATCCCCCTTTCTATTGCAGCCTCCTTTTTTGCCATACGCTTTATCGGCAAAAAGGTTAGCGAATAAATTTTTAAGAAAATATGGAGGTGCCACATGGCAGAACTCAGACACTTCGTCGACACACAGGATTTCACTAAGCAGGAGCTCGTTGATATCATCAACCTTTCCCTTAAGATTAAGGATTGCATCAAGAACGGCTACTATCCTCCCCTTATGGAGCACAAGACTCTGGGCATGATTTTCCAGCAGTCCTCCACCCGTACCCGCGTTTCTTTTGAAACCGCTATGGAGCAGCTTGGCGGCCACGCTCAGTACCTCGGACCTGGCATGATTCAACTTGGTGGTCACGAGACCATCGGCGACACCGGAAAGGTTCTTTCCCAGCTTATCGACATCGTTATGGCTCGTGTTATTGAGCACAAGAGCGTTGTTGAGCTTGCAAATAGCTGCACCATCCCCGTACTTAACGCAATGAGCGATTACAATCACCCCACTCAGGAAATCGGCGACATGTGCACCATCTTCGAGAACCTGCCCCGTGGCAAGAAGCTTGAGGACTGCAAGGTAGTATTTGTTGGCGACGGAACACAGGTTTGCGCTTCCCTCGGCTTCATCACCACTCATCTGGGAATGCACTTTGTACATTATGGTCCTAAGGGACATCAGCTCAACGATGAGCACAAGGCTATCATGGAAAAGAACGTTCAGGAAAATGGCGGCAGTTGGGAAGTTACCGACGATCGCAACTCGGTAAAGGGTGCTGACTTCATCTACACTGACGTTTGGTACGGCCTCTATGAGAGCGAAATGCCCAAGGACGAGCGCGTTCGCGTATTTGGTGACTATCAGGTAAACCGTGAGCTTATGCAGCTTGGAAACCTCGGCTGCAAGTTCATGCACTGCCTGCCCGCTACCCGTGGCGAAGATGTTACCGACGAAGTTGCTGACTCTGACGCTTCTCTCTGCTGGGAAGAAGCAGGCAACCGCCTTACCGCTATGCGCGGCCTTCTCGTATACTTCACCCGCTATCAGAAGGATGGCACAGAGGCTCAGAAGGCTGCTGTTAAGGAGCAGCT
>CAZJYY010000051.1:0-14875 GCA_964550315.1 uncultured Oscillospiraceae bacterium | reverse complement strand
TTTTGGAGCGTATGGCTGCAAAGCAGAACAATATCGACTTTCATGCAGCACCCTATGCACGCAGTATTCTTCAGTACCTGATGAACGGCACCTATGAGCTGGACGGCCTTGTACAGACCGACGGCTGCATGATGCAGGCACGTATCCTGGATAACTGGGAACATATCAGCAAGCTTAATGGCAAGGAACAGTTCTGCCGCATGATCGGAGCCCCCCGTATGACCGACGATTACACCATCGAGTTCTACAAGTCCGAGCTTGCAGAGCTTGTTGCCGACCTTGAAAAGCTTACCGGCAACAAGATTACCGACGAGGATCTCAAGACTTCCATTAAGAAGCACAACGAGATGCGCAAGCTGATGGAGGAAGTTTACGCTCTTCGTCAGGCAGAAAAGCCTGTAGTTACCGGCGCAGAAGTCCTTTCTATCTGCCTTGCAGAGTGTGACACCACAGTTGATGAGTACATTGCAATGCTCAAGGAGTTCCTTGCAGAAGCAAAGACCCGCAAGCCCATCGAGGCGCGTGCACGTCTTATGGTCATCGGTTCTGCCCTTGATAATCCTGAGTTCATCAAGGTTATTGAGGAAAAGGGCGGAATCGTTGTAACAGACGACCTGTGCTTCACCGAACGCGCTTTCGGCAAGCAGCTTGAGATTGACGACAGCGACGTTCTGGGCAGCATCGCAAGATACTATCTCACCCGCAACACCTGCCCCCGCAGCCTTGACAACCGTATTGCTCTTCACCAGGAAATTCTGGAAAAGTGCAAGAAGTACAATGTCCAGGGCGTTATCTACCAGAAGATGCAGAACTGCGAGTGCTGGGGTGGCGAGTCCTACTACCTCGAGCCCACTCTGAAGGAAGCCGGAATTCCCATCCTTCAGCTTGAGCGCGAGGAACAGATGGCAAACGCCGGACAGCTCGCCATCAGAGCAGAAGCATTCATTGAAATGTTAGAAGACTAAGGGAGGTAAGGTAAAAATGGCTAACGATAATAAAACAGTATTGTATCCTGCAGACCAGCGGCTAAATCTTATTGATTTGACCTGCAAGCAGGTTGACAGCATTTATCAGCACATGCTCGCTAAGAACAAGCCCGAGCTCATGTGGATGTTTGATATTCAGAAGTTCCAGTGGGAGGAAGCTCGTGATGCAGAGAAGAACGGCAAGAAGCTTGTTCTTTTCGGCGGCCCCGTTCCCGTTGAAATCATCCGTGCATTCGATTGCGTACCTTTCTTCCTTGACTGCATTTCCACCCGTATTGCTTCTCAAGAGGAGCTTTGCGGCCGCTTCATCGATGAAACCGAAAAGTATGCTCCTACCTCTATGTGCGGTATCGACAAGGCACAGCTTGGCTGCATCCTGAAGGACGAGCTTGGTATAAAGGTTGACGCTTTTGTACACGCTTCTGTCCCCTGCGACAGCGCACGTATTGCTTACCCCATCATGGAGCGTAAGCTTGGCGTACCTTGCTTCACTCTTGACTGCCCCTTCCGTCATGACGAAAAGGGTTATGCATACCTGGGCGGACAGTTTGACCGTTTCATCGCCTTCATGGAGAACCTCACCGGCCTGAAGTGGGACGCCGAGCGTTATGAGAACTTCAAGGCAATCATGGTAGAGTCCAACAAGGCTTACGAAGCACTTGTTAAGATTGCTCACCTGCGCATGAGAAAGCCATGCCCCCTGCCCGGACGTACCCTCGTTCTCAACGAGCTTGTTGCTTGCTTGAGCGGTACCAAGGCTTGCACAGACATGCTTGAAACTCAGCTTGCAATGGGCGAAATGCTCTCCGACATGGGCATGAGTGCTGCTGCTTGCCCCGAGGAAAAGTACAGAGTCTGCCTCATGCAGAACATGCTTTGGTCTGACACCGGCATCCTTGACTGGATGGAAAAGACCTACGGTGCTGTTACTGTTATGGACGGCTTCGGCTATAAGGATGCTATCCTTTATGACGATATGGACAATTGGGAAAGAGTTAAGACTGTCGGCGCTATGAAGATGCTGCACACTCCCATGATCCACGGCGCAACCGGACCTAACGAGTATTGGTACAACATTATCAATAACATGTATGAAGACTTCGACATCAACGTTTCCATCTTCATGGGACACGTTGGCTGCAAGCACACCTGGGCCGGCGGCAAGATCGTTACCGACATGATCCAGGAAAAGTTCGGAATTCCCACCCTTTATGTTGACGTTGACGCTATTGACCCCCGTTATAAGTCCACTGATGAGCTTCGTGCACAGATTGGCGAGTATATGGAAAGCGTTGTAGGCGCAACAAAGTTCGAAAGGCCTGCAAAGACAGCAAAATAAGAAGGGAAGCAAAGAAATGGAATTTACAAAAGTAAAATACGCCGTAGAAGATAGAGTTGCCATAATCTCTATGGACAGCCCTAAGAATATGAACGCATTTGACGAAACCATGCTGGATGAGCTGGTGGAAACACTCAAGATGGCAGAAGAGGACGCAAGCGTCAAAGCGGTTTTGCTTAATTCCTCCACGCCCAAGGCATTTTCCGCAGGCGGCGACGTTGGAAGCATGTATGCGGGATTAAAGGCAGCCGGCAAGGAAGCTTTTTCCGTTGAGTTCGGCAAATCCATTGCCAAGATGGCAAACGTCACTCTGGCAATAAAGAAGCTTTCAAAGCCCGTTATCGGTGCGGTACAGGGTGCCTGCGCCGGAGCCGGCTTCAATGTGGCTCTTGCCTGTGACTATGTTATCGCTACTCAGGCCTCTGTTTTTATTCAGGCCTTTGTAAAGCTGGGTCTTGTACCCGATGCAGGCGGTATATATCTTCTTACCCGTGCCTGCGGACTTAATAAGGGCGTTGAGCTGGCTCTTACCGGCGACATGATTTTTGCCGATGACGCCAAGACGCTTGGCTTTGTTGCAGAGGTCATTGAGGACGATGAAAAGTTCGCCGAAGCTGCAATGAAACGCGCAAAGAAGTTCACATATGGTCCCTCCACCTCCTACAAGTACATAAAGAAGCTGGCCTGGGAGTCAGAGCTGTTGGGCTTTGAGGAGTATGTAAAGAAGGAAGTTGAAGCGCAGATGATCTGCGGCGCAACGGACGACTTCGTGGAAGGCGTCTCCGCATTTGTTGAAAAGAGAAAGGCAAGCTTTAAATAAGCTTGATCCCTCAGCATATTGCGGGTATAAAATTTTTGTTTCATCTCAAAGCCAGCATGAAAACCTATAAGTTTTGTCATTCTGATCGTTTGCCGACTCCTGGTATAAAGCGAAGCTTTGTTGATGATAAGTAATTCATGTGGGTCTGGGGCTCCAAAAGGTATCCATGCAAATCCGTACTCCTCAGACCCGAACTCTCCTTTATCGTGACAGCGACCGCCATTCGCTGTCACCCCCCAAAGTATGCTCCCCGATTGAAGCCGTCTCACTTCTTTGCAGGGGAGCATATCCTTTATATCCGGAGAAGTGAGAGGTTTAAAAGTCGGAAGAACATCAAAAAGCATGAATTAACTGCCCTTAAGCGGGTGTAAATAATATTAAGAACAGATGGAAAGAGAAGATAAATTATGGATTATTTAATGAACGAGGACCAGCTTGAGCTGGTTAAAATGATAGACGAATTCGGCAAGAAAGAAATAGCTCCTGCTATCCTTGAGCTTGAGCACAAGGATGTTTTCCCCAAGGAAATCTATGATAAGCTCATTGAAATGGGACTTCACACCATGGATATCCCCGAGGAATACGGCGGAGCGGGAATGGACATTGTTACCTCTTCAATCGTGAACGAAACCCTGTCCAAGTACGATGCGGGCATCGGCGTTGCCATCGGCGCAAACGGCCTTGCTTACAAGGTTCTGGGTGTTGCCGGAACTCCTGAGCAAAAGAAAATTTTCTGCGATTTGGTGAACGAGGGCGGCTTTGCGGCGTTCTGCCTTACAGAGCCGGGCGCAGGCTCTGATGCTTCAGCGGTCGCCACAACTGCGGTTAAGGTGGGCGACGAATACGTTCTTAACGGCGGAAAGTGCTTTATAACCAACGGCGGTGTTGCAAATGTATATACGGTAATCGCCTCCACTGACAAGAGCAAGGGCGTAAAGGGCCTTTCGGCATTCCTTGTGGAGCGCAGCCGCAGCGGCATCAGCGTGGGCAAGGAAGAGGACAAAATGGGTATCCGAACCTGCAACACCACCGACGTTATTTTTGAGGACGTGCATATCCCTGCCGACCACCTTATAGGAAATGAGGGCGATGGCTTCAAAATAGCCATGAAAACGCTGGACCTCTCAAGACCCATCGTGGCAGCGGGAGCTGTGGGTGTTGCGCAGGCAGCCCTTGAGCTGGCAATAAAGTATTCCAAGGAGCGCATTACCTTTGGAAAGCCCATTGCCATGCTGCAGGCAATACAGTTCATGCTGGCAGACATGGAGATGGCTACCGAAACAGCAAGACGCTATGCACGCTACGCCTGCGAGCTGATTGCAAAGGGCGCACCTCACTCCAAGGAGGCGGCAATTGCCAAATGTTATGCAGGCGACGTGGCAATGAAGGTCACCACCGATGCCGTTCAAATCCTTGCCGGCTACGGCTATATGCGTGAGTACCCTGCGGAAAAGCTTATGCGTGACGCAAAGATATTCCAAATATTCGAGGGCACAAACCAAGTTCAGAGAGTAGTAATTGCCGGAAATATTTTAAGATAAAAGGAGAATTGCAATGAGCAAGGTGATAAATAAAGCGGCTGTTCTGGGCGCAGGCGTAATGGGAGCTGGTATTGCGGCACTTTTAGCAGGCACTGGCGTTCAGGTCTCCCTTCTGGACATAGTACCCCCACAGGGTCTTACTGAAGAGGAAAAGGCAAAGGGTCTTACAGAGCAAAGCCCCGCCTTTCGCAACAAGTTCGCAATGGGCGGCATGAAGAACATTGCAAATCCCCGTACCGGAATGCTTTACAGCAAGGATAAGGCAAAAAATATCCGCATAGGAAATCTTACGGATAACCTTGACTATCTTGAGGATGCGGATTGGATAATTGAAGTAGTGGTTGAGCGTCTTGACGTAAAGAAAAACGTGATGAAAACCATAGGCGAGCATGCGAAAAAGGATGCAATTATAAGCTCCAACACCTCCGGCGTGTCCATAACAAGAATTGTGGAGGATATGCCCAAGGAGATAAAGGCCCGCTTCATGGGAACGCACTTTTTCAATCCTCCCCGTTACATGGGCCTTTTTGAGATAATTCCCACCGAATGGACAAGCCAAAAGGCAATTGAGTTTATAGCGGACTTCGGGGCAAACCGTTTGGGCAAAACCGTTGTGTTTGCAAAGGACACCCCAAACTTCGTAGGCAACCGTATCGGAGTTTATGCAGCTATACAGGTTATGCAGCTTACGAAAAAATACGGCTATGACCTGGCTACTGCCGATGCCCTTTCCGGAAAGGTTATGGGCCACCCCAACTCTGCAACCTTTAAAACAGCGGACATCGTGGGCTTGGACATACTTGCAAACGTATCGAAAAACGTCCTTGAAAGCAGCAAGAATGAAAATGAAATTGCGGAATACAGTCTGCCGGAGTATGTTCAGGAGCTTGTTGCCAGTGGCGCATTAGGCGATAAGGCAAAGCACGGCTTTTACAAAAAGGATATTGTTGACGGCAAAAAGACGACCCTAACCTATGATTATGAGGAAAAGGAATATAGGGCGATAAAGGCTGAAAAGTTTGAAAGCGTCGCAGCCGCCCTGAAAAGTGACAATAAATACGCTGCCATGGCCTATGGCAACACAGAGGAGTGCAAGTTCTATTGGGAATGCATTAAGAGAACACTTCTATACAGTTCAGCTCTTGTGCCGGAAATTGCCAATGACTTCAGGGAGATAGATAAGGCGCTGAAAAGCGGCTTCAACTGGGAGGTCGGACCCTTCGAAACTTGGGACAAGCTTGGGGTGAAACGTGCCGTTGAGAAGATGCAGGCAGAGGGCGAGCACGTTTCCCAGTGGGTGCTTGATATGCTTAAAAGCGGGAAGGAAAGCTTTTATGACCAGGCGGACAGCAGCGACGGATTTATCGTTCTCGAGGGCTGCGATGTAATAAAGGAAAACGGCGATGCCGCCATACGTGACATTGGCGACGGCGTTCTTTGCCTTGAAACCCGCAGCAAGGGAAATGCCATCACCATTCCTGTTGCAGAAATGATTAACGAGGCTGTTGAAATGCTAAAGGACGACAGCTACAACGGCATGGTAATCGGAAACAACGGCAAGAACTTCTCTGCCGGTGCAGACCTTTCAGAAATTTTGAAGGCAGCTCAGGAAGGCAGATATGATGACCTTCACAAGCTGGTTCGCTTGCTTCAAATGAGCATCCAGGCTATTAAGTATGCTTCCAAGCCTGTTGTTGCAGCACCCTTTGCTGCAGCTTACGGCGGCGGCTGTGAGCTTGCCATGCAGTGCTGCAGTGCAGTGCCTTTTGTGGAAACTTATATGGGTCTTGTGGAGACCGGAGTAGGACTTATTCCTGCGGGCGGCGGCTGCACAGAGCTTACCCTTCGTGCCATGGAGCGCTGCTATAACGAAGAGAAGAAGGCTCGCTTTGATGCAATTAAGGAGGTTTGGAAAAACATTATGACCTCCCGTGTGTGCACAAGCGCCTATGATGCTGTTTCTGCAGGATACCTTAATAAGGGTACATATGTGGAAATGCGCCGGGAAAAGCTTCTTGACAGCGCAAAAAAGGAAGTGCTTATTCTAGCTGATAGGGGCTATCATCCCTCAGCTCCGGCAAGCATTAAGGTAATGGGCGACTACGGAAAGGGCGCAATTTTGTCCGATATCGAATTTATGCGTGGAGGCGGCTTCCTGTCAGACTACGATGTTGTCATCGGAAAGCATATCGCCAATGTAATTTGCGGCGGAAATCTGCCTGTGGGTGCGGAAATACCTGCCAAGCAGATGCTTGAGCTTGAGCGTGAAGCCTTTGTATCTCTCTGCGGTGAAAAGAAAACGCAGGAGCGCATTTTGGGCATGTTAACCACCGGCAAGGCCGTAAGAAACTAAGGGAGGACGAAAATAATGGAATTCAGAGAAGCAGTAGTTGTGGCCTATGGCCGCAGTGCAGTTGGCAAGGCTCCCAAGGGAACACTTAAGGATACAAGACCCGAGGTTATAGGCTCAACGGTTATTAAAGGTGTACTGGCAAAGGTTCCGCAGCTTGACCCGGCCATGATTGAAGATGTTATTCTTGGATGCGCCTTTCAGGAGGCTGAGCAGGGCTGCAATATTGCAAGACATATTATGCTTATGGCAGGAATGCCCCAAAGCGTTCCTGCACAGACGGTAAACCGTTTTTGCTCCAGTGGCCTTCAGGCCATTGCAATGGGCGCAAACTCCATTATGGCAGGGCAAGCAGACGTTATCATGGCAGGCGGCGTTGAAACCATGTCCATGATTCCCATGGGCGGCAACACAAACGTTCCCAACCCGGAGCTTGCCCCGAATGTTATGACAATGATGGGAATAACCGCAGAGAACGTGGCGGCCCGCTATGGACTGAGCCGTGAGGAGCTGGACGCCTTTGCTTTGGAAAGTCACACGAGGGCGATTGCGGCACAGGATGCGGGCAAGTTTGATCAGGAGATTATCCCGATTGAAGCGGTGAAGTACAAGACTGACGCAAATGGCTATGTTACACGCAGCACCGTGCCTTTCACCAAGGACGAGGGTGTTCGCCGTGGACTTACAATGGAGGCACTTGCTAAATTAAGGCCGGTGTTCAAGCGTGATGGCGTCGTAACAGCGGGCAATGCCTCCCAGATGAATGACGCAGCCTCCGTTGTCATTCTCATGGAGAAGAAAAAGGCCCAGGAGCTGGGCATAAAACCAATTGCAAGGTTTGTAAGCTTTGCTGTGGCGGGCTGCGAACCGGAATACATGGGACTTGGCCCCATTTATGCAATCCCCAAGGCTCTTAAAATTGCGGGAATCGATACGGAGGAGGTTGACCTTTGGGAGCTGAACGAAGCGTTCGCCTCCCAGGCACTTGCCTGCATTCGTGAGCTTAAGCTGGATATGGACAAGGTCAACGTGAACGGTGGCGGCATTGCGTTGGGACATCCTCTGGGCTGCACCGGCGCATATCTCACCTGCAAGCTTCTTGAGGAGCTTAAGCGCCGCAAGCAAAAATATGGCGTTGTGTCCATGTGCATCGGCGGTGGTATGGGTGCCGCCGGAGTGTATGAAATGTGCGACTGACCCTTTTATAAAATAGTTAAAAGCGTCAAAGGGTCTTTGGACTCTTTGACGCTTTTTCGATGCAATAAATAGACTGTTGGGAGGCAGACAAATGTACGATAAAGAAACGCTTACAAATATGCTCCAATACCGACTGAGAATATCAGGCGGCAGTGAAGCAATTTACGATTATGACGATGGGAAGCGCTATTCCTACTTTGAACTTGATAGACGCTCGGAGGCTTTAGCACATTTTCTCACTAAACAGCTTCATATGAAAAAGGGCGACAGAATGGGGTTTTGCGCCACAAACCATATAGCCTTTTACGACGCCTTCTTCGCCACCTTTAAAACAGGAATAATAATTACTACATATAACTGCCTTCTAAGAGAAAAGGAGCTTCACGCCCTTATTGAAAACGAAGCGCCGAGGGTGATATTTTACTCAAGAGAGTTTGCTCAAACGGTGCAGGGGCTTAAAACCGCAGGCTTTTCTCAGGAGTTCATCTGTATAGATGAAGGAGGTGTCGACGACCGCTATGACTATTCAGCCATTGTGGAAAACCAGCCGGAGGGAAAATTGGAGGAGACGGATATTTCCTTTGAGGATATCCAAATGCTTATACATACCGGCGGAACAACAGGCCAGCCCAAGGCGGCTATGATGTCCTTCCGTTCTATATTTTTCAACACCCTTGCCGACCAAAGTGTCTTTGAACTAACCAGTCGGGATACGGCAATTTTAACCCTTCCGCTGTTTCATACCGCAGGCTGGAATGTGCTTAACACCCCTGTACTATACGCCGGCGGCCGCATTATACTCATAAGGGGTTTTGCTCCGGGGAAGGTGCTTAAGATAATCCGGGAGGAAAAGCCCACAGTGGGTATGAGCGTTGAAACCATTTACAGGGCAATGGCCATGGATCCGGATTTTGAAAAGACTGATTTTTCATGCTATCGATTCCTAATTACAGGTGCTGCTCCCACGGGAAAAGAGCTTCTTGAAAAGTATTGGTCAAAGGGTGTCAAAATTCTCAACGCCTATGGCATGACGGAAATAGGACCAAACAACGTCTGCCCGCCGATAAGCATTATGAGCATTGAGGATGTTCGGAAGAAGTGGAATTCCTGCGGAATTCCTGCACCTTATAATCAAATGCGAATTGTGGATGACGATGGAAAGGATGTTCCCCAGGGCGAGCGGGGAGAGCTTATTTTCAAGGGCAAGCTAAACTTTTCCGGCTACTGGAATAACGAGACGGCCACAAGTACTGTGTTTGATGACGGCTGGGTGCATACAGGTGATGTGGGTTATCTTGACGAGGACGGCTTTTGCTTCATAAGCGGACGCAAGAAAAATATGTACATCTCCGGAGGCGAAAACATCTTCCCACAGGAAATTGAAGATGCTATTCTGACGGTGCCGGGGGTTGCAGAGGTCTGTGTTCTGGGTGTGCCGGACCCAAAATGGGGAGAGGTGGGAAGAGCCTTAGTTGTGGTTTCAGGGGAGGAACAACTTACAAAGGAAGATGTAATTTCAAAGGTGCGCTGGGAACTTTCAAGCATAAAGGTCCCAAGGTACGTAACCTTTGTTGATGCCGTGCCAAAAAATGCGGTTGGCAAGCGGGATTTGAAGGAAATTCAAAGGCTTTATGCTAAGGCGGAGGATTGATATATGCCAGGCCTTTCGCCAGATAGGTGAATGCTTAATTCCATAACATAAAAAATGCAGGCTGCATGGCAAAAGCGTGATGCTTCGATTGCAAGGTTACATTTTTATAGAACAAAGGACTTATAGTGCAGATTATCTAAAAAGGTGTAATTGACGAAACGGGTATAAAAAAGTATAATATTGGCAACGGATTCCAATATGGCAAAGGCAGGTGGGAGATTTTTGCGGAAAATTGGCATATGTGACGACGAGTCCATGGAGCGGCATCAGCTTTCAAAAATACTGCAAAGCACCAGCTTTGCGCCTATGGAGACTTACTGCTTTGAAAGTGGGGAAAGCATCCTTTTTGAGTATAACCGGGGACAAGCAGACTTTGAGCTGGTGTTTTTGGACATATATATGTACGGTATGAACGGTATGGAAACCGCTCGGGCACTGCGCAGTCAGGGATACAGGGGCGCCATCGCATTTCTTACCACCTCAAAGGATTTTGCGGTGGAGAGCTATGAGGTGGAAGCCTTTGATTACCTCATTAAACCGCCATCAAAGGAGCGGGTGGAAAAGCTTCTTTGCAAGCTTTTTTCCCAAGCAGAGCGCCCCAGCATCTGCCTTTTGGTGGAGCGTGAAAAGCGATACATATACCTGGACGACATTGCCTATTTTGAGAGCCGCAATCACGATGTTCTGGTGCATCTTGTGTCCGGTGAGATGCTTCGCACAAGGGGAAAGCTTGCGGATTTGGGACAGGAGCTCAATGATTCGCGGTTTTTGGAATGCCATAAAAGCTTTCTTGTAAACATGCAGGAAATCTGCGATGTTAAGGAGGGCTTTGTGCTTAGAAACGGTGAAGCGGTTCCCATTCGTGTGCGAGAGAGAAGCACCATTACAGAAACCTATTACCGCTATTTCGTATCCAGCACCGTAAAAACATGGAGAGGATAGAAAAAATGGACAGCACTTTGAGTTGGTCTGCGGATATAGTAAACACCTTTTTTGCCGCACTGAGCATATATGGGGCTCATTCCTTTTACAAAAGCACCAAAAGCCGCTGGAAAACTATTCTCACATGGGCGGCAGTTGTGCTTTTCTGCGTAGCCTGCGGGGAGGTTACCGACAGACTGATATCTTATGAATCCCACGAAAGGTATCAGATGTTTATCGGGTTTTGCGGCGTTTTTGCCTACATATATCTTTTCAAATCCATCCCCATTGCCCAGCGAATGTTTACATATTTTCTTGTTGACTGCAGCATATATCTTACGGTAATCGTTGCCCGTGTGATATCCATGCTTCCGGTGAGCCTTTGGAATGCAGACGCAGATCTTTCATTTCTTATAAGCTTTGTGGTATGCACGCTTATATACCTTTTGGCGTTTAACCACCATATACGTCGGCGTATATTAGAAACACTGCCTACCTTCCGGCGCAGCTTTGGGGGGCTTACGGTATTTAGCGCCCTTTCCTACATTTCTGTGCTGCTGTTGGTGGACGCTTGGGGGCCATGGCCGGTGGGACAGCCCGTTTTATATGCAAAATATTTGGTTCTTGTCCTTGCTGTGTGTGCTGGATATTATATGGCCTTTCATACTCTCGCCATGGCAAGAAAAAACGACGAGACGGACTTGCATTACGAGAATATTCAAAAACAGCTTACCTTAAACGAAAGATACTATGACAATCTTTTGGACAGCATAGAGCAGGCAAAAATCAGAAACCATGACCTTCGCCATCACGTTAATGCCCTCAACACTCTCAGTGCCGAAGGGCGTTTTTCCGAGCTTGGGGAGTACCTGCGGGAAATGAAGAACGACCTTCCATCTCCCATGCCTGCCGAATACTGTCAGGAGGTAACAGTAAACGCACTTTTGAATCACTATAATGAGCTTTGCCGCTTGCGTGATATCCCGTTTGACTGTGCCGTGCGCATGCCCAAGGAATGCAGCATTGAGCCGCTGCACATTTGTGTAATCTTCGGCAACGCCCTCCAAAATGCCTTGGAGGCAAGCGAGAAGCTTTCCCCGGAAAGCGAGCCGTTCATAAGCTGCAAAGCCGCCTATGATCAGGGAAAACTTGCCATAACGGTTGAAAACCGCTTTGACGGGGTTGCCCCGAAAAAAACAGATAGCGGTGGCTATGCAAGTAGCAAGACGGAGGGCGAGCACGGCATCGGACTTCAAAGCATCAGTAATCTTGTGGAGAAGTATAAAGGTTGGTATGGCACGGATATAAACGGAGATATTTTCACCCTTAAGCTTTTTTTAACAGTGGAAAATAAAGTGAAAATTTGACGTTTTCGACAGGAGAAATGACGTTTTCGACAGTTTTCGCTTTTGCAAAATTTTATATGCTAAACTGCACCCAAAGAGATTTCGGAATTTAAGCCGAAAGGGGTGCAGTTTTTTTATGGATGCTTCGAAAATTATAGGCGTAACAGACAGCGGTCAACTGGTTGTTACTCCGCAGCATAGCTGTGAAAATTGGCGGTGCGCTGCGGCACCGATGCTTAACCAAAAAATCTGTTGGTATTGCAAATTTGCGGATTTTAGAAAGACGGCGGATATGGAGCTTTGCCAAAGCATTTGCCGCTGTCCTGAAAACCGTGTCAAGGTAATGAATAGCACGAAAAATGAAAGTTTTGAGCATACAGGAGGAAGAAAAGAATGAAAAAGAGGATTTTAAGCCTTGTTTTGGTGCTTTGCATGGTGCTTAGCCTTATGCCCGGCATGAGCATTGGCGCAGGTGCGGCCACAGGGTCTGAATCGGGGACACACACCCACAACAGCACCACCTTCGACACACCATTTACCATAACCAGCGGCAGCGTGGCGGTGGCGAAAAACTACTACCTCACCGGCGACATCACCGCCACCGGTGACATCACTCTTGACACCTCCGACTCGATTAAGCTTTGTCTTAACGGTTATACGCTGAATATGGGCGAGTACGCCCTGAAGCTAAACAAGGCCAACCTGCGGGTCTATGACCACACGGGCGAAGGCAAAATCACCGGCAGCGCCCCATATGGTGACAACACCGCAACAGTCATGGTGGGCGGGACCTATTTTGCCCTGTACGGCGGAACCATCGAAGCCACCACTGGCAACGCCGTCTGTGCCACGAAGGATGGCATAGGCTCCTCCAATAAAGTAAAAATCTATGTAGATAACGGCGACATCAAGGGCGGAACCGCCGGCTACGGCATCAAAATGCTGCAGAGCTGCTCTTATACAGAGCTTGAGCTGGGCAAAAACTGCACCTCCTCCATTACCGGCGGTATGGCAGGAATTTATACCCCCAAAGCTATTATTAAAGACTACGGCTATGCGGGTACTTCGGCAATTAAGATCGCAATGCCTGACTCCGCCTATAAGCGGCCGGTTGTAACAAAAGCTGATAGTACATCACCTGATGTCAAAGCGGAGAATTATCAGCTTGTTTCTCCGGAGAGAACTCTGATTCTTGAAGATGGTAGCCTTTACGACCCCGGTCCTGAGTGCACCTGCGATTTGACCATGAATGGGCACACGCCCACGGGTTTTGACACCAAAACTATCTCTATCAAGGAACTTGGGGATAGTGTAAGCTTTCCCATTAATGATACCGTAGCCGTAGGCGGCGAGTGTCCCTATGGCGATCACACTACCGCCAAAGGAACCTGGAGCTACGAAAACGACCCCGGCGGCGGCTATAAAACAGCTACCTTCTCGAAGTATGGTGACAAAACCACAATCTCATTCCCCGAATTGGGAAAATATTTTATTAGATGCAAGTATTCGGTAAATGGCAAAGAGACATACGGAGCAGCAGTATTTACTGTCGTCGCAGCCTGCAACTGCGAGCTTACTGCGCCCCAAGTCGGCTACAGTACTCCCATAGAAATTCCCCACGACTTCGATAGCGTGGATTTAGACCTTACAACAGTATTTAAGCCCGGTGTGCTGACCAACAACGACTGCCTTGTGAATGGGCATAGAGAAAGCACGGTGGCAAACGTCTATAGCATAGTCAATAATTCAGGCATACCCTCCACCGTTGACGGCGTCAGCATATCGGGCAGCACCTTGACAGCCACAAGCACCGCTGTCGGAAAGGGCGGCTATATCCAACTGACGGCAAGCGCAAATGGCATAACGGAGTCCGTTAAGACAATTTTCAACGTCACCAAGGAAGTGGCGCATACCCATGACGGCATTACCTTCTCCCAGTGGAAGCAGGGCGACAGCCTGCCCACCTCCGGCACCTATTACCTCACCAAGGACGTAACCCTTGCAAATCAGGTGACCATTCCTTCCGGCTCGGACTTGAAGCTCTGCCTGAACGGTTACAAAATCACCCTCACCGGAAGTGAGCGTGCCTTCAATGTTGAGGGAACGCTGAGTATTTATGATGACACAGGCAAGACCGGCAAGGTGATTGGAAATTCCACCATTGAAAACGGCCTTAACCTGAACGGTGCAGGCATATATGTCACGTCAACCGGAGTTTTCAACCTGTACGGCGGCACAATTACCGGCTGCAAGACGACCGCGTCAGGCGGCGGCGTATATGTCACCGAAGGCGGTACCTTCAATATGCTCGGCGGCACAATATCGGGCAATAATGCTGCAAACGGCGGCGGCGTGTATAATGCCGGAACCCTTACCCTGGGCAACAAGGCGGCTATTAAAAACAACACCAAGGGAAGCGGTACTACCACCGCATCTAACCTTGAAACTGTGGGCACAGCCACCATCACCTATGCGCTTCAATTAGACGGCTCTATCGGCCTGTCCGGTACTGAGAACACAAACCTTATCACAGCAGGCCCGAGCATAACCCTTTCCGAACAGCGCAGCAAATTTTTCTCTGACATTGATGGAAAGGAAATTGCCACAGTGGATGCTGCCCTGCAAATCGTCACCTGCACCTGTACGGTTTCCGCCCCCACCATTGCAGAGGAGTACGCAAGCGGTGTGGCAATCAAGCTCCATTACAGTGCCGACATTGCCACC
>CAZJYY010000050.1:0-15189 GCA_964550315.1 uncultured Oscillospiraceae bacterium | reverse complement strand
TAGCTAAAATCAGCGCAAGTATAATGGCCGTAACAAAATAGTAATTTAAAAAGAGTCTGGGTAAAGTAATGACCCCGCCGTTATCAATTGGGTTTATACCGTAGATTACCTTATCCTCCGTCTCTCCCTTGGAAACATAATAGATGGTGTTAACTTTCTCCCCGTTTGGATTTACTGATATAACTTGTTTTTTCGTGATACCAAAAAGCTTATTCCATACTGTATCATAAAGACTGATACTATATACCCCGTTTTCTCTTTGAGAGAGCTCATATTCTCCATTAAAAGAAAGAGATACAGCGCCGTTATTTTCGCTTGCAGTAATAATATCGAAGGGCTCTGTGTAGGATAGATATTCAGGTGCTGTTAGATATGAAAATAAAAGTATTACAACAATGGCTGAAATAACTGCCGATAGTACTCCGGTAGATACTCTTTTTTTCTTTATCTCCCGCTTTATTTTTTTCAGTGCTTGACTCGGATTGTTTTCGCCTTGAGAATGTTTTTCAATAGATATATCTTTTTTTGATAGCTCTAATTCCTCTTTACATTCGGGACATTGACTTAGGTGTTCATCTACAAATTGCCTCGTGTCATCACTGACCATGTTTTCCAAATACAAAGGCAAAATATCTCTAATTATATTGCACTCATTTTTCATAATCGCTGCCCTCCAATCTGTTTTTCAGCATTGTTCTGGCTCTGTGGTAGGTAACGCAAGCCCAATTATCGCTTTTGCCAAATATATGTCCAATTTGTTTGAAACTTAAATCTGCAAAAACTCTCCACATAAACACTTCTTTATACGGTTCAGGTATCGTGTGTAGGACCGATCGAATTTCTGAGGTTTGCTCCTGCAGGATAATATTTTCGTCTATGGACAAATGTTGGTCTTTAATAGCGTCTAATTCAGAATCATCAATATTACTTATTTTCTTTTGCTTTTTCAGATAAGTATAGTAGGTGTTTTTTGCAATTTGACATAGCCATACACGAAAATCACAATTATTTCGAAAGCTGTCAATAGAACACAGTGCCTTAAAAAAGGTTTCGCTGGTAATTTCTTCTGCTACCTGCTCATTACCAGATAACTTCCTTATATATAGGTATACATCGTTAAAATATGTATTATATAGCTGTTCAAACCCCATTACGCTACCACCTCCTTTCACCTATAAGACTTTCAAAAGCGAGAAATCTTACAAAGTTTTTTAAAATAATCTTATTTTTATAAAAATAGCCGTCTGCAAATGCAAACAGCTGCGATAAAGAGTGTATAAATAATCTCCTTAATCTCTATTATACTATCGAAAAATGATTGCAGCAAGCATAGCTTGGCGGTAGTACGATACTTCATTGCATGGCAATCTTATGGAGGCGCATCCCAATACGAAAAGAACGAAACGTGGCAGCAATGAAAATCATCATTGCTGCCACGTTTGAAAATATTATTAGAAAAGACGCTTTTTTAAAAGCTGAATTTATTTTGCAGCCGCCAAAAGGGCTTCAAGCTCAGCCATGTAGAGCTTTCGGCCTTCAATCAAGGCGGGAAGGATAACCTCAAAATCCTCGGCGGCGGTGTTGCCGGTGGAGCTGAACTGAATGCCATCCTTAATTGCTCGGCGTGATTTCAAAAATTCACGCTGCATGGTCCTGACCCTTGGGCGAAGCTCCGGGTTGCTCATGGCGGCGTATTGAATTTTGCACTCGTTAACGCTAAGAGCGTTGATGCTGTCGGCAAGCTCGTGGTCGTTAAACTGTGGAAGATTGCCCTCCCAGCCGCACTTGGGGCAGGCGACGTATTCATCAAAGCTGTCAAAGGAGTAGTTCCCGCATACGGGGCACAAAAGGTCGCTATCCTGCATTTGTGATATTTCCTTTCTTGTGGCCGCAAGAGTCTTGCAGTCATGGAATTTGTTTTAAGGGCGTAATCTGCAAAAAGCCCTGACAAAATTTCCTATATTATACCAAAATAGACAGAAATATCAAGCGAAAATCCGGATATATCCAACAAAAACCCCCATATGTATCAAAAAAGCGAAGTCACTTAATCGCCGAAGAAGATACCCACATCCCTTGCGGCCTTAATAAGGGGATGGTCAGTGGGCATAAATTTGGTCTGACTGGCGGCGTCCTCCAAGGGTACGGAGACGATTTCTCCGTTTTGAATACCAACCATTTGCCCGTAGCTCTTGCTTGCAATAAGCTCGGCGGCAGCGGTGCCGAAGCGTGTTGCCAAAACCCTGTCATAAGGGCAAGGTGGGCCGCCTCTCTGATAGTGGCCGGGAATTGTGACCCGGGCCTCCTGTCCGGTAAGCTCCTCGATTTGGCTTGCAATGCGGTAGGAAATGGTGGAGTGGCGCATACCCTCAAGGCGGCGCTCTTCCTCGCTTAAAACGGCGTCATTAACAGAGACTGCACCCTCAGCAACGGCAATAATGGAGTAATTTCTGCCGCTCTTTTTGCGCATCTCAAGGGCTTCAATTATTTTGTTGATGTCATATGGGATCTCGGGAATAAGAACAACGTCCGCCCCGCTGGCAAGTCCGGCATTAAGGGTCAGCCAGCCTGTGTCACGGCCCATAAGCTCCACAAGAAAAACACGGCTGTGAGAGCTTGCGGTGGAGTGGATATAGTCAATAACATTTGTGGCAATGTCCACAGCACTTTGAAAGCCGAAGGTGGTGTCCGTGCCCCAAATGTCGTTATCAATGGTTTTGGGAAGGGTAATGATGTTCATCCCGGCGTCCATAAGAAGCTTTGCGCTTTTTTGAGTGCCGTTGCCGCCCATAACTACAAGACAGTCCAAATTAAGCCGGTTATAGGTATTTAGCATGGCGGGCATAAGACTGTTGCCATCGCTGTCAACTATTGCCTTTCCGGGGATGAACTTTTGCCGGGAGGTACCCAAAATAGTTCCGCCCTGGGTTAGTATGCCGGAAAAATCCTCCGGCTCCATGTATTTATAATCGCCCTCAATAAGGCCGCGATAGCCGTCGTACATGCCGAAAATTTCAACATTGTCTAAGTTTTGTAAAAGTGCCTTGCCCACACCGCGGATAGCGGCGTTAAGCCCCTGACAGTCGCCGCCAGAGGTGACAATTCCGACTCTCGTGTTGCGCTTCATATGTATCCTCCATGACAAATAATCTCAGATATACCAAACGTATCATACAACACTAAGGTGTTTCAGTCAACCGATTTTACGAAGATTGTAAACGCTTGTATCATTATGCTGACAAAAAGTAAAAAACCAAGCCGCCCACAGTACCCGTATACTGAGGACGGCTTGGCTTTTTAAAGGAGAAAACAATGGTGTACTTCTTCGATCCGTCTTTATTATACAGCAGTAAAAACAGTGCACAAGCCTGAGGGGGGGATGTTTTTTAAAAAAATTTATGTATGGCACAGTTCTTTGTATAGGCAAATCGGGGCAAGCTGCTTATTTTAAGAAGGATGGTCTTGCGTTTTTTGTTTTCTCGCTTAGCTCATTAAAGAAATTTACGATAAAGTTCTTGAAGTGCCCTTCGATGCGGCCATTTACGGTGTGCTTATTATAGCTAAGCCCGTAGTAGCCCACAACGTCGGGAATGTTCACTTTTTTAACATTCCCCCAAAGCTCGGGGTAGTCCATCATTATGACCTCTGTAACGAAGGCGTAGCCCATGCCGCTTTGCACGGCTTGGGTAATGACGTTGAGATTGTCTGACTCGCAAAGAATCTTCGGACGGTAGTCGTATTCGTCAAAAACCGGCTGAAGCCGATTGCGCATACCGCTGCCCTTGGGCATGGTAATAAGCTTTTCCTCCCGAAGGTCGTCAATGGTAACGGAGTCCTTTTTCAGCAGCGGATGATTGGGCGGCAAAAGTATGCAGCCTAGCACGTCAAAAACGGGAATTGTTTCTATAACATCAGCCACCCCGTCTGTAGGCAGGGGAGGGCTGCTTAAGGCAAACTGGGCGCTGCCGTTAACAAGGGCGTCAATCATTTCGTTGGTTTTAACCTGCAAAATGGAAATAGAGTAACCGGAATTGGAATCATTAAAGGCATGGATAAGGTGGGTTGAAAAGGATTCTGTGTTGGACATTAGGGTGATGGTATGCTCCTTGCGCTCAAAAATATAGTCCATTTCGCTATTCAAAATGTCCATGTCCGCAAGCACTTTTTTTGCATACTTGTAGAAAATTTCGCCATTTGGGTTTAATTTTATGCGCCGACCCGCTTTGTTGAAAAGCTCGCCGCCCACCTCGTATTCGATTTGGTGAATTACTCGTGTAAGATAGGGCTGGGCAATATTCAGCTTTTCCGAAGCCCGGGTAACGTGCTCAAGCTCCGCAGTGGCGCAGAAATACCGCAAATCTTTAAGTTCCATATATCCTCCCTTAAAAGACGGGCGTTAAGCGGACGAACGATACCTAAAAAGTATTTATTGATACCTTTGCGAGGTATGCGGCAATAAAAACAAAGTATTATACAAGGGGCGAAATAATTGATAATATTTAATAAATACGAAAAAACCCCTATGTCTTACATTTTAATTATATATTTTGACGATTGGAACGTCAAGGATAATAATATCAAACAGAAGTAAGGAGAACAAGCAAATGACAGATTGGAAAAAGCATTATTCCGAGCACCTCACAGGTATGGGCGAAGTGGCAAAGGTCATTAAATCCGGCGATACCATCTACATGGGAAGCACACTTTGTGTTCCTTACGCATTTATGGACACATTGGCAGACAGGCATGAGGAGTTGAAAGATGTCACCCTCATGGCAAACATGTACCTAGCTCCCACAAAAATCATGATGGATCCCATGTACAAAAAGAGCTTCCACACCATCTCAATGTTCGGAAACGTTCTTGAGCGCATGGCTGCACAGCAAAACAATATTGATTTCCATGCTGCTCCCTACGGCGACCTTATTAAGGCCATAACCGAAGTATACAAGGCAAATGTTGTAGCAATTGAAGTGTGTCCCCCGGACGAAAACGGCAACTTCAACACCGGCGTTCTCGGAACAAACTTTACCCCCGATATAATGCGGCACGACTGCGTAAAAACACGTATTGCGGTGGTCAATAAATTCCAGCCCGTTGCTCATGGCCCGGAGGAGATTACAAAATATCCCGTGGAAATGTTCGACTACATAGTGGAGTGCCACCACGACATTCCCTCCCTGCCTGTAACTGAGCCTACGGAGTTTGACAAGGTTATTGCAGCCCAGATAATGCCATATATTAACGACGGCGACAGCGTGCAGATAGGTATGGGTGGTCTGGGTAACCAGATTGCCAAGGATCTTATAGATAAAAAGGACATTCACATTTTCACCGAAATCGGCACCGACGCAATGATAGAGCTGGCCGAAGCCGGCGTTGTGAAGGACATAAAGATGGCGGGAGCCTTCGGCACCAAGGAGCTTTACCAGTGGCTGGGAGATCACGGTGACTTAGTGACCCTTCTACCGGTGGATAAGGTGCTTGTTCCTGAAAACGTTGCAATGGTGGATAACCTTGTTGCAATCAACGCAACCTTCCAGATAGATATTACCGGCCAGGCCTGCTCTGAGGCCCAGGGCGTTCGCCAGTACAGCGGCGTGGGCGGCAGCTTCGCCTTCCTTTCCGGCACTCCCAGAGCCAAGAACGGAAGAAGCTTTTTGTGCCTGCGCTCCACCTTTACGGACAAAAAGGGTGTTGTACATTCCAACATCCATGCAGCTCTGCCGGAGGGCTCCATTGTAACCACACCCCGCTATCTTCCTCAGTATATTGTTACGGAATACGGCGTTGCCGATGTGTATTTGAAGTCCAATAAGGATAGAATCAACGCAATAATCCCCATTGCTCACCCCGATTTCCGCCAGCAGCTTAAAGAGCAGGCAGTCGCCCTTGGCTACATGGGCGAGGAGGACTTCAAATAAGCTTGAGGCTTTCTCAGCAGTAAATTTAATAGTTGAAAAAGGGATTCAAGGCACAGTGCGTTGAGTCCCTTTTTGCGCATTTTTTAGGAACTAACAGGAAAAACGAGGCAAAACACACAAAATCTTAACCCCCCAGGGGGCTTGCGGGGGAAAAATGCCTATCTTATAATGACCCTACACAATGACCGGCAAAAAAGCTAAAAGGATACCGGGACAGGGTGTAAGGCTTTTTATATGAGAGGAAAGGGATAGAAAAAATGAAAAAAACCATGCTGATTTTTTTGTCAGCCGTGCTGATGCTCAGCCTTTTTGCAGGCTGCGGAAAACCTGCGGATAAACCGGATACAGCCCCGGACTTTTCTCCCCAGGGCGGAAGTGAGGTTCAAACGGAAGAAAGAACAATCGTAGATGCCCTTGGCAGAGAGGTTGAAATTCCTGCCGAGGTAAAGAGCATAGTTCCCCTTGGCAACACACCCAGAATGGTGACATATTTAGGCGTTGCAGACCGTGTTGTGGGCATAGGCGAATGCGAGAAGGCTGACAGTCCGATAAAAGCATACGCATGGGTGAGCGCAAAATATTGGGAGGGCCTTCCCAACGTAGGAACCGATGCCATGGGCGAAACCGCCTATTATCCTGAGGTGCTTATTGAAGCAAATCCCGACGTTATCCTTTGCACCTATGCCCAGGACGTGGTGGAGGATATTGCCAAGCAGACCGGACTTCCAGTGGTGGCTGTAGGTCAGGGGACACTTTTCGGCGAGGACTATGAGCAGTCCCTGCGCATTTTAGGCGAGGTTTGCGGTGTTTCCGAAAGGGCGGAGTCCATAATTAGTTTCATAAACACCTGCCTTGAGGATCTTTCCAAAAGGACAAAGGACGTGCCGGACGATAAAAAGCCCACAGTCCTTGCCGCTGCAGCAACCTTTTCCGGCAGTCACGGCATTGAGGGCGTGTATTCAAACTATCCCGTTTTTAAGATAATTGCCGCTAATGACGTTGCCCTTGGAATTTCCGAAAAGGTTGGCGGAGTTTTGATTGAAAAGGAAAAGGTTCTGGATTGGAACCCCGATATGCTTTTCCTTGATTTCAGCGGTGCGGAGCTTGTAAAAACCGACTATGCCCAAAACCCCGGTTTTTATAAGCAGCTTAAGGCCGTTACAGATGGTAATGTGTATGTGTGGCCCAACTCCACATGGCACTGGAGCAACGTGGAAATGCCTCTGGTGAGCGCATATTACACAGCAATTTTGCTTTATCCCGAGGAATTTGCGGACGTGGACTTTGAGACTAAGGCTGCCGAAATTTTTGAGTTTTTCCTTGGGGATGGGCAATTCCTTGAGGTTCTTGAGCAGGCCGGTGCAGGCTACGGTAAGGTAGACCTGGGTCAATAACTATGGCAGAGGTAAAGATAACGGAGTTGGAGCGGTACAAAAGCTTTGTAAAGAGGAAAAAGCTTGCCCTGCTTTTTGCAACCATAGCCACAGTTTTGGTGGCGCTGTACTCTGTGGGGGTGGGCTCCATCACCATACCCATGGACGAGATATTAAAAACCCTTTTCGGCAAGGGAAGCGCCCAGTCCCAAACCGTCATAATGGGCATTCGCCTGCCCCGGGTCACTGCGGCGATTTTGGTAGGGGCAATTCTTGCCACCTCCGGTGCTGTAATGCAGTGTGTGCTGCGAAACCCGCTGGCCTCCGCTTCAACTCTGGGAGTGTCCCAGGGTGCAGCCTTCGGCGCAGCGCTGGGCATAATCGCCTTTGGGGGCGGTGTTGTGAACTCCGCTTCGGCAGCCACGGCGGTTACGGTTAATAACCCATACATAGTGACCCTGTGTGCCTTTATATTCGGCTCAATTTCAACAGTGGTTATTATTCTTATTTCCCAGCTAAAAAAGGATATCGGTGCCGGCGGGCTGATTTTAGCCGGTGTTGCCCTAAGCTCACTTTTCTCCGGCGGAAGCACTCTTTTGCAGTATTTTGCCGATGAGCAAAAAATCGGAGCGGTGGTCTTTTGGACCTTCGGGAACCTTGGCGGAGCCAACTGGCGGGAACTTTTAATACTTGCTGTGGTGTTTGCGGGGGCAATGATATATTTCATGCTGAACCGCTGGAACTATAACGCCATGGAAAGTGGAGCGGATACCGCAAAAAGCCTTGGGGTAAATACACGGGCGGTAATGCTTGTAAGTATGGTGATTTGCTCCCTTTCAGCGGCGATTGCGGTCTCCTTTGTGGGAATTATAAGCTTTGTGGGGCTTGTTGCGCCACACATCATGCGCCGCTTTGTGGGTAATGACTACCGCTACCTGATTCCAAGCTCTGCTGTGGCGGGGGCGCTGCTGCTGATTCTTGCGGACACCTTCGGAAAGGCAATAATTGCCCCCGTGGTTTTGCCTATCGGCGCAATAACCTCCTTCCTTGGGGCACCAATGTTCCTGTTCCTTCTTTTCAAGGGAGGTAAGAATAATGGTTGAGATTCGCAACATGAGCTTTGCTTACAGCAAGAATTCCCGAAGCATTCTAAACAAGGTGGGCTTCGACATTGAGCCGGGAAAGTGCATTGCCGTTTTGGGAAACAACGGTGCGGGCAAAAGTACTCTTTTAAAGTGCATTGACCGTATTTGCCCGGTGAAGGACGGCGTTGTGCTGGTGGACGGGCAGAATATCCACAAAATGTCCGGCAGCGAAATGGCGCAAAACCTTGCCTATGTTCCCCAAAGCACAGATGCAATTAACATGACGGTATTTGACACCATTTTGCTGGGGCGCAAGCCCTATATAAAATGGGATGCCACCAGTGAGGACAAAAAAATTGTCAGCGACATTATAAAGAAGATGAAGCTTGAGGATTTTGCCCTTAGAAGCGTGTCACAGCTTTCCGGCGGTGAGGCGCAAAAGGTGGTTATTGCAAGGGCACTTGCCCAGCAGCCAAAGCTTTTGCTTTTGGACGAGCCAACCAGCAACCTTGACCCACGCAACCAGCATGAGGTGCTGCAAATGGTGCGCAAAATAGCAAAGGAACACCAAATCTCGGTTATTATAATTATCCACGACCTAAACCTTGCTGTGCGCTATTGTGATAAATTTTTGTTCCTGAAGGACGGCGAGGTCTATTCCTACGGGGGCATTGAGACCATGACACCTGAGGCTATTGAGGAGGTCTACGGAATACACGTTCACATTGTGAAATACATGGGGCTGCACGTTGTGGTACCCTTCCCCGACGAGGGTGTGCACCACGGCGAAGGCGGTTAAGTTGAAGAATAATAAGAAAGGCTGGTTTATATGGAAAATAATTATTGGGAAAAGTGCGTGGCCTTCCACGGTCACGAATGCGGGGGGCTGACAATTGGCTACAAGGCTGCGTTGTACGCCATAGAGCTTTTGGATATTGACTTTTCCGAGGACGAGGACGTTGTCTGCGTCAGCGAAAATGACGCCTGCGGAGTGGACGCAATTCAGGTGATTTTAGGCTGTAGCGTGGGCAAGGGAAATCTTCTTTTCCATATGCGGGGCAAGCAGGCATTCTCCTTTTACGATAGAAAAGGCGATAAATCTGTGCGTTTGGTGCTAAAGCCCGCCCCAGAAGGAATGGAGAGGGCAGAAACCTTTAAATATTATCAAGCTCTTGAGCCGAAGGACATGTTTGATGTGAAAGAGGCTACTGTAAAGCTTCCCGAGCGGGCAAGAATTTTCAAATCCTACACCTGCGAAGGCTGCGGTGAAAAAACTGCCGAGAGCATGACAAGGCTTGAGGACGGGAAAAAGCTTTGCCTTGACTGCTATTCAGAATACAAGCGTTTTGATGTGTAAAGAGCGAAAATAAATAATGTTAGCGCTGCCCTTGGGTAATACTAAGGGCAGCGCATTTTTATTTAGCTTGACAAATACCTTAGGGGGGTATACCATTAAAATACCCTGCCGGGGTATAAGAGGTGATGCTATGAAGGAAGAAATTTATGATATCGGCGGTATGCACTGTGCTTCCTGCTCGTCTGCGATTGAGCGGGTAACGAGAAAGCTTCCCGGAGTGGAGCGCAGCGAGGTCAACCTCCCCATGAACCGACTTAATATAGTTTATGATGAGGATAAGACCACGCCTCAGATGATAATAAGTAAAATTGAAAAGGCGGGTTTTACCGCAAGCCAAAGGGCTCAGAATGAAAATATAAAGCCTTCGAATTCGGCTGCGGAGGACGTAGGAGAGCTTAAAAGGGAGAAAATTTCCCTTATCATCTCCGTTTGTCTTTCAGCAATTTTGCTGTATGTGTCCATGGGCCCAATGCTTTTTAAAGGGACGCTCCTGCCCGACTTTTTCTCCATGGAGACTCATGGGACGAACTTTGCAATTTTGCAGATGCTCTTGACAATACCTGTGCTGTTTTTGAACCGGCATTATTTCGTTGGCGGTTTTGGGGCACTTTTCCACGGCACCCCCAACATGGACACGCTGGTTGCCATCAGCGCAGCAGCGTCGTTCATATACAGCACTGTTATGACTTTTCTTGTTTCAGATGACCCACACGCAGTCCACAATTTGTACTTTGAGACGGCGGCGGTGGTGGTGGCGTTGGTAAGCGTGGGCAAATATCTTGAGGCGAAAAACAAAGAAAAGACCAAGGAAAGCATAAAAAAGCTGATGGAGCTTACGCCGGAAACCGCAATTTTGGTGGATGAAAACGGCCAGTGGGAGGTGTCCACCGCCATGGTTAAGGTGGGGGACACCGTGCTTGTAAAGGGCGGAGCAAGGGTGCCCTTGGACGGAGTGGTGCAAAAAGGCGGGGCAAGTGTAAACGAAGCCATGCTCACCGGAGAAAGCCTGCCCATTGATAAAGCCGAGGGGGATGAGGTAACCGGCGGCAGCATTTGCATAAGCGGCGCTTTATTTGTGAAGGTTACCCGAATCGGTGAGGACACAACAGTGTCCCAGATAATTAAGTTTGTTGAGGACGCCCAGGGCAAGAAGGCACCCATTTCAAAAACGGCGGATAAGGTTGCGGGGGTGTTTGTGCCGGCCGTAATCGCCGTTTCCATACTTTCCGCCGTGGTGTGGCTGATTTCCGGGGCGCAGGTTCCCTTTGTCCTTAAAATATTTACCTCGATTTTGGTTATTGCCTGCCCCTGTGCCATGGGACTTGCAACGCCCACGGCCATCATAGTGGGCACGGGTATCGGGGCGTCAAATGGTATTCTCATAAGAAACGGCGAAGCACTGGAGACTACCCATAAGGTTACGGTGGCCATTTTTGACAAGACCGGAACAGTCACAAAGGGAACGCCCATGGTTACGGACATTGACGCTTTAGGCAGTGAGGACGAGCTTTTGACCCTTGCCGCAGCGGCTGAAAAATTTTCTGGGCATCCTCTTGCCAAGGCAATTTGCGATGAATTCGACAAAAAAGGGCTTAAGGCGGACTTTGAAATCGCCGATTATCAAGACCATATCGGTGCAGGCATAACGGCAAGCATATCCGATGGCTCTAATTTGGCCGTGGGAAATAAAAAGCTTATGGCGGAGAGCGGAGTTGACATTTCTGCCTTTATTTCAAAGGCGGATAGCTTACAGGCTCAGGGAAAAACCGTTATATTCGTTGCAAAGGACAAGGCACTTTTCGGGTTTATCGCAATTGGAGACGAGATAAAGGAGGACGCACCAAAGGCGCTTTCAAAGCTTCGGGCAATGGGCGTAAAAACCATTCTCCTTACGGGAGATAATAAGGCTGCGGCACAGCGTATAGGTGAGCAAGTGGGAGCTGAGGAAATCGTCGCCGAGGTTCTGCCAACGGAAAAAGCCCAAGTAGTAAAAAGCTATCAAGACAGGGGCGAAATCGTCATGATGGTGGGGGACGGCATAAACGATGCGCCTGCCCTAACTCAGGCCGATATTGGCTGCGCCATTGGAAACGGCAGTGATATCGCCATTGACTGCGCACAAATTGTGCTTATGAAAAACGAGCTTTCCGATGTTCACCGTGCCATAAGGCTTAGCCGCCTCACTATCCGGAATATTAAGCAAAACCTTTTCTGGGCCTTTTGCTATAATACCTTGGGCATACCCATTGCGGCGGGAGTGCTGTATCCAGCCTTCCACATTTTGCTGTCCCCCATGATAGGCGGGCTTGCCATGAGTCTTTCAAGCCTTTTTGTTGTGGGTAATGCTTTAAGATTGAAGGGAAAGAAAATATGAACGAATGTGAATGTTGTGCAAAGAAAAAACACCGGGAGGAGCCGGAGCTGCGCTCCCTGCAAAACCGCTTAAAGCGAATTGAAGGACAGGTGCGGGGCATACAAAAAATGCTGGAGGAGGATGCCTACTGCACTGAGGTTTTAACCCAGGTAAGCGCTGTACAGTCGGCACTGAATGCCTTTAATAAGGAGCTTTTGGAAAGCCATATAAGAAGCTGTGTTGTAACCGATATAAGAAACGGGGACGACGAAGTAATAACGGACCTTGTAAAAACCATACAGAAGCTTATGAAGTAAAAAAGAAAGGAAAAATAAAATGAAAACCTTAAAAGTACCGGACATGCACTGCGAAATGTGCGTAAAAAGAATTTCCAACGCCCTTAGTGAGGCAGGCGTAGAATTTAAAGTAGACCTTACGGAGAAAACAGTGGACGTGGAGGATGCAAAGCTTCGGCTTGCCATAGATGAGCTAAGTGATCTGGGCTTTGAAGCAAAGCAGTAGCGTAGGGCTGTAGTGGGCAAAATTCTTGTTTACGGCGGCTTTCTCTTGTGCTACAATGAAGAAAATAAATATTGTCTGTTGTCACTCTTCGCCGGAAAGTCTTTTGACAGGCGGGGGTTTAAAATGGAATGGGGTGAAAGTCCCCGCGTGCCGACACTGTAAGTGTGAGCCTTTTCCCGGATGCATAGGCATTGGGCGAAAGCCGTCATTGGAATCTATTCCGAGAAGACGGGGGAAGGGCGCAGAGGCGAAGCCTCATATCACAAGTCAGGATACTTGCAGCAGATATATAAAGGCGTTCGCCGGGGGGCGAAGGCTTTTTGTCGCAGAAATACGGCTGCGGCGTTTTTTCCTGCAAATTTTGGGAAAACGCCGCAGCTTTATTTTATATTCAAAATAGTTATTGGAGGAACAAAAGTGAGCAAGCAAAAGAAGGGTATTATTCTTGCGATATCCATGGTGCTGGTCATCGGGATTTTGCTGGGGGCCTATTTTATCCTGCGGGACAAGCCCGTTGAGGGAGAAAAAACGATAACCGTGTTTGTAGACCACTTGGTGGGCGAGGATAGAACACTTGAAATTTCAACGGATGCAGAGTTCTTGCGTGAAGCGCTGGAGCAGGAGCAGGGACTTATTGCGGGCGATGAAAGTGAGATTGGCCTTTTTGTAAAGACTGTGGACGGCGAAACCGCCGATGATGCCGAGCAGCAGTGGTGGTGCTTCACCAAGGGTGGTGAAAATGTGGATACCGGCGTGGACAGTACCGTTATTGCCGATGGGGACAAATTCGAAATCACCATGACAGTGGGCTGGTAAAAATGACAGCTCGAAAGCTTTGCGGCCTTTCGCTCATATCTGCCCTTATGGTGGGTACACAGGTGGCAATGGCCTCAATACCAAACGTACACCTTGTGGCGGTACTTGTTATAATCGCGGTTATTGCTTATGGTGGGTATGCTTTTTATTCCGTGGCGGTGTTTGTGCTTTTGGAGGGCGTAATTTACGGTTTTGGCATATGGTGGGTGTTTTACCTTTACGCCTGGCCTCTTTATACCCTTGTTGTGCTGCTTATGCGGAAGAATAAAAGCCGGCTTGTGTGGGCGTGTGTCGCCGGACTATTCGGCCTTTTATTCGGAGCGCTCAGTGCCATACCGTACTTATTTATAAGCGGCACCCAGGCTACCATAGCATATTGGGTCAGCGGCATACCCTTTGACATTGTCCATGGGATTTCAAACTTTGTCCTTACCTTCATACTTGTTCCGCCGCTTTCAAGGGTTGTTCTTAAGCTAAGGTAACAAGACTGCCGCAGAGCAAAGAAAGACCCGTCGCTGCACCAGAGTGCGGCGACGGGTCTTTTATTTATGGCGGCGATTAGTGCAGGGGGTGGACGGTGTACCAGCGGGAGCTGCGCTTTGAAAACGTGAAGCCGTCCTTCAGGTAAAGGGAGTATGCCCGCCTGTTTTCGGAGGCCACCAAAAGTTTACAGCGGGTATAGCCTTTACTTAATATGTATGCCTTCAAGGCTTGAAGCTCCATTTTACCAAGACCGCAGCCCTGCCTGCGTGTATTTACGCAAAGTGTGCTTATTTCGGGAACCTCTCCGTCAAAAAAGAGCTCATAGGTGCCGCAAACACCGAATTTGTCCATAAAAAGGCCGGCATCGCATTTTGGGGAGCTGAGCATTTCGTCAATTGCGGTGCTGTCGGTGGTGGCTCCGTTGGGAACATCAAAAAAGGCGGCGTTTAGATGCTGCATGAAAAGCTCCGCATTTTCCGGAGAAAGAGGCTGCATAGTAAGTCCCTTGGGAAATTGAGCGTCCCGAACATCCCGCTCAAGAAAGTCGAAGTCAGAGTAAAAGTCAAGAAGGAAGCTGTCCGTGGAAAGCTGCATGGCATCCATGTCAAAGCTCTTGTCCCTACAGGCAAAATACACCGTGGGTGCACGAAACTCTGCTGCCTTTGCGCAAAGCTCGTCAATGGCGGAGAAAAGAGATGTCCCTTCAAGCTCACGACAGACGATATAGCATTTGCCCTTTATGGGCACTTCCTTTGTAATTATCTCGTATTTCAAGGGTTTACCTCCCGTGCATGCACCCCAAAGAGAAGAAATTTATATCACAGGATATCATACTGCAAATTGAAAGTAAACCCGGCAAAAAATGCTTGCCAAAGAATTGAATATAACGTATGATAAATATGTGTAATTATTACAAAAATGGAGGGGGCAATATGGAGATACGCGACCTTCGGTATTTTTGCGTAACGGCAGAGCTGGAACATGTTACAAAGGCAGCGGAGCAGTTGGGCGTGTCCCAGCCCTTTCTGACACGGATAATAGGGCAGCTTGAAAAGGAAATTGGTGTTTCTTTATTTGACAACATCGGAAGAAAGATAAAGCTGAACCAATTCGGCGAAAAATTTTACAGCCTTGCGAAAAAAGCCCTTGGGGAGTTTGACAATGTCACCGTGGAGATGGACAGAATGTTGGACCGCCACGAGCAAACCATAACCTTCCTTGCGGATTCCGAGGGCTACTCTGCGGAAATTGCGGTGGAGTATAAAATTGCCCATCC
>CAZJYY010000049.1:0-15615 GCA_964550315.1 uncultured Oscillospiraceae bacterium | reverse complement strand
GACGCTGATTAAAACATCATCTTTCACCGGCTCTCAGCCTCCTTTCAAGCTTACCAACAAGGAAAGTAAAGAACATTACGATTACGAGATAAATTATAGCCACGCCCACCAGCGGGTAGAAATAGGTGTAGGAGTTGCCGGCAATTATATTGCCCGCATAGGTGAGGTCTGCAAGACCCACGTATCCTGCAACAGCGGTTTCCTTAATAAGCACGATGAACTCGTTGGCAAGAGCGGGAAGAACATTTTTTAGAGCCTGGGGGAGAATTATGTATCTCATGGTGGAAACATAGCCGAAACCGAGGCTTCGCCCGGCTTCAGTCTGACCCAAATCGATGGACATGATGCCGCTTCTGATTATTTCGGCAACGTATGCGCCGGAGTTAATTCCGAAAGCAATGGAGCCAACAACGATTTTGTTGTTTACAGAAGACAAGATTACAAAGTAAAGAAGCATTAGCTGAACTACAACAGGGGTACCGCGAATAACCGTAAGATAAATCTTGCAAATACCGTTTGCCAGCTTAAGGAAGAATTTCCCCGGGCCGCTTCTCATCTGCTCTCCGGACTTGTCCCAACTGACTCGAATTAAAGAGACGATTATACCCAGAGCAACGCCCAAAAGCAATGCAAAAAAGGTAAGAGTCATTGTGTTGGCAAGGCCCTTTACGTACATCATGTAACGGTCATCGTATATGAAGCATTTAAAAATATTATAGAAAAAGCTGTTTAGCCATTTCGGGGCCTCAATCATCCATTGGGGGGCGACCGCCAAAAATGCCTCCAAAGCCTTACTCGTAACCATGTGCTATCCTCCGATACACCAAAAAGGGGCGGGATTCCGCCCCTTGGTGCTTTTAATTTTTCCTTATGCTGGGATTATGCCTCAGCGGGGATGTACTTCTCAATGATTGCTGCGATGGTACCATCGGCAATAAGTTCCTTAAGCGCTGCGTTTACGGCTTCATAAAGAGCAGTGTTGGTTTTGTTCATTGCAATGGCGTAGTCCTCGGTAATGTATTCAGTCTCGAGAATTTTCAGACCTTCCATTTCGGAAACAAATGCCTTTGCAGGCTCATTGTCGATAACAACGCAGTCAACTTTGCCGGTAGAAAGAGCCATAACAGCCTCAACGCCCTTGCTGTAACGATCCATAGTGGCCTTGCCCTCATCTTCAAGATCCCATGTGCAGTAGAGGTCGCCGGTGGTGTTACGCTGAACGCCGATGGTGTGCTTTGCACCGTCAGCAAACAAATCGTCAACACTCTTTATGGCGCTGTCTTCCTTAACGATGATAACCTGAACGCCGGTGGCGTAGCTGTCGGTAAAGTCAACGGCTTCCTTACGTTCGTCGGTAACAGTGATACCGGCCATGGCGATGTCAGACTTTCCTTCCTGAACGGCGATGATGGACGCATCAAACTCCATGTCCTCGATCTTTAGCTCAAGACCCAGCTTCTCGGCGATAGCTGCGGCGATTTCTGCGTCAATACCTACGATTTTACCGCCCTCAACCATTTCATAGGGAGGGAAAGCTGCGTTGGTGGTCATGGTCAAAACGCCCTCGTTAACAGTGGAGAGTTCCCCATTTGTCGCATCGGGGTTGGGCGTTGCACTTTCCTGAACGTCGCCGGGAACGTCGCTTGCGGTTCCGGCGGGTGCCTTGGGGCCGCAGGCTGCTAAACTAAACAGCATTGCCACGGCGAGAATAGCTGTGATAAGCTTTGTTGTTGATTTCATTTTCGTCACTCCAATAATAATAAAAGTTGCGGATCCTTCCGTGAGCATGATTATATTACGGAGTGAATGAATATTCAAGTGCTATTTTGCGTTTTTATAAAATTTGTGCATATATCACCCTAAAACGCCGATACGCACCTGCCGTTTATGCAATATACTCGCATAAACGGCATAAATATGCAATTACTGAGGTTTAGCATGCCCACCCAGACTTTCTGCAAGCAGGGCGTATTTGCGGCAGGAGGCAATGCGATCTGTCTCACGGCCGCCGCTGGCCTCGATGGTAACGGCAGATTCGCCGGACATGGGGGCGATGCGAACAGTACAGCGTCCGTCCTTGAGCATGATGCCGTCGGAGAAATCTGCACCTGCCTCCCAAAGAAGGGAGGACATTTCCCGCATCAAACGGGCACGGCTGTCGCAGGAAAATTCCCGCACAAGTCCTGTGCAGCGGCGGGGATGGGTTTTGGTGGCAGGGAGTGACTCCCCCGCTGAGACTGCCGAAGGGGAAACCACCGTCCCGGGACAAACAAAGCTATTGTCGGCAATGCGGGTATCCTCGCAAATTACCGCTCTGTCAACGGTGCAGCCATCACCGATGAAGGCACCGTCAATTACCGAATGTTTTATTACCGCATTTGCTCCGATAATGCTTCCGGGGTGAATAATGCTGTGCTCGATAACCGCTCCCCCGCCTATGGAGGCGCCACTGCAAATCAAGGAGGGCAGACATATGGTTGCGTCCCATTGGGCGGCGCAGCCGGTGGCGGCATTTAAGCGCAGAGTGCCGTCAAGAGCATCCATGGAGCATTCAAGATAGCTTTTTGGGTCACCGATATCGCACCAATAGCCATCGGTTCGCACGCCCTTCATTAAAAATCCCCGCTGAGCCAGCAGAGGGAAAAGATCCTTTGCAAAATCAAAGGGCCCGTTTTTGGGCACAAGCTCCATGACTCGGGGAGAAAGCATGTATATACCTGTGTTCACAAGGTCGGTGACTACCCGTTCCCACTGGGGTTTCTCAATGAAGCTTAAAATACGGCCGTCTTTATCGGTTACAACCGTGCCATAGCGCAGCGGCTCGGGATGGGGGTAAAGCGCCATGGTAACGTCAGCACCGCTGCTAAAATGGGCGGCGGCGAAGCTGCGCAAGTTGAAGTCGCAGGCGGCATCGCCGCTTATTACAAGGAAATCCTCCCCATCCGCAAAATCCATGCAGGCACGAACACCCCCGGCTGTACCCAGGGGCTCCTCCTCTACCCTGTATTCAATTGAAACGCCGAACAGACTTCCGTTTCCGAAATGCCGGCGTATGTTATCAGGCATATGTCCCAGAGTGACACAAAGCTCCGTGAAGCCGTTGCGCTTTAAAAGCTCCACCGTGTGTTCCATAAGCGGCCTGCCCATCAATCTTGTCATCGGTTTGGGCATGTTTTCGCATATGGGGCGAAGTCTCGTTCCTTTGCCCCCTGCCATGATTACAGCCTTCAGCGTGATCACTCCCTTCTTTAGAGAGTATTACCCGACAGGTGCAAAAATAATCGCCTTTCGGCAGAAGCTTCGACAAAAAACGTGGACTGCCCCGGGATTTTAAGTCGGCGAGCTATTGTAAAAGTCCGTACAAGTTGATATAATAATGTATCTACCAAGTTTTTTCGGAGGCTGCTGCATGAATAACCAACTCAAAAGATTGCTTGAGCCGAACACAAGGCTGTTTTTCCTCTTTCTTGTCATCTTCGCCGGAGCGACCTTCTTTGTTGAGGACAGACTGGCCCTTGCCGAGGGTATCGTTATTGTGCTGCTTTTGGTATATACCCTCATAATTACTCGGCGCAGGCGTAAACAGCTTATGGAATATATTGAATCCGTAACCTATGATGTGGAAACTGCCAAGAGCGACACTCTTGTGAATTTTCCCATGCCCATGGTGGCCTTTAAGCTGCAAAATTCTGCCATAGTATGGGGTAATAACTTCTTTTTTGATATTTTCGGGAAAAGACCACGCTTTGATATGCGCCTTTCTGATATGGTACCCGGTTTTCAGTCAAAATGGCTTACAGAGGGCAAGCTTCAATATCCGGAGCTGGTTTCTGTGGGTGAAAAGCGGTATCGTGTTTTCGGCAACATTGTTCGGGGTGAAACCGATAATGCCCGGGACTTTATGGGTATGACCTATTGGCTGGACGTTACCGACTACGACATGACAAAGCGTGAATTTGAGGATTCACGGCCCATCGTCGCTATAATCCAGTTTGACAATCTAGACGAAATTTCAAAAAATCAGCCCGATAGAGTGCGGACGGAGCTTCAAAACATGGTTTCCGAGCGTATTGAAAACTGGTGCGCCGGCAAGGGCGGACTTCTGTGCCGCTACGATAGGGACAAGTACCTTTTCGTTTTCGAACAACGTTATTATCAGCAGCTTGTGGATGAAAAATTTTCTCTTTTGGACAAGGTACGTCAGGTAATAAATCCCAGTGGTATTCACGCCACCGTTAGCATCGGTATTGGGCGGGACGGCGCATCCTTTGAAGAAAACTTCGGCTTTGCCTCCCTCAGTATGGACATGGCACTTACCCGTGGCGGAGACCAGGCAGTCTCTAAAAACCGCTTCAATTTTGAGTTTTTCGGCGGCAGGGGCGAAGAGGTGGAGACAAGAACCAAGGTAAAATCACGAGTAATGGCAAACGCTCTTTCGGAGCTTATTAAATCCTCTGGCCAGGTTTATATTATGGGCCATAAGTACGGTGATATGGACTGTATCGGTGCGGCAACAGGCATTTGCTGTATTGCAAGAAAGCTTGGCTGCAAGGCACATATCGTGGTGGATGAAAAGGCAAACGCCGCGCTGCGCCTTATTGGTATTTTGAAAAATACGCCGGAATATGAGGATGTGTTTATTTCGCCTCAGGACGCTATTTTACATGCGGACAAGGGCACTCTTCTTGTGGTGGTGGACACAAACCGACCCGAGCAGGTGGAGGATCAAAATCTTTTGATGGCCTGCAACAAAGTTGCGGTTATCGACCATCACAGGCGGGCGGCAAGCTATATCCAAAATGCCGCGCTGACCTTCCTTGAGCCCTATGCATCTTCTGTGTGCGAGCTGGTTTGCGAGCTCTTGCAGGAGACGGTTGAGCAGGCGGATATTCTTCGCATCGAGGCGGACGCCGTTTTAAGCGGTATGGTGATGGACACAAAAAACTTTACCCTTCGTACGGGAGAGCGTACCTTCGACGCTGCGGCATTTTTGCGCCGCATCGGTGCGGATACCATTGCCGTAAAGCGGATACTTCAAAACGACATGGACGATACTGTTGCACGGTATAGAATTTTGCAGCAGGTGCGCCGTTATCGTGATAATATCGCCGTTGCCATAATCGAGGAGCCTCAGGATAGGATAGTTGCCGCCCAGGCGGCAGACGAGATGCTGGGCATCACGGGAATTTCAGCCTCCCTGGTCATATATCCGGCGGAGGATGGTGCGGTTACGGTTTCGGCACGCTCCATCGGCGAGGTCAACGTTCAGGTGCTTTTGGAGGATTTGGGCGGCGGCGGCAATAAGTCCGCAGCAGGCCTTCGGCTGGAGGGCGTTTCCCTCAGGGATGCCGTAAACCTGCTGTTTGCAGCCATTGACAAGTATTTTGAAGAATAGGAACGCTGTACCAGCGCCGGAATTGAACGAATTTCAGTTAGCACGGCGCAGTTAAAGAAAGGAATGATTTTAAAAATGAAAGTAATTTTTCTTACAGATGTCAGAGGACAGGGCAAAAAGGACGAGCTTAAGGAGGTTTCCGACGGATACGCAAGAAACTACCTTTTGCCCCGCAAGCTTGTGGTAGAGGCTACAGCAGATTCCCTTAACGCCATGAAGATAAAGGAAAAGGCAAAAAAGGCTCAAATGGAGAAGGAAAAGGCGGCCGCCCTTGAAACCGCAAAAAAGCTTGAGAGCCTTGTTGTAAAAATGCCGGCGAAGGCCGGTGCAGGCGGAAAGCTTTTTGGCTCGGTCACCTCCAAGGAAATAAGCGATGGTCTTAAGGCCCAGCACGAAATTATTATTGAGAAGAATAAAATTGTTCAGGACGAGCCGATAAAAAGCTTTGGAAGCTATGAGGTCAAGTGCAAGCTAGGCTATGAAATAGCAGGAACCATAAACGTTGTTGTAACAGAGGATAAGTAAAATAATAATGGATGAGCTTCTTGAACTGCGGACACCCCACAGTCCCCAGGCTGAGCAGGCGGTTATCGGCTCTATGCTCATTGACCCGGCCTGCATTCCGGACGTTTTGAACAAGACCCGTTCAGACGACTTCTATCTGGAGACAAACCGCAATATCTTTGAGACAATCTTTAATATGTACTCCTATGGACACACGGTGGATCCAATCACGGTGCTTGATCAACTGCGGGTTCGGGGACTTTCCCGGGATGATTCCCAAACCTACCTTCTGGAACTGATGCAGGTAACGCCCACGGCAGCCAATGTCATGAAATATGTTGACATTCTCAAGGAGCAGACCCTTCTTCGGGGGCTTGCCCATGTGGGAAGTGACATTACCTCCATGGTGTCCGAGGGAGCCGGTGAGGCTGAGTCCATGCTGGAGGCAGCGGAGCGCAAGATTTATGCACTGCGCCAGGGACGCACAGTGGGCGGCCTTGTTAAGATCGCAAATGTCATTCAGGATGTTTATAATACAATATCTATAAACTCTCAAAGCGAAGCTTCCATAACGGGTATAACCACGGGACTTGCCGATTTGGATGCGGCAATTTTAGGACTTAACAAGGGCGACCTTATTCTGGTGGCATCCCGCCCCGCAATGGGTAAAACAAGTATTGCCCTTAATATGGCCATGAGCGCTGCAAAGGCGTCGGGCAAGACTGTTGCGATTTTTTCCCTTGAAATGTCAAGGGAGCAGCTTGCAACGAGACTTCTTGCCTCGGAAAGCCTTATTGACAGCCAGAAGCTTCTTACAGGGCGCATAAGCCCCCTTGAATGGGAACGCCTTGCGGCGGCGGCGGCAGTTATAAGCGAAACCAATATACTTATTGACGATAACCCCACCCTCTCCGTTGCGGAGATGAACTCCCAGTGCAGGCGACTTGATACCCTTGGGCTTGTAGTCATTGACTATCTGCAGCTTATGCAGTCCTCCGGAAGCGGAAAAAGCTATTCCGGGGAAAGCCGCACCCAGGCGGTTTCGGATATATCCCGAATGCTGAAGATAATGGCAAAGGAGCTTAACGTTCCGGTTATCTGCCTTTCACAGCTTTCCCGTGCAAATGAGTCTCGCCAGAATAAGCGGCCCATACTTTCCGACCTTCGTGAATCCGGTGCTATCGAGCAGGATGCAGATATTGTTATCGGACTTTACAGAGAAGGGTATTATAATAAGGAATGCGAGAACCCCAACGAGGCCGAGGCAATCCTTCTGAAAAACCGCCACGGTGAAACGGCTACCATACCGCTTATGTGGCTGCCTGAATATACTGCTTACGTTAACGCCGAAAAGCGTCGGGACGAAGATGATTATTGATTTTGCTATTAAATATAATATGCTTCCTAAAGGCAGTACTGTCCTTGCCGCCGTTTCCGGGGGCAAGGACTCTATGTGCCTTTTGCATATTCTAAAGGAGCAGGAAAAGCAGCTTGATTTTAAACTGGTCTGTGCCCATTTTGACCACCGCCTTAGGGGTGCGGAATCGGATAGGGACAAAAGCTTCGTTGAAAATTATTGCGCAGAAGCGGACATACCGTTTGTTTGCGGCGCTGCCGATGTGGCGGAGTATGCAGAAAAAGGCGGCCTTGGCATAGAGGAGGCGGCGAGAATTCTCCGCTATGACTTTTTGGAGCGTACGGCGGAAAAACTGGGGGCACAGCGCATTGCCACGGCGCACACGGCGGAGGATAACGCAGAAACTCTGCTTATGAACCTTTCAAGAGGCTGTGGTCTTACGGGACTTTGCGGAATCCCGCCGGTAAGGGGGAAAATCGTTCGTCCTATGCTTGAAATGACCACGGCGGAGGTTCTTGAATATCTCAAGGCAAACGGCGTACCTCATGTGGAAGATTCCAGCAATAAAAGTGATGATTACACAAGAAACCGCCTTCGCCACCAGGTAATTCCGGAGCTATACAGGATAAATCCCGCATTTGGAGAAAGTGCGGCACGGTGCGTTTCTCTCCTTCGGGAGGACGATGAATATTTGAGCGCCCTTGCAGAAGATTTTTTGAAGGACAAGATGCAGGACAAAAGCTTCCTTGTGCAGGAGCTTGCGGCGCTGCCGCCCCCGATTTTCGCACGGGTTGTGCGCATGGCTGCGGGGACGGAGCTTTCAAAGACGCATGTGGAAGCAGTGCAGAAATTATTGACTGCCAAGAGCCCTCACGCTGCCGCCGACCTTCCGGGAATTAGGGCTTTTCGAGATTATGAAAGGCTGATTTTCGGGCAGACTGACACTGGGGAGATTACGCCCAGGGTACTGATGCCCGGCGAAAATCTTGTGATTCCCGAGGCGGGGGTACAAATATCCCGCAGGAAAATTCCAAATTGCATAGAAATTCATAATTCAGTCAACACTTTTTGCTTTAAAAGTGGTAGCATTTGTGGTAATATTACTGTCGCGTCCCGCAGGAGTGGGGGAAATATCCGGCTTGCAGGAAGAAATTGCACTAAAAGCCTTAAAAAGCTTTTTTCCGAAGCAAGGCTTAACGGCCAGGGGCGGAGTGCTGTGCCGGTGCTGTACGATGAGCTTGGCGCAATTGCGGTTTCTGGCTTTGGGATTGCTGAGCGCTGTATCCCACAAAGCGGCGACGATGTGGATTTAGTGAAGATAAGCCCGCTACTGAATAAAAACTAAAGCATATTTATAATTTATTTTATATAATAGTATATTTTGGGAGAAAAGAAATGAAGAATGACATCCTCAAGGTGCTCCTTTCCGAGGAGGAACTGGAAAATCGTGTGGCCGAGCTTGGAAAGGAAATCACCGAGAAATTTCGTGGCACAGAGCCGCTTTTCGTTGGCGTTTTGAAGGGCAGCTTTGTTTTCATGGCCGACCTTGTTCGCAAGGTGGACTTGAAATGTTCTGTAGATTTTATGGCGGTTTCATCCTATGGGAACGGTACCAGCACCACAGGCGCCGTGAAAATCGTCAAGGACCTTAGCCGAGATATTGCAGGACAGCACATTATTATAGTTGAGGATATTTTAGATAGCGGTGTGACCCTCAATTATCTGAGGGGCTACCTTGAAAACAGAAAACCTGCATCCATCACCATAGTGACACTTTTGGATAAGCCCGCAAGACGCAAGGCCCCAATCGTTGCCGACATGTTCGGCTTTACCGTGCCTGACGAATTTGTAGTGGGCTATGGTCTTGACTATGCTGAAAAATACCGCAATTTACCCTATATCGGCGTTTTAAAGCCGGAAGTATACTCCGACTGAGTTTCCCGGGAAGGGAATATTTGCCCAAGGCAGAATAAGGAAGTGATTTTAGTTTGAAGAATAAGCGCAACTCAGCCAGGGATATTGGATTTTATGCCTTAATACTGATAATTCTGCTGGCTACCATTTTTTCGCTTACCAACAGGACAGGTCGCGTTCAGCAAATCGAATATGACGAGCTTATTGAAGATTTGCAGAACGAGCGGATCGAGTCCCTTGTTATAGAAGGCAACACCGTTACCCTCAAACTTAAGGCTAAAGAGGGGCAGGGAAAAACCGTTACCCACGAGCTGATGGACAGAAGCTATTTCCTTGCAACCCAAGGTGAGCTTATCGAAAAGCAGCAGGATGAAGGCATACTTAAATATAACTATGTTCCCGCCAAGGATAATTCCGTTATATGGTTTGTAATTCAGTATGCAGTACTCTTCGGCCTTATAATTCTGTTCTTTGTTTACATGTCCAAGATGGCAAAGCGTGGCGGCGGCGGAATGGGCGCCATGAAATTCGGAAAGGCACGTACAAGACTGGGCGCTGACGAGAAGAAAAAGGTCACCTTTGCAGACGTTGCCGGCGCTGAGGAAGAAAAGGAAGAGCTTGAAGAAATAGTAAGCTTCCTTAAAGCTCCTGACGCATATCGGGAAATCGGCGCAAGGATACCCAAGGGCGTGCTTCTTGTAGGCCCTCCGGGAACCGGTAAAACCCTTCTTGCAAAGGCGGTTGCCGGCGAAGCGGGTGTGCAGTTCCTGTCCATCTCCGGCTCCGACTTTGTGGAGCTTTATGTGGGCGTTGGTGCATCCCGTGTCCGTGACCTTTTTGAACAGGCGAAAAAGATTGCTCCCGCAATCATCTTTATAGACGAAATCGACGCTGTGGGTCGTCAAAGAGGCTCCGGCCTGGGCGGCGGACACGACGAGCGTGAGCAGACCCTGAACCAGCTTTTGGTTGAGATGGACGGTTTTGGCAATAACGAGGGCGTTATTGTTATGGCGGCCACCAACCGTGCGGATATTTTGGATAATGCTCTTTTGCGTCCCGGCCGTTTTGACCGCACCGTTTACGTTGGACTTCCCGACGTTCGGGGACGTGAGGCCATTTTGAAGGTGCATGCCAGGGGCAAGCCCTTGGGCGAGGACGTTGACCTTAACAGCATCGCAAGGGGTACGCCCGGCTTCTCCGGCGCTGACCTTGAAAACCTTTTGAATGAAGCAGCCATCCTTGCGGTACGCAGCGGAAAGCGCTTTATCACCCAGCCGGAGATCAACGAATCCATTTTAAAGGTTCTTGCCGGCCCGGAGAAAAAGAGCAAGGTTATGAGCGACAAGGCAAAGAAGCTTGCCGCCTATCACGAGGCGGGGCATGCCATTGCCGGCCGCTTCATGGATGAAAAAGACCCCGTTGAATATATCACCATTATACCCCGTGGGCCTACAGGCGGAATGACCGTTTACCGTCCCCGTGAGGATAAGGAGGAGTTTACCTCAAAGGGTGAAATGTTCGCTGAAATTGTTGTGTCCTTAGGCGGACGGGTTGCCGAAAAGCTTATGATGGATGATATTTCCACCGGAGCTTCCGGAGATATCCACAGCGCCACGGACGTTGCCCGCGCAATGGTCACCCGTTACGGTTTCTCCGACAAGCTTGGTCCCATTTCCTTTGACAGCAGCGACCACAGCATCTTCATCGGCCGTGATTTCGGCACCACCAAGAGCTACTCCGAGGAGACTGCCTCCATCATTGACGAGGAGGTAAAGCGCATCTTTGACGAGGCTGGAAAGCGCTGTGAGGATATTCTTTCAGAGAACCGCGAGCTTCTTATAAAGACGGCGGAATACCTTATCGCCAACGAGAGCATGACCGGCGAGGAGTTTGACTTCCTTTGCAAAAACGGCTATGTCCCCGAAAAGCCACCTGTGGAGGAAAAACCGGAAAAGGAAGATAGGGCTGCGGTGCAGTTTGAAGAGTCTTTTCATTCCTCCGGTGAGGTGATAAACCGGGGAAGGGAAATTACTCCGGAGGGAACCATTAAAAACCATTCAATAGATGAAAACAGGGAATAAAGTACAGGGCGGGGCGACCCGCCCTTTTTCCCGTATAATGTAAAAGAGAGGATAAAGCCATGAAACTCGGAATTGTCGGCCTTCCTAACGTGGGGAAGAGCACGCTTTTTAACGCTATTACCAATGCAGGTGCGGAAAGCGCAAATTATCCCTTTTGCACCATTGAGCCAAATGTGGGCACGGTTGCCGTGCCGGATGAGCGTTTGGCCTTTTTAGCAGAGCTTTACAGCCCCAAGAAGTACACTCCTGCAATTATAGAATTTGTGGACATTGCGGGCCTTGTAAAGGGCGCCTCCAAGGGCGAAGGCCTTGGAAATAAATTTCTTGAAAACATTCGCCGCACGGACGCAATCGTCCATGTGGTGCGCTGCTTTGACGATGAAAACATTATCCATGTGGAGGGAAACTGCGACCCCATACGGGATATTGAGATAATAAACCTTGAGCTTATCATGTCGGATATGGAGATACTGGAGCGCCGCATTGACAAGGCACAGAAGCTGGGAAAGGGTGACAAAAAGTATCTTCACGACGCCGAGGTTTTAAAGGGGCTTATGGCACATTTGGATGCCGGAAAGTGCGCCAGAAGCTATAAGTGCTCTGAGGAGGACAAAGAAATTCTCAGCCAAAGCGATATTTTGACCATCAAGCCGGTTATTTACGCTGCAAACCTTGACGAAGCGGGCTTTGCGGCAGGCTATGAAAACAGCGCCTATTACAAAAAAGTGGCGGAGTACGCCGCTGCCGAGGGCAGCCAGGTGCTGCCCATCTGCGCAAAGGTGGAGCAGGAGCTGGGCGAGCTGGACGAGGAGGACAAGGCCCTTTTCATGGAGGAGTTGGGCATGACCGAAAGCGGTCTTGAACGGCTTATCAAGTGTTCATACTCACTTTTGGGGCTTATTTCCTTCCTTACCTGCGGGCCGGACGAATGCCGTGCGTGGACCATTAAAAGGGGCTTTAAGGCGCCCCAGGCCGCGGGAAAAATCCACACTGACTTTGAACGTGGTTTCATTCGGGCTGAAATTGTTGCCTTTGATGACCTTAAAACCTGCGGCTCTATGGTAGTTGCCAAGGAACGGGGACTTGTTCGCAGCGAGGGCAAGGAATATGTGATGCAGGATGGAGATGTAACATTATTCCGGTTTAATGTGTAAAAAAGAAAGGAAAATATATGGCAGATATTCTTACTGTGGAAAAGCTCAGCAAGACCTATAAGCTGTCTGCAAAGCAGCAAAAGCTTGAAAACACCAAAGCAAAGGTTATAAAGGCGGTGGACGGTCTTAGCTTCAGTGTGGGACAGGGTGAGATTTTCGGTCTTCTCGGGCCGAATGGAGCAGGCAAAACCACCACACTTCGCATGCTTGCTACGCTTATCAAGCCGGACGGCGGAGATGCCCTTATAGCAGGCTCCAGCATCGTAAAGGAACCCGCCGACGTGCGCTCTAAAATCGGTTTTCTCACCAGCGAACTGAAGCTGGAGGATTTTTTTACACCCAACTATCTATACGACTTTTTCTCGGCGATGCACCATGTTGAGCCCGAGGTTCGGGATAAGAGAAAGAAGGAGATTTTCTCCCGCATGGGTATTGACGAGTTTGCGGAGGTGAAGGTGGCAAACCTGTCCACCGGTATGAAGCAAAAGGCGTCAATAGCAATATCCCTTGTTCATGACCCCGATATCATTATATTTGACGAGCCCACAAACGGGCTGGACGTTTTGACGGCAAGGATAGTTACGGACTATCTTATGGAGCTTAAGGCAAGGGGAAAGACAATTGTGGTTTCTACCCACATTTTCAGCCTGGTTGAAAAGCTTTGCGACCGTGTTGGCGTTATCATAGACGGCAAAATGGTGGAGTGCGACAGCCTTCAGCGGGTGTGCGCCGGGAAATCCTTGGAGGACAGGTTCTTTGACATTTATGCGGAAAGGGTAGGTGCGGTGAAATGAAATCAAATACCTTTGCCGTGATGAAAAAGGAGCTTGCCCGATTTTTCGGAGACAAGCGAATGGTTTTGGCAACAGTTATTTTGCCGGGCTTTCTTATATACATAATGTATAGCTTTATGGGGAGCGCAATAACAAGCAAGTTTGAAACCGACGTGGGCTTTGTTCCCCATGCCCAGGTAGTAAATCTGCCCCAGAGCGTGGCGGACGTTCTTGCAGACGTTGCAATTACCCAGACTGTGGTGCAGGAGGATAAGATTGAAGGAATAAAAAAGAATATTGCCGCAAAAAGCGGCGAGCTTCTTGTAGTTTTTCCCGAGGACTTTGACCAAAAGGTCGCCGAATATGACCCTCAAAGCAATGAGGCTGCCCCCAATGTTGAGATTTACTTCAACGGTCTGGACAAAAATTCCGCAGCCGCTTATGAGACGTTTAACGGTGTTTTGGAGCAGTACGAAAACTCCATTTCCAACAAGTTTGACATAAACAGCGGCGAGCAAAGCTTTAACCTTGCCACCGAAAAGGACAGCGCCGGAACGGTGTTTTCATCTATGCTGCCAATGCTTCTTTTAATATTTCTCTTCTCCGGCTGCATGTCTGTAGCACCGGAGGCCATAGCCGGCGAGAAGGAGCGTGGAACCATTGCAACCCTTCTTGTTACACCCAGCAACCGAAGTGAGCTTGCCGCAGGAAAGGTAATAGCCCTTGCGATAATCGCCCTTTTAAGCGGTGCTTCCAGCACCCTTGGAACGCTTTTGTCCCTGCCGAAGCTTATGGGTGCCGCCGGGGATGTAAGTGCTGCGGTATACACGGCGTCTGATTATCTTATGCTTTCGGGTATAATACTTTCAACAGTGTTGGTGCTGGTAACGCTTATTTCAATAATTTCCGCCTTTGCAAAAACCGTTAAGGAGGCTCAGACCCTGGTAATGCCTCTTATGGTGGTTGTAATGTTTGTGGGCGTGACCGGACTTTTCAGCGAGGGAACGGCAAGCGGTCTTGCCTGGTATTTCATACCTGTTTATAATACCGTGCAGTGTCTTACAGGTATTTTCTCCTTCACAGCATCGGGAACCTATGTTCTTGTTACCATCGGGGTTAATTTGGCCTTCACCTTTATTGGCACTTTGGTGCTTACAAAAATGTTCGACAGTGAAAAAATCATGTTCAAAAGGTAGAATAAAGGTAGTTTTAACCTTTACTTGACAAAATTCCGAAAAAGGGATAGAATCACATCGAAAAAGATAAAGGCAAAGACGGAGAACGACGAAGCTTTGCGCCGGACAGAGAGAGCGGAATTTGCTGAGATCCGCTTACGTAGCGTTACTTCCAAGACCGCTCCCGAGCCGATGCGCCGAAAGCAGTAAGCGTATCCGTCGGCGCACGTTACAGCGCTCCTTAAGCGGCAGACTTTGTCTGCAAGCAGGGTGGAACCGTGTGTAAAATTTATGCACCCCTGACATATTGTCAGGGGTGCTTTGTTTTTGGGCTTTTTCACCCATACCGTGCATGAAGCTCTGCATTCTGAATATCCCTTGTCCACGGACAAAAGTGGGTATAGGGGCGATACCCCTATACGTCCCTCGTCGTTGCAAACTCCTTATCCCTCGCTTCCGTTGCAACTCATCCCAAACGCAAACCCATTTCATTGGACTTTGCGTTTGAACATAGAGAACGGGTAACCTGCGGCTTATACACCTTGTGGGTATCGTTTTAACTCAGCAAAGATACGCTTTTGCGGTGGTATTAGCGTCCCTTCGCAGCAGGAGAAACGATTACGCCTAACCCCCTCAGGCCTTGTCACACGTTTGCACTTGAAAACGGTGCAACGACTTCCTGTTTAGGAGGGGGCTTGGGGGACGGCTTGTAAAAAGTCCCCCAGCGTCTTTCTCTTTGGGATTTAAAGGGTGGTTTCTCTTTCTGCGAGAAAGAGAAATCCCCTTTAGTGGACGGCAGGGGGGGTTACCCCCGCTATTTCACGGCGAATCCGCAGAGACTTATTTATAGGGGCACCGCCCCTATACCAGCATTTGCTTGGTGGACAAAAATATCCCACAAAATAATATTGTAATTGTAAATTTAAGGAGATAAATTATGGACGAAAAACTTTACACCTTTGAAAATCCCGAATATAAGCTTAAATACCGTCATACCACCAGCCACATTTTGGCTCAGGCAATTAAGCGCCTTTATCCGAATACCAAGCTTGCAATAGGCCCCGCCATTGATGACGGATTCTATTACGACGTGGACAGTGAAACCGTTTTTACACCGGAAATACTTGAGGCACTTGAAGCTGAAATGCGCAAGATATGCAAGGAAAAGCTGCCTCTTGAGCGTTTTGAGCTGCCCAGAGCAGAGGCCCTTGAATTTGTTAAGGACGAGCCCTACAAGGTGGAGCTTATAAACGACCTTCCCG
>CAZJYY010000048.1:0-15768 GCA_964550315.1 uncultured Oscillospiraceae bacterium | reverse complement strand
TAAAAGTCCCGTCCCGTTTATTGGGACGAGACTTTTAAAGCATACTTCTTGTGTTGTTATTTTGCGGAGCAATATGTTAAAATGAACACATACAAACGGAAAAGGAGCAGGGTATGAACAAGGTGGACGAATTTTTATATTCAATCAATATGCATCCGCAGCAAACAGATATGGAGCTTACCGAAAAGTCCTTTCTGAACGAAATGGACAGGGGACTTCGGGGTGAGAATTCGTCGCTGCAGATGATACCAACATATATAAGCGCCCATGGTATCTGTAGAAAAAATACTCCTGTAATTACAATTGATGCCGGGGGAACAAATCTTCGCACGGGCCTTGTAACCTTCGGTGAGAATGGGCCGGAGCTTGACCGCTTTTCCAAAACCGCCATGCCTGGAAGCTGCGGTGAGATAGACGTGGATACCTTTTTCGACGAATTGGCGGAACGAATTTTACCCCTTACAGAGCAAAGTGACATGATTGGATTCTGCTTTTCCTACCCTGCGGAAATTTTCCCCGACGGTGACGGACGGATACTCCAGCTAAATAAGGAGGTTCGTGTAAAGGATGCCGAAGGGACGATTATCGGTAGAACGCTTGTGGAGAAACTGCACCAAAAGGGAGCGTCAAAGCCCTTTGGATTTACGCTTTTAAACGATACGGCTGCGGGACTTATGGGCGGTGTGGCAGCTCTTGGACTTGAAGAAAAGGGTGGTCTTGCGGGCTTTATTCTTGGAACCGGCTGCAATAGCTGCTATTGCGAGCGTGGAGAGAAAATTTGGAAGCTTAATAATGCGCCTGACATGATAATAAATTGCGAATCGGGGATTTTTGACAAAGCGTTTCGGGGAAGCTCCGATTTTCTTGCTGACGGTGAGTCGGACATTCCCGGTGATCATGTATTTGAAAAAATGATGAGCGGTGCCTATCACGGAAGCGTGATTACCCATACCTGTGTTTTGGCGGAACGGAAGGGGCTTTTGTCCGCCGCATTTAGGGATGGCTTTGAAAAATTTACAACCCCGGAGCTGGATGATTTTCTTCGTGGAAGCGATAATCGTATTGCCCGCATGTGCAGCGGTGATGACGCTCAGACTCTTAGGGTAATAATAGACAGAAGCTTTGAGCGGGCGGCAAGGCTTTCCTGCGCAAATATTGCTGCACTGTGCCTCCACTGTGACGGCGGAAAAACTCCGGAGCAGCCATTTTTGGTGGTGGCGGAGGGCTCAACCTTTTATAACTCCCTTCTTTTTAGGGATAAGCTTCAAAATTTGGTGGAGGAGCATATAAAAGGCGAACTGGAACGCTATGTTGCTTTCAAAAGAGCCGAAAATTCCACCATGGCGGGCGCGGCGCTGGCGGCGTTGCTGAATCAAGAAAATGCGATAGGCTGATTGCTGCTGCAGATGGGACCATTCCATATTATCCCTATTACCAAACCGTTTTCATTTTAAAATGCGATAAAATGGGACAACATCATATGGCGTGATATAGTGTTTACATATAGTGAAAACTATGGTAAAATAAGCAGTTAGTAATTGTAAAAATGATAGTGAGGAAAACTCTTTATGCTGGAAAAACTCAAAGCAATTGAAGAAAAATTTGTGGATATAGAAGCCCGCATGGCCATGCCGGAGGTTTACTCCGATGTGAGCACCTATGCAAAGCTTGCAAAAGAGCAAAAGGAGCTTGCCCCGGTTGTGGAAGCCTTTCGGAGCTATAAAAAATTTGAAAACGACGCAGAGGGTGCCAAGGAGCTTTTTTCCGACCCCGAAATGAAGGAAATGGCGCAGGAGGAATTTGAGGACGCTAAAGCAGGAATGGAGCGCACCCTGGAGGAGCTAAAAATCCTTCTTTTACCCAAGGACCCCAACGATGATAAAAACGTTATTGTAGAAATCCGTGGTGGCGCCGGCGGTGACGAGGCGGCACTTTTTGCCCAGAGCCTTTACCGCATGTACAGTATGTATGCCGAAACAAAGCGATGGAAAACCGAGATTGCCAATATAAATGAAACGGAAATCGGCGGCATAAAGGAAGTAAGCTTTATTATTGAGGGTGACGGCGCATATTCACGGCTTAAATTTGAAAGCGGTGTGCACCGCGTTCAGCGTGTGCCGGAAACCGAGGCTCAGGGAAGAATCCATACAAGCACGGTGACTGTTGCGGTGCTTCCGGAGATGGACGAGGTTGATTTTCAAATTAACCCCACAGACCTTCAGATAGACACCTTCCGTTCAAGCGGTGCAGGCGGTCAGCACGTCAATAAAACCGAAAGCGCCATAAGAATTACCCACCTTCCAACAGGCACGGTGGTGGAGTGCCAGGATGAGCGCAGTCAGCACAAGAATCGTGAAAGAGCTATGAAAATCCTTGCCTCTCGTCTTTACGAGGAGGAAGAGCGCAAGAAGAATGCCGCCCTTGCCGCAGAGCGTAAAAGTCAAGTTGGAACCGGCGACAGAAGCGAGCGCATAAGAACCTATAACTTTCCCCAGGGAAGAGTTACCGACCACCGAATAGGTCTTACGCTCTATAAAATTGAGCAGATAATGAACGGTGATTTGGACGAGGTTATTGACGCACTTGTCACTGCGGATCAGGCCGAAAAGATGAAGGCCGGTATCCAGGAATAGAGGCGAATTACTGTGGAAACAAAGCTTATTACCGATGAAATTTCAAAAGCATCGGATATAATAAAGAACGGCGGACTTGTGGCCGTGCCCACGGAAACGGTTTATGGTCTTGCTGCCAACGGGCTTAACGAAAAGGCTGTTTTGCAAATTTATGAGGTAAAGGGGCGTCCAGAAACAAAGCCCCTGAGTCTTATGGTGCGTGGTGCAGAAGCTATGGACGAGCTTTGCGATGATGTGCCGGAGTCTGCACGGGTGTTGGCGGAAATTTTTTGGCCCGGGCCACTGACAATTGTGCTGAAGGCAAAGCCCTTCATTCCCGCAACAGTGCTTGCAGGGGGCAGCACGGTGGGGCTTAGGTGTCCAGACCACAAAAAGACTCTGGAGCTGCTGAGAGAATGCGGCTGCCCGCTTGCAGCACCCTCGGCAAATCCGTCAAACTGCAAAAGCCCCGTTTCGGCGGATGAGGTCATGGCGTACTTTGACGGCAAAATCGACGCTGTGATAGACGGCGGACGCTGCGCCATGGGACTGGAGTCAACAGTGTTTGACATGAGTGAAACCCCCTATCGCACCCTTAGAGCGGGCGCTCTTCCGGACGAGGAAATCAGCATGGCACTTTGCTCAGCCATGACCATTATCGGTATTACCGGTGGCACAGGCTGCGGAAAAACAACGGCACTGAAGGTCATTGAGGATATGGGCGGCCTTGTTATCGACTGTGACGAGGTTTATCACAGCCTTATGAACGAGAGCGCAGAGATGATGGATGAAATAAACCTTCGTTTCCCCGGCGTCGTGCCCGAGGGCACACACGATACCAAAGCCTTGGGGGAGGTTGTTTTCAATAACCCAACGGAGCTTTCAGCGCTCAATGCCATTACCCACAAATTTGTGGGACGGGAGATTAGCCGTCGGCTTTTCAACTGGGCAAGAGAGGGCGGCAGCATTGCCGCAATTGACGCTATTGCTCTTTTTGAGGGGAAAATTGCCGGCATTTGCAAGGCCACGGTGGGAATTACCGCACCCACGGAAATGCGTATTACAAGACTTATGAGCCGTGAGGGAATAAGTGAGGAATATGCACGTTTGCGTGTAAACGCTCAAAAGTCAAACGAATATTTTGAGCAAATTTGCGACTATACCGTATGCAATGATAGTACGGTGGGAAGCTTTGAAGAGAAATGCAAAATAACATTTAACAATATAATTCGGAGGTAAACATGTCAAAGGAAAAATCAGAAAGAAAAGACAAGCTGTTTTATCAGCAGAAAAACGGATATGAGCTTATAAACGAAGAAGAGCTTGCTCTTGTTGAAGGTTACTGCAAAGACTATATGGCGTTTCTTGACGCCGCAAAGACCGAGCGTGAAGCCGTTAAAGAGGGCATACGCCTTGCTGAAGCAAAGGGCTTTACAGCCTATAAGCAGGGCATGGAGCTTAAGCCCGGAACAAAGATTTACTGCTCTAACCGGGGCAAGGCTCTTATGCTTGCGGTGATTGGCAAGAAATCTCTTGCGGAGGGCAGCGTTATTGCCGCCGCCCATGTGGACAGCCCTCGCCTTGACCTTAAGCAGGTGCCGGTTTATGAGGATAGCCAGATTTGCTATTTCAAGACCCATTACTACGGCGGAATTAAGAAGTACCAGTGGCTTACAATTCCCCTTGAGCTACACGGTATTGTTGCCCTTAGAGACGGCAGCATGGTTGAAGTTTGCATCGGCAAGGATAAGTCTGACCCAATCTTCCAGATTACCGATCTTTTACCCCATCTTGGCAAGGATCAGCGCAGCAAGAAGGCGGCGGATTTCGTTCCCGGTGAAAGTCTAAATCTTGTTATCGGCACAATTCCCGATAAGGAGGACATTAAGGAAAACGTTAAGCTCGCCGTTCTTGACATTATCAACAAGAAGTATGGCATTACCGAGGAGGACTTTCTCTCCGCAGAGCTTAGCGCCGTTCCCGCCTATGATACCCGTGAGGTGGGCTTTGACCGCAGTCTTATCGCCGGCTATGGCCATGACGACCGTGTTTGTGCCTATGCCGAGCTTGCCGCAATTATGGATATTGATGTGCCCGAAAATACCGCTGTTTGCATTCTTGCAGACAAAGAGGAAATCGGTAGCGAGGGCGTTTCCGGTATGAAATCCAGAGCATTTGAGCGCTTTATGGGCGATCTTTGCGACACTCAAGGCGTGAAGCTTGAGCATTGCTTCGGAAACAGCATTTGCATTTCCGCAGACGTTTGCAACGCTTTTGACCCCAACTACCCCGACGTTTCCGAGAAAAAGAATGCTGCCAAGGTAAACTACGGAATGGGCATTTGCAAATTCACCGGTCACGGCGGAAAAAGCGAGTCCAACGACGCATCCGCCGAGCTTGTTGCCCGCCTGCGCAAGGTTTTTGCGGCAAACGGCGTTGTGTGGCAAATGGCGGAGCTGGGCAAGGTTGACCAGGGTGGCGGCGGCACGGTTGCCATGTATATGGCAGAGCGTGACATTGACACTATTGACGCTGGCGTTCCCGTCCTTTCCATGCACTCTCCCTATGAAACCGTTGCAAAGTTTGACTGCTACATGACCTATAAGGGCATTAAATCCGTGTACGCAGAAAAGTAATAATGATTTAAGAATATCCCTCCCAACGTGTGGGAGAAATGATAAATCCAAGCTTCAATAAAATAAAATCCCCGTTTCTGCACAAACTAAGCCAGAAATGGGGGTTTTTTTATGGATGAAAATGAACAGCAAACTCAGCAGCAACGAGAGTCAGAGGACAAGGGCGGCAGCGTAATTGGAAGCGAGCCGGCAGCCATCCACTGTATAACCATAATTGGACAGGTGGAGGGGCACCAGATGCTTCACGACAGCGTTAAAACCACCCGCTACGAGCATATAATGCCCATGATAGCCGCAGTGGAGGAAAGTGAGCAGCTAAAGGCGCTGCTGGTTCTCATCAACACCGTGGGCGGCGATGTGGAAGCGGGGCTTGGCATTGCCGAGCTTATTGCAGGAATGAAAAAACCCACAGCGTCAATTGTTTTAGGGGGCAGCCATTCCATCGGCGTGCCATTGGCGGTGGCGGCAAAAAGAAGCTATATTGCGCCGTCAGCAGCCATGACCATCCACCCTGTGCGGCATAGCGGAACAATAATCGCAGCGCCCCAGTCCTTCACCTATCTTCAAAAGATGCAGGAAAGGGTGGCAGGCTTCGTGGTTAGAAATTCCAACATCAGCATGGAGGATTTTACACGATATATGCTGAAAAATGATGAGCTTGCGGGGGACACCGGAAGCATCATCGGTGCGGAGGAGGCAGTGAGCTGCGGGCTTATTGACTGCGTTGGCTCGCTGTCCGATGCACTTGAATATCTTCACGGCGAGGTTGAGAAAAAATAAGTAAGCTGCACACCCTGTGCATCTAATATGCGGGGTGTGCAGCTTTATAATCTTTTATGGACTTTTAAGCCCTTACCGGCAATAGAATTTAAATGGCGGTAAGAATGCTTTTTTTATATAAAAAATTTACCAGGGATTTGCCGAAAATAAAACTACAGTCTCTTGCTTGCAAGGAAGAAAAGCGCTACCGTGCTGGGGCCGGAATGAGAGCCGATAACGGGACCAATGGGGTTAATATACACGGTTTTCACACCGAAACGCTCACGAACCAGCTTTTCAACGTACTGGGCATCCTCCAAAGCGTCGCCGTGGCTGATAAAAACGGTTTGATCGGCGGGGTTAATGGCAGTTTTTGCCATGTGCTCCACAAGGGCGTCAAGGCTCTTGCGGCGGCCCCGAACCTTTTCAATGGGAACAAGGTGGCCCTCATCGTCGCTGTGAAGCACGGGCTTAATGTTAAGCACAGTGCCGAAGAAGGCGGCTGCGCCGGAAAGTCTGCCGCCACGCTTTAGAAAGTTAAGGTCGTCCACAGTGAACCAGTGGGCAAGGTGAAGCTTATTTTCCTCAACCCAAGCGGCAACCTCGTCGATGCTCATGCCCTCGTTCTTGCGCTGCACGGCATGCCAAACCAAAAGTCCCTCACCCATGGATTCAGAAAGTGTGTCAATAACAATAATCGTTCTATCGGGGAATTCCTCACGAAGGTCCTGCGCACCCATGCAGCAGGAGGCGTAGGTGCTGGAAAGGCCGGAGGAAAAGCTCATATGAAGAATATCCATACCCTGCTGAAGATAGGGCCTTACAGCATCCTTGAAGGTTTCACCGTTAATCTGTGTCGTAGTGGAAACCCTGCCTGCACGAAGCATTTCATAAAAATCATGGGCAGAAAGATCCTTCTCGTCGGGAGTGTTCAGATAGTCCTTTCCGTCAATGGTGTAAATCATAGGAATAACGTGGATATCAAGCTCTTGTACAAGAGCAACAGAAAGATCGGTGGTTGAATCGGTTGTAATTTTGAAATTATTCAATTTTGTGAGTTCCTTTCTCTAAATAGTCTAAAAATCTCTTGGCTTGCTTTTTCCGCCTAAGCGGAAAACGTCGTTGGCTTTTCCCACCACAACAAGATGGTCGCCGTGCTCAAAAATGTAGCCAGCTCCCGGTGTTATATTCAGGGAATTGCCCTGCTTGACAGCGATTATATTAACGCCGTACCGAACACGGACGTCCAACTCCGATACAGAGCGGCCCTCCCATTTGTCCGGTATGGGTATTTCAAATATTGAGTACTCAGAGGTGAGCTGAATGAAATCAAAAATGTTGTTCGCATTGTAGCGAACGGCAAGCTTGTCCGCAATTTCACGCTCGGGATACACCACCTCGTCAGCGCCGATACGCATTAAAAGCTTTGCCTGACGGTCGGTGCTGGCCTTGGAAATAACGTGGGAGGCGCCTGCCTCCTTAAGCATGGTGGTGATTTCAAGGGATGCCTGAAAATCCTCGCCGATGGTGACGAAGCAAAGGTCAAAATTATTTATTCCAAGATTGTACAAAACGGTCTCATTGCAGCAGTCTCCGATTTGGGAGTCCGTAAATTTATGGGCGATTTCTTCAATTATGGCGGCGTTGCGGTCAACGACCATAACGTCGTTTCCGAGGGCCTGCATTCGCTCGGCAAGCTGCCTGCCGAAATGCCCCATTCCAATAACAAGTACAGATTTCATACTGATTATCCATTCTGCCGCCTTGCTTCGGCATAAATTTTGATTATAGTTGACATCTTACTGTGCAAGGAGAAGTGAGCATAAGATGATGTTTTTGGTTTTAACCAGCGAAAATATTTTCGCCATGGGTCTATCCGATGAGTATTTTGGCGCTGGGGCGCTCAAGGGGAATGTTTACACGACGCTCGGCAAGAACAAGCATCAGTGTAAGCCCGCCTACACGACCGGCATACATCAGTATTATTAAAATAATATGTGATATGGAGCTAAGCGAGGGTGTAAGTCCCATGCTTAAACCCACCGTGCCGATGGCGGAAACAGCCTCAAATGCCATTTCGCGAAGGGGAATATTTTCAACTGCACACATGACCATGACGGCGAAAAGGACGGCGGCCATATAGACGGTTGCAATGGAGCTTGCCTGCATAACAGTTCTTTCATCAAGACGGCGCTTAAATACATTTATACCGCCTCGGCGACGGGCGGAGGCAAAGGCGCTGAGGATAAGCACAACAAAGGTGACGGTTTTTATGCCGCCTGCGGTAGAGCCGGGGCTGCCGCCGATGAACATAAGAATCATCATGAGGACAGAGCCGGACTCGGACAATTTTGTAAGGTCAAGAGTGTTGAAGCCGGCTGTGCGGGGTGTGACGGACTGGAAAACGGAGGAAATAAGCTTTTCTCCGGTGCTAAGCCCGGAAAGGGAGTAGTTTCGTTCAAATATGTAGAACAAAACTGTGCCCAAAACAATAAGGGCTAAAGAAGCGCAAAGGGCAATTTTAGAGTGAACCTCATAGTCCTTAAATTTGAATCTGTGTGTAACAAAATCGTTCCAAACGATAAAGCCGATGCCGCCAATGCAAATAAGGAGCATTATGGTGATGTTGACCAATGGATTAAAAGCAAAAGGCGAGCCTGCCAGGGAAGAAAATTCCCCATAGCGGCCCATAAGGTCAAAACCAGCATTGCAAAAGGCTGAGATTGAGGTAAAAATACCGCACCAAAGTCCGCTTAAAAAACCCATTTTGGGAATAAATGCTGCAGACAAAAGCACAGCGCCGCAGACTTCTAAAATGGCGGTGCCCATTAAAATGCGCTTAATAAGAACAACGACGCCGCCGATTTGAAGCGTTCCTGCGGACTGCATTAATAAACGACGCTCACCAAGAGAAATTCGCTTTTTCATGAAAAGGGCGATCATGGCAATGCAGGTCATAATGCCAAGGCCGCCGATTTGGATGAGAAGAAGAATAACAGCCTGTCCAAAAAAAGACCAGTGGGTGAAGGTGTCATATACAACAAGGCCGGTAACGCAGGTGGCGCTGGTGGCCGTAAAAAGAGAGTCTGCAAAGGGCGTCCAATTGCCGGAGGAGGATGAAGCAGGCAGACACAGAAGAAAGCTGCCAACGAAGATGATAAGAAGGAAGCTCAAGGCAATAATTTGCGTATAGGTGAGCTTATTTCGAATAAAGGTCATTTCACAATTGCCTTTCGAACATAATACAACATACTATCAATTAAATTCTATTCAAATCTAAGTGTAACACAAAATGTAGTAATAAGCTATATATTTTTCTCGAAAATCTTGTTAGTAATTTCCACAAAAACGTTTAGTTTTGCACATTGTGCATCTAAACATACACATAATTACTTTTTCCCCCCATGGTTAAGGGGGCAAATTAAAAATTTTTAGGAGGACAAAAAATGGGTTCAGGAATAGTATCTGTAATGGCAATAACAATCATTTGTTATTTGATTGCGCAGGGCGTGAAGGCGACACCGCTTGAAAATAAGTGGCTCCCTGTGATTTGCGGCATTTGCGGGGGCGTTTTGGGATACATAGGCATGCTGGTTATGCCGAATTTTCCCGCTGGAGATCCGCTTACGGCGGTAGCGGTGGGGATAGTTTCAGGTCTTGCAGCTACAGGCTCAAGAGAGATGATGACACAGATGGGCTGGGTGAAGGGCAGTGAGAATTAAAGAAAATTCTTATGAGTGGGCATATCCCCTAACACCCAGAAGTCAGACAACACATCTCATCCTACACCATTCCGCAGGGGATGGCACCGCCGAGACCATACACGCCTTTCATCTTTCAAAGGGGTGGGCGGGCATTGCCTATCATTATTATGTTAGAAAAAGTGGAGAAATAGTAAGGGGAAGACCGGAAAATGTCAGGGGAGGGCATACCAAAGATTGGAATTACTGTGCCATAGGCATCTGCTTTGAAGGGAACTTTGATGCTGAAAATATGGTTGATGCCCAGATATCAGCCGGAAGAGAGCTTATAGCCAACATTAAGTCAAGATACCCCGGCATCGAAATAGGCAAGCACGGCGATTATAACCCCACGGGCTGTCCGGGAAAGCTTTTTCCGTTTAATAAGCTGCTTGGAGGGGAGATTGAGCCGCCGGCGTTGGATGCCGAGGATACGGGTTTGCCGGATGCCTGGGTGGTGGAGGCCTGTGACTGGACGGTTGAAAACGGCATTTTCCAGGGTGACGGCAGCAGTTTCCGCTGGAAAGACAGCGTTACAAGACAGGAATTGGCGGTGGTGCTTAGAAGAATGCACCAGTTGAAGCAATAATTAAATGAAGTCATACGCCCTGTGGCAGAAAATGCGGCAGAGCAAATGATGGTGAGGACAAAGCCCCCTTTTGTCCTCACCATTTGTTTATAGTTAACGGTTGAATTCGGCGGAAAGCCGTGTTATAATCTCGAAAGATTTTTGCGAAAGGAACTCTTATAATGATCACTCTTGAAAGCGGCAAAAAGAAAATCACCAAGCGCGAGTGGATACTGATGTCATATTTAATCCTGCATTTGACATGGTATATGCTGATGGAACAGCTTAATGACACAACGGAATATATGCTTATGTACTGCACCTTTGATGATTTGATTCCGTTTTGCAAATGGTTCTTTATCCCTTACATATCATGGTTCCCGTACATGGTAATTCCGGGATTTTATTTTCTTCTCAAGGACGATGAGGCCTTTGAAAATTATTTGCTGACCCTGTGGATTGGCTTTTTCTTCAGTATGCTTTGCTGCACCCTTTTTGTTACCGGACAGGAGCTTCGCCCCGCCGTGCTGGAGGGGAATGACTTTTTGAGCAGACTCATTACAAGAATATATGCGTTTGACACCAACACAAATGTATTCCCCAGCATGCACGTTGTGGGAGCCGTTAGTGTGGGTGTGGCAATTTTCAACAGTAAAACGCTCAAGAAAAAGGTTGCACTGCAAATATTCAATGTGTTACTTAGCAGCGCAATCATCCTTTCTACAGTATTCATGAAGCAGCATTCCGTCCTAGATGTTTTTGGTGGATTGCTTTTTGAAATTCCTGTTTGCATTGTGGTGTATAAAGGTTGGCCGAGCAAGCTCTTGGACAAGCTTACAAAAACCGAGCGGCCCTGGCTTATGGAAAATACTTACAACGATTAAAAAAACGCCGCTGCAAGAAATTTGCAGCGGCGCATTTTTTTATTTTGGCTTTCTTAAAAGTGACAGAGGAGTGCATGCCCGGGGCAGCTTCATATGAAGCTCCATCATGGGATGAGGGGTGGCGTCGATAAGCTCACCCTCAGAGTTTTTGACTTCAGTAACGGTAAAGGAAATTGGCTCGCCGTCGTTTGATAGAAGCTCCAAGGTGTCGCCGACACAAAACTTGTTGCGCTGGGTGAGAATGGCGTTGCCTTCGCTGTCACAGCTTTCAACCACGGCACAAACGTCCGCCGTGGCAAAATAAATGCTGTCATTATGCGAGTAATATTGTCCCGGCTGACCATAGTAAAAGCCGGTGGAATACGTTCTGTGGCTTACCTTTTGCACCTCGTCTACCCAAACCTGCTCCGGCGCCTTGCCCGCAAGTGCTGCGTCAAGGGCGTGGCGGTAGGCGTTGGTAACGGCAGCGGCATAGTAGGCGGATTTCATCCGTCCTTCAATTTTGAAGCTGGAAACACCTGCATCCATAAGCTCCCTAAGATGCTCAATCATGCACATGTCGTTGCTGTTCATGATATAGGTGCCCTTATCCTCGCTTATCTCGAAGTATTCACCGGGGCGCTTTTCCTCCACCAGATGGTATTTCCAGCGGCAGGGCTGGGCACACTCGCCCCGATTAGCATCACGACCGGTAAGGTAATTTGAAAGGAGACAGCGGCCGGAAAAGCTGACGCACATTGCTCCGTGGACAAAAGCCTCCAGCTCAAGCTGGGGCGGGGAGTTTTTGCGGATTTCCCGTATTTCCTCAAGACTCAGCTCACGAGCTAAAACCGCACGGCTTGCGCCCATGTCAAAAACGGCCTTGCAGGTTTCGCTGTTTACAATGCCAAGCTGGGTGGAAATGTGAAGCTCCGTTTTCGGGGCGTATTTTTTTGCCATGGAGATAACGCCCAAATCGGCGACAATCAAAGCGTCGACCCCAGCGTTCTCAAGCATCTCAAGGTACGCAGGAAGCCTCGGAAGCTCATGCTCCCGAGGCAGAGTGTTGCAGGTAACATGAACTGCAACGTCCTTTTCGTGGCACATTTTGACGGCCCTTCGAAGGTTTTCCTCGTCAAAATTGCCGGCAGAGGCACGCATGCCGAATTCCGTTCCTGCCATATACACGGCATCCGCACCGTAGTGGAGCGCCATTTCAAGGCGCTCCATATCTCCGGCGGGAGCCAAAAGCTCAATCTTACGTTTATTAACCATAGTTCTGCGTTGCCACAAAGGCCTGATGCTCCTCATAGGTGTTAAAGAATTTGTGGGTATTTGTAGCCGTATCCAAAGCGTAATAGAGGTAGCTGGTGTCGGCAGGCTTCATAGCCGCATTTATAGAGGGTGTACCGGGGTTACAAATCGGCGCAGGGGGCAGTCCCGTGTTTTTGTAGGTGTTGTAGGGATTGTCAATCTGCGTGTCCTCAATACTCAGGTTTTCCTTACGCTCGGGAAGAATATATTGGATAGTTGCATCGATCTGAAGGGGCATGTTCTTTGCAAGGCGGTTATAGATTACGCTGGCGATATTGGCGCGCTCATCGTCGTTTGCCGCTTCAGCCTCAATCATGGAGGCGATGGTCATCATCTGCTGCATTGTATAGCCCTTGGCTGTGGCAATGTCCCACATTTCAGCAGTCAGCTTATAGTGGAAAATTTGCAGGAAGGTGTCAATAGCGGCTTCCGGTGTCATTCCCTGATAGAACTCATAGGTGTCCGGGTACAAGAAGCCCTCAAGTCTTGAAGCGTCGCCAAGGGGAATATCCTCCAAGAAGCGATATCCAAAGTCCACATTTGCGGCGCAGTCCATAAGCTCCGAAACCTTGCAGATTCGCTTTTCTTCAAGACGCTCAAAAATTTGCTTCATTGTAAAGCCCTCCGGGAAGGTAATCATATCCTTCACCTGGGAAGAGCTGCCAAACTGCATTTTTTTAACCACCGCACGGTAATCGTAAAGGGTGGAAAGTTCATAGGTGCCGGGGTCAACCTTTTCGTCCGCATCAGAAATGGCAGAGTAAAAACGGAAAAGGCTTTTATACTGAATGATACCGGCATCCTTCAAAATCTGGGCAACCTCGCCCATGTCGGCGACCTGAATGGTAATTGTGCGTGTAGTTTCGCCGTCATCACCCACTATGGTTTTTTCCTTGTCGGTAAAAATGGTTTCCGGCAGAACGACCGCAGTGGTTTTTTCTTCCTTGTTTAGGGCAAGAACGTCACTTGCTGCCATCCAGCCCAGGCAGGCCAAAATTATGCTTACGCTGAGGATGAACACAAAGTACATCACTCCGCCAAGGCAGCCTGTTTTACCGTCTCTGCGCTGGCGCACAGCCTTGTATTCGCGGCTGTTTACCCCAGGCTCGGACTTTTGGGCATCGGCAGCCTTTGCCTTTGTCCAGTGCTCGTTGATGTTGTCGTTGTTAAAACTATTTTGAGACATTGGTTTTCTCCTTATCACGGAAAAGTAACCGCCTGAGGGAATCAGGCATATTATGTGTCGAAGGGAGCTAAGACGCTTCCTCGAATGGAAAGACCAAACACACTCACCGCACGGAGTAAGAAATTAAGTTGTGCGGAGAAAGGGAGAAGCTGATGTTTTGGGGAAATAACAGTTGCATTTGGGTCATTGTGATCATCATCCTCATTTCCTGCTGCTGCGGCGGCTGGGGTGGCTGCGGAAACGGCTGCGGCGGTGGCTGCGGCGGATGTGGAGGCGGCTGCGGAGGCTGCGGAGGCGGCTGCGGCGGTTGCTAACAAGTAAATTGTAAGCAGCATTACCAAAGACTGCAAATGCGGGGCCCTACGGGGCCTCGCAAACCTTTTTCGGTAATAACGCAGTTCACAGGAACGTCGTGATGCTCCACCGGAAGGACATCTAAAATAAGCTTTTCCCGACAAAGACACACGGAAAAGACCTCGTGTGCGGAAAGATATCGGTCATAGTATCCGCCGCCGTGACCAAGACGATGTCCCGAGCTTGCGCAGCACAGAGCCGGAACAATAATTACATCGCCAGGCTCAGGCTGAAGGCGCAAAGCGTTGTGAGCCGGAACGGGAATGCCGAAGGGACCCTTGCAAAGCTCATCAACAGGTCTGTCCAAAAGGCCGAAGCTCATAAGGCCGCCATTCATGTCCCCGGGGATTGCAACGGGCTTTCCAAGCTCTGCACACATAGCTATCATAGCACGGGTGTCTACCTCCCGCCCAACGCTAAGGTAGGTAAAGACCCGACCTGCCGAAATAAATTCCGGCATTGCAAGAAGCACATTAAGTATACCCACATTGCTCTCGTTGATATAATTTTCATCAAGAGCTCCGATGAGATGAGTAAGCTCACGGCGAAGCGCAGGCTTATCATTGCTCACAATAAAAGCTCCTCACGAACCTTCTGTGCAATTTTTTCGCCCTTCAAAAGCTTAACAATTGCAAGGGCAAATTCAAAAGTAACTCCGGCACTGCGTCCGGTTATTATGGTGCCGTCCTGAACAACGGCAGTGTCGCTGTTGCAAATTGCCCCGCCCATCATATCTTCGCAGCCGGGATGGCAGGTTATGTTTACGCCCTCAAGATGGCCAAGCTCGGCAAGTACAGAGGGGCCGGCGCAAATTGCGGCAAGATGACGGCTCCAGCTATTGACACGGTCGATAAGGTACATGGCGGCACGGCTTGCCTTAATGGCTTCAACGCCCTTCATTCCGCCGGGAATGACCACCATATCGTCACGGTCGGGAGTAACGTCGCCAGCGAAGTATTCGGCGTTTACAGGAAGACCGTGAGCCCCGATAACAGTGCGCTTACCCTTTTCGGTATAGACAAGACGAACGGGAATGCCACCCCTTCTAAGAACGTCGAAGGTGACAACAGCCTCAGCTTCCTCAAAGCCGTCCCCAAGTATGATTAAGACCATTATAATACTCCTTTCACCAAGGTGAATATTTCTCTTTGAATATCTTCAATGCTGCGCATTGCGCCTGCATCAAGGCATTTTATTCTGTTCCAGCCAAGTCTGCTTGCGGCAGCGTCGCCGGCCAAAAGACAGGTTGTAAGGTATTCGGAGTTGGTTTCATGAATGTCCCCGACGGTTCCTGTTTTTTCCTGCCGGGAATGCATCTGTGAAAGGCAGGTGTTAAGGTCAATATCCATATATAGGACGATGTCAGGCTTGGGAAGTTCCATTAAACGGAACTCAAAATCGTATAGCCAGTCAAAAAAAGCATACATCTCATCAGCGGGCAGCTTTGCACCCTGGTGAATGGCGTTGGAGGTGGTGTAGCGGTCGGAAATAATAAGGCCGCCGTTATTGTAAAATTCGCCCCAGTCGGTTTTGTAGGATGCGTAGCGATCCACAAAAAAGAAAGTGGAAGCGGCATAGGCGGAAACATCCCCGGGATTTGCCCCAAACTCACCCTTAAGATACGAGCGCAGCAGGGCAGAGGAGCTTTCCTGATAACGGGGAAAAACCAACCTTCGGAAGGGAATGCCTTCTTTTTCAAGCTGCTGGGTGAGAAGCTTGAACTGGGTGGATTTGCC
>CAZJYY010000047.1:0-16864 GCA_964550315.1 uncultured Oscillospiraceae bacterium | reverse complement strand
CCCAGAATACGCCGGAATTATTTCTGAATATGTATATGTAACCTTTTCTGTATAATATGCTTTAGGCTGTATTTCATTTACCGCAAGCGTGTTAGAACCGCATATCATCATAATAAACAAGACTGTTAAACTAGCAAAAATTCGTTTTCTCATGTTTGAATTCTGCACTCAATATATACCCAGATACTGGGTTTTCAGTAAAAGAGGATTCTAATAATGTTCCATATGTCTGTTGAGAGAAAGGAGCTGGCGGAGTGGTAATATGCATTCGATAATTTGATACATTATGCGTTGTAACAGCTCTTAATGATATTTGATTAGCTGTTGACGTACTCTCATCAGGTTTCTCTCGCAGATAATCTACCTCATTGTCGGCACAAATCTTCAATTGAGCAAAAGATTTTGCATCAAATAGAGACTTATACGCTTGGTAAAATTCAACGCTTATATCCTCGCCATTGTGATTGATTGCCGCAAATCTTTCATCTCCTTCAAAAAACAATGAAATATAATCTATAAAATCATTCATCCCTTTATTCAAATTATATTCCAAAGAAGTATCGTTGATATCTGACGCTATCGCAGCGTTGCTATGTGCTGTTATTAACAGACACGAAAATATAAGACAGAAAATTAATAATTTTTTTAACATTGCCCCCTTTTTTTTAAATTTTCTCCAACTACTAATGTGACTTATTAAAAGCTACCACATTGGTATCACCTTCTTTATTTTTTATACTTATTTCACATTTGCCGAAGTACTTTACCTTATATTTTTAGTGTATCATACAAATAATAATTGTCAATATAAATAATAATATTTATCCGAATGGGGGCATTTTTAATAACTTTATTTTAATATTTAGTATGCTGTAATATTAATTATTATCTTGCCTTTTCCCCATAAAAATAGGACTGCCGACAGCTCGGCAGTCCTATATCAGCATATCACGAAGCCGCTCCATGGCCCTTTTTTCCAGTCTTGACACCTGCACCTGGGACACCCCCAGCACCCTTGCGGCGGCATCCTGTGTCATGCTTCGGTAATAGCGCAGGGCGATTACCTCCCTCTCCCGCTCTGGGAGCTTTGCAATGGTTTCCCGCAGAGCTACCCTCTCGATAAGCCGCTCCTCCTGACCGGCATCTCCAAGCACGTGCTCTAAGGTAAAGCCCTCCTCCCCGCTTTCCCGCTGGAGGGATTCAGTTGGCCCTACCGCTGTCTCCGTTGCGGCTATTTCCGCCACGTCAAAGCCCGTTCTCTCAGCGATTTCCGACAGCACCGGTTCCCGCCCCAGCTCTTGCTCCAGGGACACCCGTGCGCTTCTTATTATCAGTGCCCGCTCCTTTACGCCCCGGCTGACCTTCACTGTTCCGTCGTCCCGGAGAAACCTTCTTATTTCTCCGGAAATTTTCGGCACGGCATAGGTGGAGAATTGGGTGCCGTAGGCCTCGTCAAAGCCGGAAATGGCCTTTAAAAAGCCCACGCAGCCAAGCTGATAAAGGTCGTCCGCCTCAACACCACGGCCGAAAAACCGCCGTGCAATGCTCCATATAAGGCCGGAATTTTCCTCTATTAGTCGGGACGCCGCCATTTTATCTCCGTTTTTTGCCTCACGGAGAGCCTTTGTCATATCCTTTGTCATTTTGAAGTCCGCCTTAGGGCAAGCTTTCGGGACATGAAAATCGTGGTTCCTTTTCCCGGAAGGGAGCGAACACGCACACTGTCCATAAAGCTCTCCATTATTGTGAAGCCCATACCGCTGCGCTCCTCGCCGCCCGTGGTGAACATGGGCTGTCGTGCCTTTTCAATGTCGCTTATGCCAACGCCCTTGTCCCGCACTACTATTTCAAGCTTCCCGTCTCCGTCGATTCGGGCACGCAGCCACACCGTTCCGATGGAGTCGGGATACCCGTGGACTATGCAGTTGGTGACCGCTTCGCTGACTGCGGTTTTTATATCGCTAAGCTCGTCCAGAGTCGGGTCAAGCCGTGCCGCAAAGCAGGCCACCGCCGTCCTTGCAAAGGCTTCATTGGCACTGCGGCTGGGAAATTCGATTTTTATGTAATCAGTAGACAAAGTTTTTTCCTCCTTTACTGTGCCTTTGTGTATACTCTTATTACCCGGTCAAGCCCCGAAGCGTCCAGCACTCGAAGCGGCTGACCCGCAGGATTTTCCACCCATGCTCTGCCGCTTATATCCGTAAGGCGCTTGTGCACACGCAGTATTACCGCAATTCCCGAGCTGTCCATGAAGCTCAGTCTTGAAAGGTCGATTACACAATTTCTGGGCAGATATTCGTCCAGAACACTGTCAATACGCCGCATGGCCTCCCGAGCTTCGTGATGGTCAAGCTCACCTGCAAAGCTTAGCTTCAGTCGGCCATCGGCAAAGCTTGTATATATCTCCATATTTATTACCTCCGAATATAAATACTGCGAAGCAACAAAAAAGCACCGTGAGCATTACTCACGGTGCCATTTTATTATAATGTCTGCAAATTAGCAGTCGAAGCATGTCGCCCCTTTGGATATCAGCCGAGTTTTTTGATACTGTCGGTCAGATTTTCTACCAAAGCCTTCGCCTTTTCAAGGCGTTCACGCTCCACAGCAACCACGGCCTCCGGTGCGCGGGCAAGGAACTTTTCATTTGCAAGCTTTGCGGTTTGACCCTCAATCTCCTTTTGTGCCTTGGCAATCTCCTTTTCAAGGCGCTCACGCTCCTTTGCCAGGTCAACCAAATCCGCCATGGGCATAAACATCTTTGCCCTATCCGTGACCACGGATACCATACCCTCAAGGTCAGCCGGGGCTTCCGTAGATATACTTATTTCTCCTGCATACGCAAGCTTCTGCAGGAAGGCTCTGCCGTTTTCAAAGATATCGCCCCTGTCGGTGGCAACGATTATATGTGCCTTTCTGGAGGGGGGCACGTTCATCTCGCTGCGGCGGCTGCGGACTGCCTTGATGGCATCCATAAGGATTTCAAAATCTGCCTCGTCCTTGGGGAAGGAAAGCTCCTCTTTATACTCAGGATACTTTTGAAGCATGAGCATATCGCCATCATGGGGCAGCGCCTGCCAAATTTCCTCGGTAATAAATGGCATGAAGGGGTGCAAAAGCTTCATTATCTCTGTAAGCACATAAAGAAGAACCTTCTGTGCACCGATTTTACTCTCCTCGTCCTCGCCGTTCAGGCGGGGCTTTGTAAGCTCAATATACCAGTCGCAGTAGCTGTCCCAAATGAAGTCGTTCACCTTCTGTGCGGCAACGCCCAGCTCGAACTTGTCCATGTTTTCGGAAACTTCCTTTGCAACGCTGTTCAGCTTTGAAAGAATCCACTTATCCTCTGTTTCAAGCTTTTCGGGAAGCTCGCACTTGTCAATGGTAAGGTTCATCATCACGAAGCGGGAGGCGTTCCAAATCTTGTTTGCAAAGTTGCGCATTGCCTCGCAGCGCTCGGTGTAAAAGCGCATGTCATTTCCGGGACTATTGCCGGTAACAAGGTTAAAGCGCAAAGCGTCGCAGCCGAACTGGTCAATGATTTCCAGGGGGTCAATTCCGTTTCCAAGGGACTTGGACATTTTTCTGCCCTTGTCGTCACGGATGAGTCCGTGGATAAAAACGGTGTGGAAGGGCGGCATCTTGGTGTGCTCGCAGCCGGAGAAAATCATGCGGGCAACCCAGAAGAAAATGATATCATACGCTGTAACCAGCACATCAGTGGGATAGAAGAAATCCAAATCCTCGGTTTTTTCAGGCCAGCCAAGGGTGGAGAAGGGCCAAAGGGCGCTGCTGAACCATGTGTCCAAAACGTCCTCGTCCCGGCTAATATTTTTGCTGTGGCAGTGCTCACACTCGGTAATATCCTCACGGGAGACGGTCATATGACCGCAGTCTGCGCAGTACCATGCGGGAATCTGATGTCCCCACCAAAGCTGGCGGGAAATGCACCAATCGTGGACGTTTTCCATCCAGTTGGTGTAAATCTTTGAAAAGCGCTCTGGAACGAACTTGGTTTCGCCGTCCTCAACAACACGGATGGCTTCCTTTGCCAGGGGCTCCATTTTAACGAACCACTGGGCGGAGATGATGGGTTCAACGTCCGTTGAGCAGCGGTAGCAGGTGCCAACATTGTGCTGGTGCTCCTCTACCTTAACAAGGTAGCCGCCCTCCTCAAGGTCCTTAACAATGACTTTTCTTGCTTCGTAGCGGTCAAGTCCCTGATACTTTCCGCCAAGCTCGTTTACCTTGCCATTATCGTCCAGAACACGGATAACCTCCAGATTGTGACGCAGGCCAACCTCAAAGTCGTTGGGGTCGTGGGCGGGGGTCATTTTAACGCAGCCTGTGCCGAACTCCATGTCGCAGTACTCGTCGGCAACAATGGGGATTTCCTTGTTCACCAAGGGCAGAATGCAGGTTTTGCCCACAATGTCCTTGTAGCGCTCGTCGTTGGGGTTAACGGCAACGCCGCTGTCGCCCAGCATGGTTTCCGGGCGGGTGGTTGCCACGATAACCTCGCCGCTGCCGTCTGCAAGGGGGTAGCGGATGTGCCAAAGGTGGCCGGGCTTGTCCTTATACTCAACCTCTGCGTCGGAAAGTGCTGTGGTGCAGTGGGGGCACCAGTTGACAATGCGGCTGCCCTTATAGATAAGTCCCTTTTCGTAAAGAGACACGAAAACCTCACGAACCGCCTTTGAGCAGCCCTCGTCCATGGTGAAGCGGGCACGCTCCCAATCGCAGGAGGCGCCAAGCTTTTTCTGCTGCTCCACAATACGGTTGCCGTACTTATTCTTCCAGTCCCAAACACGGTCCAGGAACTTTTCACGACCCAAATCAAAGCGGGTGAGCCCCTCACCACGGAGAGCCTCCTCCACCTTTATCTGGGTGGCAATGCCCGCATGGTCGGTGCCGGGAACCCAAAGGGCTGCAAAGCCCTTCATTCGCTTATAGCGAATAAGGATATCCTGCAGCGTTGCGTCCATGGCGTGACCCATGTGTAGCTGCCCCGTAACGTTGGGTGGGGGCATAACAATGGTAAAGGGCTTCTTCTCGGGATTAATTATTCCCTTGAAGGCGCCGCCCTTCTCCCACATTTCGTATATTCTTTCTTCTACTTCCTTCGGCTCATAAACCTTACTGAGTTCTTTCATTTTTTCCTCCAACAAAAAACGCCCCGAGGATAAATCCTCAGGGCGAATAAAAATCCGTGTTACCACCTGAATTCACTGCATTGCAGTGCACTCAAAACCCTTAACGCAGGCGGACGTTTCGGCATTTCCTCCGAAAAGCTCCGGAGCGACCGGCAGTCTCCCCACACAGAAGCTTTCACCAAACGCTTCCTCTCTTTGCCGTGGGACGGGGCTGCTCCCTCTCCATCAAAGCCTTTAACTTTCGAAATTATATGTTAATTATCCTCGTTTGTCAAGATATTCGCAGGCGGAAAGTGCCGCTGTGTTCCCCTGTCCTGCTGCACGGGCTATTTGATAGGGTCTGCCTATGCAGTCTCCTGCCGCAAACACCCCGGGAATCGAGGTAAGCATGCTGTCGTCTACAACAATGTGACCGTCCTTTACTTCCAAGCCGGGAATAAAGCTGCTCAAGGCAATGGTAGGCCGCAAAATGAAAACACCATCCACTGCATATTCCACATTGTCGGCAATGATGGCCTTAACGCTGTCCCCGCCTAATATCTCATATGTTTTTGCCCGATTTCGGTCAAAATATTCCACATTAACACCAATGGAACGCAAAAACTCCGCTTCTGCCGGCGCTTCCTCGTTTAAACCGATTACTGCTGCCTTTTTCCCACGGTAAAGCATGCCGTCACAAGTAGCGCAGTAGGACACGCCCATCCCCAAAAGCTCACTCTCTCCGGGATAGGTTTTTTGCTGAACAATTCCTGTTGCCAGAATCAGCGCCCCGCCGTCGTAAAAATCCTGCCCCACGGAAACGCCGAAGCTTTTCCCCATGGGCATTGCGGAAAGTGCCCTCCCCTGTATTATGTCAACCTTCGCTTCCTCCAGCTGCCTCCTGAAAACCGTCAGCATTTCCGCACCGCTGATTTTAGGCATACCTGGATAGTTTTCCACAAGCTTGGCCTTCCAAAGTCCGCTTTGCTCAGCGGAGTTGGAGATTAAAAGAACACTTTTACCCCTGTTTTTTGCGGTAAGCGCCGCCGAGACGCCCGCAGGTCCCCCACCGATAATAATTATATCGTGCATATGTTTTTATCCTCCGATTTATGCCCCATTCCATAATTTGCCGGAAGAATGGCGCTTGCAATTATTGTGTAATGTTTTTTCGGTCGCACACAGGGTGCGAGAAGAAACAACTTTAAATTACATAGAATAATTGTGCTTGCAATTATTCTACCATAAAACAATTGTAATTGGTACAAATTTAGTATATAATATTTGTTACTTTCATTAAGAGGATTGATAAAAAACAATGGACGAAAACACAAAGAATTTCATTCACGATTTCATTGACGAGGATCTTGCAGCCGGCGGCCGATACGAGGGCATGAAGGTACACACCCGTTTCCCCCCGGAGCCTAACGGCTATCTTCACATAGGCCATGCAAAGGCCATATACATCGACTTTGGCACAGCCCAAAAGTACAAGGGCATGTGCAACCTCCGCATGGACGACACTAACCCCACAAAGGAAGACGTGGAGTATGTTGATGCCATTAAAGACGACATTAAATGGCTGGGCTATGACTGGGAGGACAGGTTCTACTATGCCTCCGACTATTTTGAGGATATGTACGGCTTTGCAGTGGAGCTTATCAAAAAGGGCCTTGCCTATGTTTGTGAGCTCAGTCCCGAGCAGACCCGTGAAATGCGGGGCAGCGTGGGCGTTCCCGCCCAGTCCCCCTATCGTGACAGACCTATGGAGGAAAGTCTCGACCTTTTCTCCCGTATGCGTGCCGGCGAATTTCCCGACGGCGCTATGACCCTCCGTGCAAAAATTGACCTTGCCTCCGGTAACTTCAACATGCGTGATCCGGTTATTTACCGCATTAACCATCTGCCCCATCACCGTACCGGCGACAAGTGGTGCATCTATCCAATGTACGACTTTGCCCATCCCATTGAGGACGCTATGGAGCACATTACCCACTCCCTTTGCTCCCTGGAGTTTGAGGATCACCGCCCTTTGTACGAGTGGGTCATCAATAACTGCAGCGTTCCGGCAAGGCCCCGTCAGATAGAGTTTGCACGCTTGGGCATAAACTACACCGTTATGAGCAAAAGAAAGCTAAGAAAGCTTGTGGAGGACGGCGTTGTCTCCGGTTGGGACGATCCACGTATGCCCACCATCTGCGGCCTTCGCAGACGGGGCTACACGCCCGAAGCCATCCGCAATTTCTCCGAACGCAACGGCGTTGCAAAAATGCCCTCCACTGTGGAATTTGGCTTTTTGGAGCACTGCCTCCGTGAGGACCTCAACGAAAAGGCAACCCGTGTTATGGCGGTTTTGGAACCGATAAAGCTCACCGTAACGAACTATCCCGAGGGCAAAAGCGAAACTGTCACCGTGGAAAATAACCCCAACCGTCCCGAGGACGGCACTCGTGAGGTTAGCTTTTCAAGGAACCTTTATATCGAGGCGGAGGATTTTCTTGAAACTCCCGCTCCCAAGTATAAGCGTCTTTTCCCCAATGGTCCTGAATGCCGCCTAAAGGGTGCGTATCTCGTCACCTGCACAGGCTGCGTTAAGGATGAGGACGGAAATGTCATCGAGGTTCTTTGCGAGTATGACCCCACTTCCCGCGGCGGTGACCCCGCCGACGGCCGTAAGATAAAGGGTGCTACCCTTCACTGGGTAAATGCTGATGACTGCGTGAATGCTGAGGTTCGCATTTACGACAATCTTTTCTCCGAAGCAGACCCCGATGCCGGAGACAGAGATTTCATGGATTGTCTTAATCCAAGCTCTCTTCAGATTCTCTCCAACTGTAAGTTGGAAAAGGGACTTTCTGCTGCCGAGTTCCCCCATTCCTATCAGTTCATGCGCAAGGGCTACTTTTGCGTGGACAATCGGGACAGCCGCCCCGATAAGCTTGTTTTCAATCGCAGCGTTGCCTTAAAGGACAGCTTTGGTAAATAAGTATATTTGCGCTTACCGGCCTTTCCCTGTGACCCACGCCGGTAAGCGCAAAAAATATCTTTTCAGGGCAAAAATCGGTTGACAACCGCCCCTTAAAATGCTATTATAATCGGGCATTGCTGATATGCGCGAGTGGTGGAATTGGCAGACTCGCTAGATTCAGGTTCTAGTGCTCCTTTCGGGCGTGCGGGTTCAAGTCCCGCCTCGCGCACCAGCAAAACCCCTGTAACTTCAACGGTTACAGGGGTTTTCTTTTATGTTTTGCTCCGCATGTTTTTGGGCTTCAATGTTCCAAAACACTGTAACCCCCCTTGAGATAACGTCATGTAGGTGTATAGATCTGTCTTAAATTTACCTCGCCCCTCTGTCCCCTGCGCTTATGCAAGAAGAAACCAGCCTTTGGCTGGTTTTTTTCTTTCTCCTATCCACCATTCCTCCTTCAACTCAATTTTGGCTATGCGCCCTTTATATGGCAACCGGCGGTAAATTTAGCTCCGGGTTACATAAAAACTCCATTTTTGACAACCTAACTGCATTTCGTGTCCTGTGAACTACATCTCGTGCACTTAACGGTTTTGGCTCACAAAATCTGCTATAATTTGCGCATGTAAATGGCTGTGTATAGCCACGGTAGTTTTTAGGAGGAAAGTCATGAAAAAGAGAGTCATCAGTATGCTACTTATTATATGTATAGTAGCAACCCTTCTGCCTGTACAGATTTTTGCGGCAGGTACCCAGAGCGAAACCGATACAGTCAGCTTAGAAACAAAGAACCCGTATTCCGATGTAAAGGATAGCGATTGGTTCTATAAAGATGTCATGTACGCCCTAGAAAACGGATTGTTCACCGGCATCAGTGATACGAAGTTCAATCCAAGCGGTGCCATGACAAGAGGAATGTTTGTCACCGTAATAGGACGCATCGCCGGAATCAATGTTGATGATTACAAAGGCGAAACCGGATTTTCGGACGTTGCGCCCAATTCCTGGTATGCCTCCTACATTATTTGGGCCAAGCAAAAGGGCGTTGCCGACGGCGTCGGGGACGGCAAGTTCGACCCCGAGGGTATTTTGACCCGTGAGCAAATGGCAACGATGATCGTTCGCTTTTTCCAAATCTATAACATAACTTTCCCTCAAAAAACAACTGACACCTTACCTAAGGACATGGACACTGCATCCTCCTGGGCTAAGGAGGCTATGGCCAAGCTGTGGGGCTGCGGTTTGTTCCAAGGCGATACAAACGGCAACGTAAACCCAAAGAATAAAGCTACCCGTGCAGAGGGCGCAGCCTTCCTTACACGGGTTAATGAGCATTTGATTGAAGTCGGCTTTAAAAAGCCTGATAATAAGCCCGACACCGACAACAGCACCGACACTACCACCTATTATGAGGTGAAGTTTGCCATGGGCGAGGGCGAGAGCGCCGAGGGCGTCAGCCTGCCGGAAACCAAGACCTATGCCAGCGGCACGAAAATAAGAACACTACCCACACCGTTTAAGCAAAACGGTATTTTCCTCGGCTGGTATTACGATGCTGAAATGCAGCAGGGTGTTGAGGCAAACGACACCGTTACCAAAAACATGACGCTCTATGCCAAAATGTCCGATGACGTGGTTGGGCTTTCCGCTCAGGAGCAGCCGAGCTATGTCACCAAGCAAGACGTAGGCACGGGCTTCACCTTTGAGGTCAAGGGTACGCAGTCGGACATTGAAAACAGCCTGACAATTAAAAACGTTACCGAAGCAAACGCCAAGGTTACATACTCCCTCACGCCAAAGGCCGGTGGGGTTTATACTGTCACGCCCACAGGACTGGCCGGAGGGCAAACCTACAAAGCGGAGCTATCCGAGGATAGCGACGTTGTATTCATGGACGGCGAAAATGCACAGCCGGCAAGCGTTCGTGAGTTTAACTTCATCACAGCCAAGGTGGAGGTTCAGAATCTTACCCTCAACGACGATGTTAAGTTTATAAATAGCAGTAATGTAAGGGATATGACCGGCACTGCACTGGACGGATTGTTCACGGCAACAGTCAGCCCCATGGATGAAGGCACGGCCCTGGAGCAGAACAAAAACAAGGGCAGCTTCACCTATGAAGGTGCTGACGGTGCTGTTAATGTTGGAGACACGGTTGCAATTTATTCCGGCGCCCTGCCCACTGCCCGTACAATGGCGACCAACGGTACGTCTGAGGATGGCGAGGTAGCCTATGTAACAATCACCGAAATTTCGGGAACGAAATACAGCTACGAGTCCGCCGACAGCGAGGACGTACTGTTCACACCAGATATTCTGCCGATTCCTGACAATGCGGACACAGATGACAAGGAAAATCAGCTAACCGTACCTGTATCTGTATTGGATTTTACTGCGGATAAGTATACCCAAATGGGTCTTGACTCTCAAACTACCATAGACGTTGGCGACTTCATCGCTTTTTACAGTGGGGAGCTCAGCGCTGATGCCAGGAGCACCGGTGGAGCCGAGAGCAAGGGCTATGCCGCAATCACCGGTGTTACCAAGACTAAAGATAACTATGTGATTACATATACGCAGGTCGAATATGCCGATATCATGGCCGCCATGGATATCTACAACACCCGTGAGGAGAAGGTTGAGATACCGCCGGAGCAGCTTGCCGCAATGGAAGCTGACATTGAAGCGCAAGCAATGAGTAGCGGCTTTGTGGACGAAGCTGTTAATTACCTGTCCGCTCTTGCAATTGAGACCGACGGCTTCAAGGAGCTTAGCGACGATTTTGACATGGAGCTTGCCTCTTTTTCTGTCACCGATGCCCAAGGCAATGCGGTGGACGGTGACACAGCTTCTCTGATGGCATCGAACAAAAAGGTTGTAGTGACCGATAAGGATATAAACTGCATAATTACCGTTGGCAAGCAGATGAGCCATTTTGACAGCAGAAACGGTGTTAGAGCCGAGCTGAGCATAACCTTCACCGCTCAAGTCAAAGACGGAGACACTGTAATCGCAGAAATTAGCTTGACTGCAATTATTGAGCAGGAAATCATGATTTCTCTCAACACCAGCGGCGGAGCAATTTGGAAAAAGGCATGGATTTTCCCCTATATCTATGACTACAAGCTGAATGCTAACTTCGACGTAGGTACCTATACCGGCATAGGCATCACAGCAACGGCAAAAACCGTCGGTGCAAATGATGACGAGGACTTTGATTGGAAGCCGGTTACAGGCAATAAGTATGAGGAAAAAATCATCAACATCGGTAAGCAGATAACCGCTTTGATGGATACTGATGGATACTTTTTAGGCTTCGACGCCACCAACAACAAAGATGAAGATTATGAGTGGAACGGAGGCAGCGGCGGCGGTCTTGCAGAAAAATATGCCGACATGATTAAAAATGCCGACGACAGCTACATAGACCTTTACCGCGAGGAAATATTTAATATTGAAGGCAGCGTAGACCCCTTCCATATCCTTGTGTTCGGAATCGGTGCAGATTTTGTTGTTTCCGCAAATCTGTATGTAACACTGGGACTCACCTTTGAATCCGGCTACGCAAAGCGTTATAACTTCTCGCTTTTGCTTTTCCACGGAAAGAGCACCACAGAAACTATTACCCTTGAGGAGCAGCACTTCCAATTTGACTTTTATGTCATGGGAACCATGGGCATACGAGCGGGAATTGAACTGGAGGTCGCTGTGGGACTATTCTCTCTTCGGCTGGACAGTATAGGAATAACCGCAGAGGTAGGCATTTATGCGCAGATGTGGGGATATTTCTATTACAGTGCAAAATTTGTGCCTAACGAGGATGGCTCTGACGGAGAAACGACCAAAAGCTGTTCCGGTGCAATGCTCGTTGAAATCGGCATTTACCTGAAGGTTACCTTTAAGGCACAGCTGTTTAGCAGCGACAAGCTGACGTATCAGCCCACGCTTTTGGATAAGCATTGGCCAATTTGGCACATCGGCGAGGTTGAGAACGTGTTTGCTTTCGCTCCGGCTGAGAAATCAGACCTTGAATATGATATCAAAACGGTGCAAAGCTTTACCCTGCCCACCTCGCTGTTTGAAATGCAATATATGGACATGAGAAGCGGCGAAATCTATGGTTCAGAGGACAGTGAGGAGCCCGGTATTGACTGCGATGATGATACCGAGAGTCGCTTCATTGTGGAAATATCAAATCCCGTGTTCACTTATGACGCCAAAACAAATACCGTAAAAGTGGCCCCCGGCGAAAGTGTCAGGGAGACCGGCGAAATTAAGCTGATTTGGAAGGGCGGCACGCTTGCCATGTCTTCCGAGCCAATTAGCCGCATTATTTCAGTAACCTGGTCGGACCCCACCAATGAGCGCTATATTGCCTTTGATTCCATGGGCGGCAGTACGGTTAAGATGATATCCGCCGGTGCTGACACTGAAATCACCTGGCCCAGCGACCCGACCATGACGGGCTATACCTTCGTAGACTGGTATACAGACAGCAATTGCACCACACCGTATACAGGCTCCAAAACTGTCATGCCCGAATTTTCCGTAAGTAACAAGGGCATAACCCTCTATGCAAAGTGGATTGTTGCTCCAAACTCCTATACCGTGCAGCGCTATGAACAGGAGATTAACGGACAATATACCCTTGCATCAACGGAAACCGTGAACGGCGATAAGAGCAATCCGAGCATCAAAACCGGCGGCGAAACCACCTTCCATTCAACAGCCGCCAACGAGGGCTTTGAATTCAACAGCAAAAAATCCACCCCCAACACCACAATTGCCGCCAACGGTTCAACGGTGCTGAAGCTCTACTTCGACAGAATTAAGAGCACTCTCGCCTTCTCCTATGGCAAGTTTGCAAGCAGCGACACACCTAACATTACCTACACTAACAAGAAATTCGGCGAACCCATTTACGCTCCCACCCTGTCTTTGGGCGGCTATGTCTTTGACGGCTGGTATACTGCGGCAGAGGGCGGAGAGGCCGTTACATTCTCTACCAAGGACGATGCTGGAAATATTATTCAGACCCAAACCATGGGTGCAAACGACGTTACCTATTATGCACACTGGAAGGCAAGCCCCAACACCCCCTATCGTGTTGAATATTACATCCAGCAGACCGAGGGAAGCTATTATGTGCTCCCCGGCGACGGCAGCGCAATCCTGCAAAAAACCGGAGAAACAGGCAGCGAAATCAATTTGGAGAGCCTGAAGCTTACGAATTCAGAGGGATTGAGCTTCAATAAAGCCACCGTAAATGGCGAGCCCTTCGCAGCCCAGACCATCAGTGCGGACGGCAAAGCCGTTGTTAAGCTCTACTACGACCGCAGCGAATATGCCTTCACCCTGATGAACGGCGCAAGTGAAATCAGCAGCACACCAACACGCTACGGCAAGACTCTCAGCCAGCCAGCTAATCCCCCTCAGGATGGCTATGACTTCGTAGGCTGGTACACCACCGAAAGCTTTGACGAGGGCACGGAGTTTAGCTTTACCTCGGCAACCACTATGCCGGCGCAGGCGCTGACTCTCTATGCAAAATTCACTGCCGGAGCGAAAAGCTACACCGTGCAGCACTACGTCATGACCCCCAGCGGAAGCTACGAGCTAAAAACCGACTTGACCGAAACTAAAAACGGCAAAACCGGTGAAGAAATCACCATTGCAAGCCTTGTAAATGGCACTCTGCCCGTAGAAAACGGCATAGTCTATACCAGTGTAAAGGTGAATAACGAAGCATACAACGACGCCACCTATACCCTCCCTGCAAGCGGAAATGTTACCATCGCACTTTACTATGACCGCATGAACCACAACGCAATCTTTAATACTGACGGCGGCACTTCCATTGACAATGCGGCATACCGCTATGAGCAAAATATTGCCACACCCACCGCACCCACAAAGCCCGGCTTCGACTTTGTCGGCTGGACCTGGGAGGGACAAACTGAGCCCGCCAAAACCATAACCGGACTTACCATGGGCACTTCCGATATCACCTTCACTGCCCATTGGACTGCATCATCTAACACTGCTTACACCGTTAAGCACGTCCGTGAGGATTTAAGCGGAAGCTATCCCGAGTCCGGCGCACTGGTGGAAACTGAAAACAAAGCAGGCACAACAGGCGAAGATACCGACGCCAAGGCGAGGGACTACGGCGCAGGCTTTAAGGCCGGTGCAGTCACAAACGTAGCCATAGCCGCCGACGGAAAAACCGTTGTGACCATTAAGTACAGCCGCAACAGCTTCAATCTTAATTGGCAGGTAGAGGGCGCTTCCATCACCGATGCGAGCTACACCAAGGGCTCTGTGAAATTCGGTGCAACCATCGACAAGCCCGCAAATCCCACCAAGTCCGGCTACAGCTTCGACGGCTGGTACTCCGACAGTGGCTATACAACAAAGGTCACGCCAAGCACCATGCCGGCGGCAGACACCACCTATTATGGCAGAATGACTACAAACAGCAACACCGCCTATAAGGTGGAGCACTATCAGCAGAACCCCAACGACAGCGGTTATACCCTAAAGGACACCGAGAATCTCACCGGCAGCACCGACACCGTTGCAACAGCCGCAGCTAAGGCCTACACAGGCTTCACCGAGAACGAAGCTCACGCAAGCCGTAAAGCCAGCGGCACAATCACCGGAGACGGAAAGCTGGTGCTAAAGCTCTACTATGACCGCATCCCCCACACCATCACCTACAACGAAAACGGCGGAAGCACCATGACCGAAACCGAAAAAACCTTCAAGTTCGGTCAAACCATAGCTCACCCCACCGCCCCCACAAGGGATACCTATACCTTTGCAGGCTGGTTCACTGATGTGGGTACCACAACTCAGTTTACCGACACAACAATGCCAAATGATAATATAGTGCTTTATGCGGGCTGGACCCAGCAGAACACCTATAAGATAGAGCATTACATCATGGGCACAGACGGCAATTACAGCACGCCACACGCAGAAGAAACCAAGTATGGCGCACAGGGCACAACGCTGACCCTTTCAGAGCTCAAAAATAGTGGATATGAGGTCGCAAACGGAATTGCATTCGACTTTGCCAAAACAGGCACAACAGCCACAATTCCCAGTGACAACAGTCTTGTTGTGAAGCTCTACTACAAGCGTCTTAGCCACACTCTAACGTGGAATTTGGGCGGCGGCACAGCATCAAATGAGTACACCAAGGGTACGGTTTACTATGATGCACCTATCGTAAAGCCTGAACCGACACAAATCGGCTATAGCTACGAATGGGATGTAGCCCCGGCTGACAAAATGCCCGCAAACAGTGTCACCTATACCGCACAGTGGACGGCAAACGAGTATACCGTTACCTTCGACGCAAACCAGGGAAGCGTTAGCACCGCAAGTATTGATGTGACCTATAACGGAACCTACGGCACTCTGCCCACGCCCACGAGAGAGGGCTACACCTTCGACGGCTGGTTCACCGACGCAACCGGCGGCTCAGAAGTAAAGAGCACCACAACGGTTTCCATCACCAAGGCGCAAACCCTTTATGCTCACTGGAGCGCCAAGTCATACATCCTGACGGTTGTTGACGGTGGAACGGGCGCAACGGCAACGGGAAGCCGTGAATACGGCGCATCCGTCAGCTTGACTGCCGGCACAAAAACGGGTTATGACTTCGCAGGCTGGACAAGTGGCGATGTCACAATCAGCGATGGCAGCTTCACCATGCCTGCAAAGAGCGTCACTGTGACAGCAACCTGGACGGCAAAGGAATATACCATCACGTTCAATTCAGATGGCGGCAGCACTGTTGATAGCATTACCCAAAACTACGGCACAGCCATCACAGCGCCGGAAGCGCCCACAAAGACCGGCTATACCTTCGCAGGCTGGAACCCCGCACTTCCGGAAACCATGCCGGCAGGCGGCGGAACCTATACCGCAACGTGGACGCCGAACAAATATCCCATCAGCTTCGATGCCGGAACGGGCGGCACAATAAACGGCACAGTGCCAACGGAGCATACCTTCGGCACGCAGACCATTCTGCCCACTGCAACGAACCCCGGCTATGTCTTTGAGGGTTGGACAGCGCTGGATGGCACAGGAAAAACAAACACTATCGAGGCAACGGAAACTTGGGAGGGAACAAGAGCGTTCTCAGCAAGCTGGAGACCCAACAGCATCACCATTACCTACAGCGGTGTTGGCTCAAGCGTTTCCGGCAACCCCGGCAAATTGACCACCGGCGACTCCAACACCGGTAAAACGCTCACAAATCCTGCCGACCGCAATGGCTATACCTTCAAGGGCTGGAGCGGAACAGGCATAACCGGATACAGCAAGGAAGTCACCCTGCCCAGGCTGGCAACGGAGAATTTGGCCTATACCGCCAATTGGGAAACGGTAAAATACACGATTACCTACACCATGTATGACGGCACGAACAGCCCTGCGAACCCAAGCGAATATACCATTGAATCGGAAAGCATCACCCTGGCAGAACCCACAATGGAAGGCTACACCTTCAATGGCTGGAGCGGAACTGACTTAGTTGGCACCGAGAATAAGACTGTCACAATCACAAAGGGCAGCTTTGGCAACAGAGAATATACCGCCAACTGGACAGAAATTCAGCACGTTGTCACCGTCAAAGATTTTGACACAAATGCGGATATAGTCACTCTAACCGGGTCTGACCTACTGAGCAGTGTCGACGGCTTGTGCTACGCATGGTACAAGGAAGATAAAGCTACCACAGTAGAGATTA
>CAZJYY010000046.1:0-17553 GCA_964550315.1 uncultured Oscillospiraceae bacterium | reverse complement strand
GACAGAAATTCGGACTTCGCTGTCAGTGCCTTTTGCAGTTTCTTTTTTGCCGCCTCCTGCTCCTCATAAATGTCATTCACATCGATGCGGGACATTAGATAGGTTTTACGCTGTTCGTTAATAGTAGTGAACTGTATTTGCTTGCGGCGGATTTCGCCGTTGGGCATTCTCATGCTGAAGCTGAATTTATATGGCTCTCCCCCGCAGGAATTTGCCCAGGCATTTTCTATTTTGCATTCCTCAACTACCCGCTCTACATCCTCATCGCAAACACAGCTTCGTATCCAGGCTTCATTTTGTGCTTCGAAGGATTCATCTTGGTCATAAAGCTGCCGTCCGTCCGCCACCGCATAATCCTTTGCACAATTAAGAAAACCGTCCACCACAACGAAAAAGTCGTAATCTGTTTTGGAAACGCTCTCCATAATAGTCTGCATGACCTTTTCATCCGTAATGTCCACGCCGGAAATGTGAGCTATTATATGCTTCGTCTCCGGATTTTGAATAAGGTGCACGCTGTAATTTATCCAGTAGACCTTGGGGCTGTCATAAAGGCGGGTAAACTGCATGGATATCACAAACTCACCACTGCCGAATTGGTTCAGAAGTCTTTTTCTGCTGAATTTATTGTTAAACTCCTTTTGCTGCTCCGCTGCCGGAATGTTTTGGGCTGTGGCATCAAAATATTCATCGGCGCTGCGGCCATTCAGGGACTGGATTGCCTGAAATCCGCCAACGGCTTCCAGCACCACGTTTTCAGTTAAATCCACAAGCACAGACGCAAGACTGTCGTCTTGAAGAGCTTTGCGGTATGAAATTTCCTCATGGAACTTATTTTCGGCTTCTTTTTCACGGGTCACATCACGCCCTGCGCCGTACGCCTTTACGGGCTTTCCGTTTGCGTCAAAGGCAGTGGTATAAGTGACACGTTCGCACCACCAGCCGGCCTGGTCGGTGGTTTTATACCAAATATCCTCGGTTATCTCTTTTTCTCCCTGCTTCAGCCGCTCAAAAATAGATAAAAATCGTTCAATGGAATCCGGCCGCACATAGCCGTTGTCAATGGTGGATTTTGTGTACTGCTCAATATGGAAGCAGTTTTGCATGATTCTTGCCGAGTTTGAAATCACGTAAAGACTGTCCCGCTGTATGTCATACTCCCAAACGTTAATTCCGGAGCTTTTCACTGCCACCTCATAGCGAAGCTGGTTTTCCTGCAGTTTCTGCTCAATTTTTTTAAACTTATCAACGTCGGTATAACTGACGTAGCAAAGCTTTTCTCCGCTGTACTGAGGAACAATGACTGCGTTCATTTTTATCCAGATATATTCACCCTTCAAATCATGAAAGCAGCGGTAGGTATGCTCAATTCCCTCGCAGGTTTGAACGGCAGAAAAGACCTTTTCCTTAAGAGTCTGAACATCCTCGGGGTGGACATTCAAGAAGTTGGTGGTGTGCAATACCTCCTCTTGATGCTCCGGAGAGTATCCTAAAATCTCAAAAAAGGCACGGTTGTGCACCACGGGCTGAAACCCGTTTTTGTCCGCACGGTACACACATATTCCGCCGGGGATATTATCCATGGCGGATTGAAGCTGATATGTAAGCTCCTCATTTTGTTGCTGTGCTCTTCTCACCTCGGTTACATCGTAGCCGTACTCCACATGGGCATGTAGTCCGTTCCAATCAGTCAGCTTTCCGCACATCAGGTAAATCTTGTTGTTAGCCGGGTATGCAATTTCCCGCTCCAAAAAGGTTTTGTCATTCATCCGGCTTATTTTACAAAACTCACAGGGCGTGCTTCGGCCGAATAAAAACTCATGGCACTTTTTGCGGGAATAGTCCGCCTTTTCTTTTCCCACTGCTTTGAGTCCGGTATCGTTCACGTATAAAAGGTCATAATTGCTCACATCGCTGACGTAAATGATACTTTTGCTGCCATTGACCAAATTGTCATATAGCTGAGCCATGCGGGGTGGGCGCTGAAAAACAGCGTGCAGAATAACGGCGCCGTCCTCCTCACCCATTACAATTCCATTAAGCCGAACCCAAACAAGTCCGCCGTTTTTGTGGTAAATGCGGTAGGTTTCATCAATGGTTTCATTATTTTCTACCGCAGCCCTCACAGCGCTCAGCAGCCGCTCCTTATCCTCTTCATACACAATGTCCGTAGCGTTATTTTTTATATAGGCTGCATATTCCTCTTTGCTAAATCCGCTAAGCTTTGCAACTCCCTCTGAAAAATACAGCGTTTCAAAGCGGTCGGTCATTTTATAAATAGCACTGCCCCCGGGGATGCTGTTCACAAAATGGTCCATCTGCAGCTTTGAATTATCAAGAAGGGTTTTGTGTATTTGTTCTGTATTACTCATAGATTAGCTCCTCTGCCGGAATGGTATCCACTCATCACTCATAATGCCGCCGTTTCTCCAAACATAATGAAACGGTACTTGTTTAAGTCCGGGATAAGGTACCTTCGCCATGCCGCAAATAAATACTATTATACATAGTAAATATTACCACAACATTTGGCATATTACAATAAAGTTTGCGGCCATAAGAATTGCTTGATTCTACCAATATACAACAAAATGTTCCCGCAAACGCCACTGGCATTAGACACGATGGATAATACTATCGCCTCTGTTTAATACAACACTCCCCACTATAAATAGAAAAAATGCAAATTAAAAAGGCCGCCGTACAAACGAAGTACAGCGGCCTAGTAAGCTTCTCCATCAAAAATCGCAGTAATGTTTCCAGCACATACCTTCTTCTTAAGCCCGGCGCACCCTCCCCTGCAGCCTAATGGAGCATAGCGATAGGTCTTGCTGTTGGTCTTATAAACGAATACCATGCCGCATTTTAATACAGCATAATTTCACTGGCATTTATTAATCCACTGCCTGCTCAGGGTTAAAGGCTTTTCCCCATTTCATAGGCCTTTTTCAAAAGGGCGGTTTTCGCAGTTGCCTCCCCCGAATTGGTAAGTCCTGTGCCACGAAGCACTCCGCAAAGCTTTGTCTTTCCAAAGCAGTCAATCCAGCCCTGCAGTCCCTTTACCGCACCGTCCATTGCACCCTCATCTCCATCTGCCGCTGAGGCAATAAGGTAAACTTCTCTGAAGGCATAATCGGATCCGAAAATGGGGTTGCAACGGTCCAGCAGAGTTTTCATCTGCCCGCTCATTTCATAGTAATAAATTGGCGTTGCGAAAACCACTACATCCGCATTTTTGACCTTCTCGGCAATGGCGGGAGCATCGTCGGCAATGATGCACTTTTGAGTTTTTTGGCAAGCCAGACAGCCCCGGCAAAAACCGATTGTTTTGTCGGAAAGACTAATTTGTTCAGTTTTATGCCCGGCCGTCTCAGCTCCCCGGGCGAATTCTGCGGCAAGAGTCTCGGAATTACTGTTTCTCCTAAGACTTGTGGAAATTATTAACACATTTTTCATAGCAATTTACCTCATGCTTTCCTTTAAAATTTCAATTATTTCGTCCTTGGTCAAAATCTTGTAGCCGCCATTGAAAATTGGCGTTCCCGCCGCAATTCCCTCCAGCATCTCCTCTTTGACCCCAAGCTCTTGTATGTTCATGGCAAGGCCAAGCTCCTTCATGTATGACGCCATACACTCAAGGCCTTCTTCGGCAATGGCTGCATCCGTTTTTCCATCCGGCAGAACTCCCCACACATTGATGGCATATCGCTTAAACTTTTGAAGTCCAAAGGGCAGAATGTAACGGTAATATGGCAGAGAAACTGCGGAAAGGGTCATGCCGTGGGTGGCATCGGTATAGGCACCGATTGACTGTCCAATCATGTGCACCATCCAATCCGTTGCCTTGCCCTTTGCCACAAGGGTATTGAGCGCCCATGTTGCAATCCACATAATATTGCTTCGGGCTTCATAGTTTTCCGGCTCGTCTATGGCAATCTTTGAGCTGTGAATCAGCGATTTCAGCAGTCCCTCCATTATGTAGTCTGAGGTATTGTCGTCGCTCCCCGAGAAATACTGCTCCAGGATATGGGACATGATGTCATAAAATCCTGCCACCATTTGACGTTTTGGAAGGGTATATGTAAATCGGGGATTGAGGATTGAGAATTTCGGGAACACATTATCGCCGAACACATGTCCGATTTTCAGCTTGGACTCGTGATTTGTAATTACCGAGCCGCCGTTCATCTCCGAGCCGGTGCCCACCATGGTCAGCACACAGCCTACGGGAATAATTTTGTTGTCCACATCCTCCATGCGAAGGTAATACTTCTCCCAGGGGTCGTCCTGGCAATAGGCAGATACTGAAACCGCCTTTGCATAATCACACACCGAGCCGCCGCCCACAGCCAGGATAAAATCCACCCTGCCCTCCCGTGCAAGCTTGCAGCCCTTATAGAGTTTTTCTACCGTGGGGTTCGGCATGACTCCGGAATCTTCAATCACATTTTTTCCGCAGTCCTTCAAAATGCTCACCACGCTGTCATAAATGCCGTTTTTCTTAATAGAGCCGCCGCCATATGTCAGCAGCACATTTTCACCGTATTTGGCAAGCTCTGTGCCCAAATTGGACAGTGCGTTTTCCCCAAAATAGAGCTTTGTGGGATTTGAATAACTAAATTCGCCTAACATTGTTGTTCCTCCTTATTGACGAATGCTTTAAGCGCTTTTATAATAGCTTTAAGTGCATTATACAAGTTAAAGTTAACTTTAAGTCAAGAGCTTTTTGAAATTTTTTTGGAGGACCAGCAATGCTGTATACGATTGGCGAGATGGCGAAACAGCTTGGGGTAGCCCCGTCTACTCTGCGTTATTACGATAAGGAAGGGCTTTTGCCCTTTGTTGAACGTTCCGAAGGCGGAATGCGCATGTTTAAGGAAAGTGACTACGAATTTCTGAAAATAATCGGCTGTCTTAAGGCCACAGGAATGCAGCTAAAAGACATTCGCAGCTTTATTACCCTCGTGATGCAAGGGGACAAAAGTATTGACGCAAGGCTAAAGCTTTTTCAGCGTCAGCAGGAAGAGGTGGAGCGTCAAATGGCGCAGCTTCAAGAAACGTTGGACACCGTGCGCTTTAAGTGCTGGTACTACGAAACGGCAAAGGCAGCGGGAACCACACTTGTTCCGGATAACATGCCGGACGAAGTCCTGCCCGAGGATATGCGTGCAATTCGGGCAAAACTCCGCAAGCAGTAGACAGCGGGCACATAAATTCATAAATTAAAATCCCTTGGCTACCAGTTTTGAAAAGCCAAGGGATTATTTTTTGTGACCACACCCGCTCAGATTTCTTTAAATCTATACACGGTTTTATGGCTGTAAATCTCATCGGGATTTAGAATTATGCTGGGAAAATCCGGCTTATTTACACTGTCGGGAAAGCCCTGGGTTTCAAGACAAAGTCCGGCTCGCTTACCATAGCGTGTGCCCCTTTTCCCGTAAATTTCCCCAAGAGAATTCCCGCTGTATAGCTGCAGACCCGGCAGTGTGGTACTGCATTCCATTCGCAAATCTTCTATTTCAACCACCGCCGCCAGGCTAAGGGATTTTTCCCCGCTGCGGCGCAGCACATAGTTGTGATCATATCCACCGGCTATTTCCATTTGCGGATGAGATTCTTCAAGCCCCTCTTTTAGAACCCGCCCTTCTCTCAGGTCAAGTGCTGTGTTTTGAACGCTCATAAGTCGTCCCGTAGGAATCAGGGCTTTATCAATTTCCAAGATATAATCGGCAAAAATTTGCACTCGGTGGTTTTCTATGCTCCCGTTTCCATACAGATTAAAATATGTGTGATTTGTCAGGCTAATCGGGGTTTCATCATCTGATTCTGCTCTATATTCAACACAAAGTGCGTTATCCTCGCTCAAAAAATAGCTGACGCTGACACCCAGCTTCCCTGGGAATCCCTCTTCACCAGGGGGACTTTCCAGCCTGAGCACAAGCCTTCCATCCTCCACCGAGCCAACCCAGTTTTTAGTATGAAAGCCCTGCGTCCCGCCGTGAAGACAGTTTTCGCCGTCATTTTTGCACAGCTTATAGCTTTTCCCATTCAAGGAAAAGCCCGCCCCTCCAATGCGGTTTGCCACCCGCCCGATAAGCGCACCGATATACGCCGTTTGCCCTTCGTAGCCTGCAGCGTCATCAAAGCCCAAGACAAGGTCTCGTGTTTTCCCTCGCACAGGGAAATTTAAAGCTCGTATAGCCCCGCCATAGCTTATAATTTCTGCGGACATTCCATTTTCATTTTCCAGAATCCAGCAGCTTATGGTTTCCCCTTTACTGCTTTTATCAAAAATGCCTGAGCTTATTTTCACTTAAAAATCACCTCGTCTGCATATAAAACTATAGCTTCTCCTAGGGCACCTACTGCTTGTGCCGCAGGCCTATTCACTTAATAATCACACAGGCGCCAACAGGTCTTATGGACAGCACATGGCACATATTTTCGCCCAAAAGAGCTTCCATTCCCGCCTTAAAACCGTCCAGCATTTCCACGGGTACAAAAGCCTGAATTGTTCCGGCAAAGCCCCCGCCGTGGACTCTAACTGCCCCAGTCCCCTCCAAAAGCCTTTCTGCCGTGGCAATGGCAATAGGTATGGCCTGATGTTGGGGTGTTTTTATGGAAAAGCTATTTTGAAGTTTGGTTTGCGAGGAGCTTCCCGACTCCCTTATCAGAGTCAGAAATTTATTGAAATCATTATCCTTTAGCGCTTTGGCTTCATCCTGCGCTCTCTTATTTTCCTGGAAAAAGTGCATTGCCCGCAAAACCGCACGGTCACCCAAAGCCCGTCTAAGCTGTGGAATAGCTGTAAAAAACTTCCCTTCGTCCACCTCACGCAGAACTTTTTTCCCAAATTCCCGGGCAACTGCGGTCATTTCCCTTGTAATTGCCGCATATTCCTCGGTTAAATCTGCATGATCGGCGCCCGAATTTATAATGCACAGGGCGTGGTCCGCCCTTTCAAAATCGAATTGTATTTTGGAAACTGCAGGACTTTGCGAGTTTTTAAAATCAATTTCTACAATTCCACCCACTGCGCTTGCCATTTGATCCATAAGGCCGCAGGGCTTTCCAAAGTATTTATTTTCTGCAGCTTGCCCTATTTGGGCAATTTTTTCTGCCGAGATATCTGAATGGCAGAATAAGTAATTCAAAATTGTCCCTATCAAGACTTCAAAAGCGGCGGAGGAGGAAAGCCCCGACCCTGCCGGCACATTAGAGCAAATGTAAGCGTTAAAACCTGCGGGCACGTAGCCCAACTCCTTAATTTGTGCCGCCACGCCACGAACGAGAGCTGCGGAGCTTCCCTTTTCACCGTTACAAACTTCAAGCTCCCTTGTGTCAATTTCAAGCTGAGAGTAGCCCTCAGAACGAATCAAAATTTTATCCGTCCCATTTTTTGCCGCAACCGCCAACATGTCCATATTTACGCCGGCCGCCAAAACACAGCCCCTTTGGTGGTCAGTGTGGTTACCGCCAAGCTCAGTCCGTCCCGGAGCGGAAAAAGCGGCTATTTCGCAGCTTTCATCAGCGGAAAACGCCGCCATGTATGCGTTTATTGCGTCTTTTATGCGCTTTTTCGGTTCAGCTACGGCCTCGCTTTTGCAGCAATATACCGCACCCAAGCTCTCATCGAGGCTATCCCCCGCAAGAAGATTTAAAACCGAGCTTATTGTCCCCATAACCTTTTTCCTGCCTTCAAATGGAATACAACTTTGTTGTAAGGTCATTATATCATGGGTTTTATTAAAATTCAGCAAGAAACTTTTTTGCCCATACTCCTTTTTTCCCGCCAAGCTTGCCTTCAATTTTTCTGTGCTTGCGATTTAATCTGAATTGCAAAGGGGCGGCTGCATTGCAGCCGCCCCTTCCTGTGAAATTAAGTTTTATGCTTTGCCTATTTTACAAAATCTCATCAGCATTGCCGCCGCTTCACAGCGCACGGCGCTGCCCTTGGGGTCAAGCTTCCCGTTGTCTTTTCCGTTCGAAAGTCCGGAGGCAACTGCCCAACCAACAGCTTCTTTTGCGTAAGCGGATACTTCTATCGCATCCTTGAAGTCGGTAAGCTCTGCAGTTTTACTGATGTCCAGACCCTTATACCCTGCATAGCGATACAGAATTGTCGCCATTTGCTCTCGGGTAATACTGTTTCTCGGCCCGAACTTGCCGTCGCCATAGCCCTCGACTATCTTATTTTCTGCCGCCCAAGCAACAGCCTTGGCATAGTACGCACCTTCCGCCACATCCTCAAAGACGTTTGTGCCGACATTTGGTTCGTCCTCAAGTCTCCACAAAACGGTGACTATCATGCCGCGGGTAGTGTCAAGATAGGGGCTGAAATCTCCGTCGCCGGTGCCGTTCATAAGGCCGTTTTCATATACATACTTCACAGCCTCATAGAACCAGTCATCCTTTGAAACATCACCAAAGACTGCACCTTCAGGCTTGAAGGTAACGGTAATCGTCACCTTGCCGTCGGGCTGTGTGAAGGTAAAGCTTCCGTCGCCCTTGTCGGTCACGGGGATTTTGTTGCCGTTCTTATCCTCGACCGTCACGTCGCCGACCTCGTAGCCCTTGTCGGGCTTTGTGGTGATGGTAACGTTCTGTCCGGGAGCGGGATTTGCGGGGCTCACGTCAACCGAGCCATTCTCAGGCGCTGTAACTGTGGGTTTTTCCGGTGTGGTGGGCACATAAGTGTTCTCCTGCTCGGCAAAGAACACGAAGTGGCTAAAGGAGTCAATCTCAAAGACGGCATAGGTTTTGCCGCTCTCGGTGGTAAGGGTAAAGCTTGTGATGCGGCTGCGGGAACCGTTGTCCTTCACGTGCCACACTTCCAAAGTGTCCAGCTTGTAGCCGTTGGGGATAAGGAGCTTCACGGTTACATTCTCCCCGGGTGCAGGCTGAACTATCTGTGTTGCGGAGGGATTCTCGTCGTCCTTGTTGGTGTAAATTTTCGCCACGAGCTTCACGTCCACAGATAGAACCTCGCTTTTACCTGTGGGTACCTTTGGCATGTTGCCTGGGTGACTATCCGTCGCCACAACCTCAAGAACGGTTTTTTCTGCTGCGGCAGAGTCTGCGGGCAGAGTCACCTTGTCCGTCATGCCCACCACCTCGACCTCGGTTTTGCCGGTCTTTGCAATGGTTATGTAGTCAAGATATTTTACAAGCTTTTCGTACTCGTCCTTGACCTGCTCCTTTTTGTCCTCAGGGATAAGATCCTTGGCGCCATCCGGCAGTTTCTCAAGCGCATCCTTTGCGTCCTCGATAGCCTTCTGGTGCTCGTCAGAGCTGTGCTCGTTGTCTGTCTGCTTTTCGCAGTCCTCGCCCACGCCGGTGGCAGGTGTTGTGATCTCACCCTTGTCGTTTTTAACTTCATCGTTGTGGGTGGGTATTTTGTCAATTTTGTCCAGTGCCTCCCCCACCTTACCGATGTCATCAGCCTTGTTGTCGGTGGCCTTGTCAACGATGTCCTTTATGGTATTGTCGCCCGGCAGCTTGTTGTATTCATCAAGCGCTTTTTCTGCGTCCTCGGACAGCTTACCGCCGTTAGTCTCGTCAACGATGTTGTCCTTAGTGATTTTATCCAGCGCCTCAATGATGTCCTTGGCCTTTTCGAGGTTTTCAACGCCGTCTTTCACATTCTGGGGCAAATCATTGTAATTGCCATCCTTTTCAAGGGCTTCCTTGTCCTTAAGAAGATCGTTTATCTTGTCCAAAGTGGGATCATTTAAAACCTCGCTTACCTTGTCGGTAAACTTCTTTTCGGCCTCAATTTTAGCCTTTTCCTCGGCATCCTTGCTGCTTAACATATCCTTATAAAGGGTGTCCAGCTTGGTCTTAAGGACGGGGTCTAGCAATGCCTTTTCATCTGCGGTCAGCGAATCATAGGCGGCCTTGGCGGTCTTGATGGCGGTGTCATCGCTAGCACCGGTGTAACTGTCGGGTAGCTTCTTGATAAGCGCTTCCACCGCTTCCGCCTTGCCCAGCATGGCTGTCAGCCCATCCAGTTCTCCTTTTTTGTCCGCTGGGAAGATGTTCTTCTGATCGGTATCAAGGTTGTTATAAGCGTCCTGTGCTTCTGTGATTGCATCCTTGGTATAGGGCTTCTTCATGCCGTCGATAAGGTCTATAACCTTGTCAACCGCGTCCACGTCAGCCTTGATTGTGTTGTAGCTGCTCTCGCTTTCCCGAATCAGCGCCTTCTGGTCGTCGCTTAGCTTTTCCCAAGCATCCACAGCGGCGGACTTGTCGTCATAGCTTGCGTCGGGCTTTGCCGCCTCGTCTATCAGATTTTTGGCATCCTCCGCCGCCTTGGCGTTGTCTGCCTTTTCGGTAAGCTCCTTCACAATGTCAGCGGGTATATCCTTTTTGACTTCCTCCGGCAGGGCATCGTAGTCCCGCTTGGCATCTTTGATTTCCTCGATAGTATCGGCATCTCCGATGTCGCTTACAATATCATCCTTGGCAGTTTCAGCGGCAGCCTTGAAGTCCTTCTGCAGCTTTTCCAGCTTTGCGTTTGCATTGTCGTTTGCCTTGATGTGGTTTTTCACAAGCTCGCTCTGGGATTCGAACCATCCCACAACCTTTGCCAGGTCTGAATAGGTCGGATTGCTGCCAAGTGCTTCCACCTTCTCTATGAAGATATCAATGCGCAGGTCGATGCTGATGGTCACGGTTTTGGTGCTCTCATTGCCCACATTGTCCGTAGCGGTAATGGTGTAGGCATAGCTCTTGGCAACGGTTTCCGTGGCGGTGAATTTTTCGGCGGTTTTGATGTCCTCGGCTTCGGTGAAATGTCCGCCGATAACGGTTACAGTTTTAACCTTGCTGTCGCCGTCCTCTACTCCAACGGTGATTTCCGTAGCACCATACCATTTAGTACTGTCAAACTCGGGAATCGTGATGGCGGGCTTCGTGGTATCCACCTTGGAAACGGTAATTGTAAAGTCCTCGCTATTGCCCGCATTGTCAGTTATGGTAACGGTGTATTCTCCGTTTCCGATGGTGATAAAGGTGTATTTGCCTTCATTTTCACCAGTTCCCGCTGCAACGGTAACGACGGTGTCCGCCTCGCCCTTCTTTACCACTGTGACACTCTTAATTCCGGCAGTCACATCCTCAGGGATAAGGGTGATGGTCTGCTCGGCGTTTTTCCACTCCGTGGGATTGCCGATGGCAGCATCGGTGGTGTCCAGCTCGGGCTTCGTGGTATCAACAGCAATGGTCTTGGTGAGTGTCGGGGTTTTGTTGCCCGCCGCGTCCTCAGTCCAGATTTGCAGCGTCCACTCACCGTCGTTGGGGATGGTTATGCTTGTGTCGGAAAGTGTGGTGCCATTTGTCGGCTCAGTTGTGTCGGTTTCCCACAGCTTGTAATAGGTGGTTGCGTCCAAGGCATTGTCGTTTGTACCCACCTTTTGGGGCTTTGTTACTGTGATTGTGGGTGTTGTTGTATACCATGTGTCCGCAATACCGCTGTTGCCGATTTTCAGCATGTCTTCGGTGTACTTGGTGGCGTTCAGCTCGGTGTCATCAAGTGCGCTGCGTTTTACGGTGACGGAGCCTGTGCTTAAGCCCACAGTTCCCGCTTTGCTGACCGCGCGGAAAATGTAGCTTACGCCGGAGGTGTCGGTATTAGTTTTGTGCGTATAGGATTTCCCCTCTATGTCATTCCAGTTCTGTCCTCCGTTAGTTGAATACTGGAACTTGTCAATGCCGGAAACCGGTTCAGAATTAACAAGGAGCGAACCAAATTCCACATCATTTGCCGTCCATGAAGAGGGGTAGTTGCTAATAGTATAGACGTTCTTGCCATCCTTAACGGACACATTCGGTGCAGCGGGCGTTGCCTTGTCCAGCTTAACGTCGGCAGCAGCGGAAATCGTCTCGTTGCCCGCTTGGTCAACCGCCTTAATCTTCACCTTGCCGGTATAATCGCCGTTGTCGCTGATGGTAAAGCTGGTTCCGGTGCCTTTCGTCCAAGTTTTGCCGTTATCCAGAGAGTACTTCCACTCCTTAATATTCGTGTCCGAAACAGATACGTTCACGGTCACATCCTTGGTAAACCAGCCGCTTTCGGGTACATTTGCAATTTCATCAATGCTGGCGGTGGGCTTCGTAGTGTCGATTTTGCTGACGCTTATGGTCTTTTCGGTCTTATTTCCCGCCGTATCGGTGACGGTGACGTTATATTCGCCGTTGCCGATGGTGGTAAAGCTGTACTCGCCGTCAGTCTCTGTAACAGTAACGGTTGTGGTATCATCCTTTTTCGTCACGGTGACACTTTCAACACCCGAAACGCCGTCTGTAGGTGCAAGGGTTATGGTTTGCTCGGCGTTTTTCCACTCCGTGGGATTACCGATGGCGGCATCCGCAACGTCAAGTTCCGGTGCGGTCTTGTCATAGCTATATATAACTTCCGTGGTGTAGGTGTTGCCCTCACTGTCTTTGACATAGACGGTTTCCGTGCGGTTCTCGCCCTCGGTCTCAAAGGTGACGGACGTGTCGGTGCCCACCGGGGCAGTCTTGCTGACATACCAGCCCTCGTTTGTGTCAAATGTCACGCCGTCCGGGTCTTTAGACCAGCTCTCGCTGGTGTCGGGGTAGTCCGTGAAAATGGTTTCGTTTGTTGTACCTGCGGGCAGGGTGGCCGCGGTTACGGAGAACTTAACTATTATGCCGGATTTTGGATTATAATTCCCCTTAAAGCTAATGGAAAATTGTGCAGCCCCTGCCGTGCCGATTTCAACATTGTTTCTATAATCGTCAAGCTCATAATCTGTGCCCTCGGCAAGCGTTACCCAAGCGCCGTTCACATAAAGCTCCACTTTGATTTTGGGCTTTATTTCGCTGCCTGTGTAGGCATAGGCAGGGGTGATAGTAAATGGCTTATCGCTGATTTCATGTCCGTCCAGCGAGGTTGCGCGTGCCCCCACGGTCGCCGGATTGAGAGGTGTGATATTCACCGTCACACCTGTTGGCTGGGTGAAGCTGTAGTTGTCCTTGTCTGCACCATCAATGGTGTAGCCCGAGACAGTGACGGCCTTGCCGTTTCCAACTCCTGCTGTACCATCGGTTATCGTTCCGGTAACGCCGGTGCTCACCAAGGTAACGTTGTCGTCCTGCACCAGACCGCTAAGCGTGCCGCCGGTGATGGTGACCGCAGTTGTGCCGTTATACTCACGGTCTGTGGCTGTCATGCCGGTGACGGTGAGATCCTTCACCGTAATGGCAGCGGTGGCTGTGGTGCTGCTGGGTGCTAGGTAGCAGTCCTGGTTGCTGCCACCGTTTATGGCGTATGTAATTGTAACTTGCTTTTCGGTACCCACGTTCTTGTCATCATATTTCGCTGTGGCAAGCACGGTGATGCCATCGCTTCCCACAACGCCGGAGAGTGTGCCTTGAGCCGACACTGCGGAGGTGGTGCTTCCGTCATATTCCTTAGTGCCTGCTATGGTTGTTCCGGTAACGGCAAGCTGCGCCCTGGCTACTGCGCCTGTGGCGGCGCTTTCCTTTTCTCCGCCGTAGTTTCCGGTACCGATGACCTTCAAGGTGATTGTCTTACCCACATCCTCGGCGGCGAGGGTATAAGAATCACCGCTGCCAATGGACTCCTCGGTTCCGCTGCGATACCATGCGTAGCTGACAGTCTCATTGGCATCACCATCCGTATAGCCGGCGGTGAGCGTTTCGCCATAGGTAGCCGTGCCGCTTATCGCAGCCGTGCCTGTGATAGCCTTGGGGCTGACAGTCACCGCAGCGCCGTCTGAATTTGTACTCTGGGTGTCATTGCCGAGAGTGGCGGTTGCTACACAGCGGTAGGTATAGGTCTCCGCTGCCAAGTCGGTGGGGATGGTGAAGCTCGCTCCTGTTTCGCCCTCAATATTGCTCCAAGCATCCTCTGTGCCCTTTTGCTGCCACTGGTAGCTAAGCATTGTTTCGCTGCTTGCGTCAGCAGCAAGGTTTGCCGCAACCGTCAGGCTGCCGCTAATGCTGCCGAAGGTGACGGTGGTACTTGCTGTGGGCTGGATGCTGAAAGTGGGTGCACTCAGGGCGTTAGCCAGCTTGATAACAGCCGCTGTGCCCTCGCCGTCCAGCACCAGCTTACGGTTATTCGTGCCGGTCATTTCCCAGGTGAATTTTGCCATGTCATCGGCCGTAATGGTGTAGGTGCCGTCGGACTGAACAATAGGTGTGCCAACGGCAATATTTGTGCTGTCACCACTAAAGCCTATGCTGTTTGCGCCGGTTAAGCCGCTTTGCAGCTTAACAAAGGATAGAGCGTTGGCGCTGCTGCCGGAGGAACTGCTTGTTAAATAAATATTTCTTTGTGTTGTTCCCTCATAAAGACCTGTAGCATCGTTTTTAGCGCCATCGGTAAAGTTATTATAAATCTCTGTGCCACCTAAAACCAGCTGGTTATATTGGTTGACCACAATTGCGCCTGTCCAGTAATCTCCCTTGTTACCATAAATCTTACCGCCTAAAAGCTTAATGGTATTAACCCCTGTGCCGCTGTAAGGATAATTGGTGCCATCAATCACTTTACCGAAATTGCCGTAAATCTCGCCGCCATTCATGGTAATAGTGCAGCCAACATCATTAAAATCAATGACTGTGCTGTTGTTATAAATTTTTGCACCCTCATTAATATTTAATTTTCCTGAGTCATTGAAATAAAATGCGGGACCGGTGTTACCATAAATTTCCACACCGCTATTTAAGGTTACAGTACCGGCGCCGTTCCAGAAAATTCCTCTAGAGTTGTTATGTATTTTTGTGCCCTCGTTTAGGATAACATTTCCGGAGCTTACATACACACCATAGTTACCACCTGAAATATCTGTATTTTTCACGGTACAAGTACCGCCCCCGACGCCAAGACCGTCCTCATAGCTCTTTGCAATAATGGTTGCGTTTTCAATAGAAACATTTTCATCTGTATCTATACACCTGTCATCACAATTTTGGATTGTACCACCATGAATTTCACTTCCTGCATTTAGGGAAAGACCATAGTATCCGCTGTTTTGAACAGTTACCCCACTATACATTTTGATTTTGCCTTCAACTAGGGCCTCAAAGGTACCTACATCAAAGCTATTGCCGTCAATGGTTAGGGTGTTGCCATTTCCCATGCCGGCTTCTGTGCCAAGGGTAAGAGTATTATAATAACCGGTTGTAATTAAGCTGTATGAAGAAATAGATGCCGTCTGCTTGATGGTGCGGTTGCCCTCGGCAACGACGGTGAGATTTTTGCTGACTTTGATCGTTTCACTTAGCTCCACATCATTGATAACGGTAATGGTAGAGCCGTCCTGTGCATTCGCCACAGCGTCTTTGAAGCTGCCCATAAGGGTGTTTGTGCCGTCTGTGGTGTACGATGCCTGGGGAGAGGGTGCTACGGTGATATTGCCCTCAAGTGAGGTGCCCGTCAAATCGCTTACCACCGAGCCGTCCTTCCAGAAGGAGTATCCCGGGGCGAGAAGGGTGGAAATCTTGGGACCATAGGTTCCACCGACTTTATCAAAGCTGCCGCCGGAGAGCTGCCATTTGTCATCATCGTAGCTTGTTTTCAGATACGCTGAGGAAAACTCTCCGCCGGAAATAACGCCGTTAATTCCACCAAAATAAAAGTCTGCGCCATCCTCATTGGTATCGCCCACAAATTTTCCGCCGTTGATGGTGAGGGAAACGGTTGCGTCCGGACTGCCTGCGGCGATGCCTGCGCAGCCAACACCGGTGAAGGTGCCGCCCTCAATGACGAAGGAATCTCCGTCTGTTTTTGCAAGAACATTTACAGCTGCGTTTCCGTTGCTGCACATGCCGGTGACGCTGCCGCCGCCCGGCGTGTCAATAATTGTCACCTTTGTAGGCGTAGCGGTCTTGTCACCGCCGAGACATATGCCGCCGGAGGTTGCATTGGGTGCCTGCGTGATAGCATGACCGTTCAAGTCGAACACGCACTCCACGCCCGCAAAGACGAGGGTAGTTGAAAGCTGGATGTCCGACTCAAGAGTAATGGTTTCGGGGGTTGTGCTGCTGTCAAGGGTATAGTTATACTCGCCCAAAATGCCGTCCAGCGTGGTTTCGTCCAGCGTGGTTATATCGCCGCCGGAAACCACAGTGCTCGACCAGATTGCATGAAGGGTTACGCCGGATCGCTCAGGGACAGTCCACTGCACGCCCTCGGCTTCGGCGTCCTCGTCGGCAATGGCTGCGCCAAATTCGTCTGTTGACCAACCCTTAAAGACGCAGTTTTCCTTTCTCATATCGCCAACGCCGGGGAGGGTTATTTGCTGCCCTTGCGCATAGCTGCCGCCCGTGGGGGCTGCACCGCCTGCTCCTGCCCCGTTGCTGTCATAGCTCACGGCACAGCCTGCGCCGGCATAGAGCGCAGTATGTTGCTTATAAGCAGCTCTGTAAAATGCCTTGCCGGAGGCAGAATCGGGGACGAATTTCATATAGTTTGTGTCGGTTACGTAGTCTACCACACGCCCAGTTTCCCAGCCGTTCTTGCTGCTTATGGTGATCGTAGCTTCGCCGGTGTAAGGGGTGTTTGGGTAATCGGCCTGCTCTGCTTCTACGTACTCTGTTCCCGCATTGGCAAGCTTGATGGACCTTACCGTGGGGGTGCCGTACACATGGATTTGGCTAGGATAGACATTGGCAGCATAGTAGGTTTCAATCTCGTTTACCTTGGCATTGCCGTAGACATTTACTACATTGCCGCACTGCGCATAAATTGTGCCCTCCACAATAGCATTGCCGAAAATGTTAATCTCGCTCCCTTCCTGGGAGGTGGAAGCATAGGTGGTGAATATTCTGTTTGTAATTTTCCCGCCCTTCATATCGAAGTAACCGTTGGGCGTTGTTTCAACCGAGTCTATGGTTCCGCCGTAAACGGAAACGCTGTTGTAGCTTTCGCCGTAGCCTGCTATCTTCACCCCGCCGGCTATGCTGCCGGTGAGAGGGTCGCTTGAACAGTCACAAATGGACAAATTCGCATAGTTTGCAATGGTAATCCCATTTGTCACCGTCAGCTTGTGACCGTTGAGGCAAAGATATACCGCTGTTCTGTTGGAAGAGGATGAACCGGAAATTTTGAAGCTTTCCAGCGTCACATCCTCCATCAGGACAATGTTTGTATTGGTGGTTATTTTCTGTGCGCCGGTGGTAATGCTGTTCCATTGGGTATCAAAGATCACCTTCATCCCGCCCTGAACAGTGGGGGCATGGTCTGCGTGTTCAGGGGGAGCCTCACCCTTGGTGACGGTGAAGGTAACATCAACGCCCGTAGATTCCTTGCCGTTTACCGTGGACTTCACCGTGACAGTGGCACTGCCCACCTTAGTCACAGTGAGAACGCCGTCTGCAATGCTTGCGCCATCGCCGGTGACGGCATAGGTGTTTGTCACCACAGCAACGCTGTGACCGTCCACAGGGCAGCTACCGCCGATTGTGCCCTGGGTGCCGATGAGCTTAGACAAATCGAAGGTGGCAATGTCGGCACTGTAATGGAGCTTGATTGCCACACCGCTTGCGTACTCC
>CAZJYY010000045.1:0-17840 GCA_964550315.1 uncultured Oscillospiraceae bacterium | reverse complement strand
GAAGATCTGCCTGGGAAAAAATTTGGTCTGTAAGCACCTGCCTGCCGTCCCGTGTGATGGCAACGGCGGTTTCGTCGCAGGTGGATTCAACTGACATTATCAGCATAAATATTTCCTCTTTGTATGTTCTAAGGTTGGGTTGAAGGAAGAAACTTTGTCATAAGGACAGCGTCCTCCTGCGGGTTTACATAATAGTTTTTGCGGATGCCGGCGTTTGAAAAGCCGCACTTGTGGTAAAGGGCGATTGCAGCGGCGTTGCTCTGCCTGACCTCAAGGGTAATAAAAGCGAGATTTTGCAGGATGCAGCGCTGCTCAAGCTCACGCAAAAGAGCTTCGGCAACACCCTGCCTGCGGTGAGTCTCTACCACGGCCAGGTTGCCGATATATCCCTCGTCAACAACAAAAATAAGGTTAACATAACCAATGACATTATCGCTTTCATCCACCGCGGACAAGAAAATGCAGCTATCGGAAATTATCTGCTTTTCAATTTGCAGGGTGGTCCAGGGCAGAGAAAAGCAGGATTTTTCGATTTTTTCAATTTGGGAAAGATGCTCAATTTTAGTGTCAGTGATGTTCATATACCTAAGTCCTCCAAATGTCAAGGGGCAGACAGTAAATCTGTTGCAAAACTTGCTGTTTTATTTTGCGTCATGCCAGCTTTTACCTATTCCGGCATCGGCGGTAAGGGGGACACTGTAGCTGACGGCATTTTCCATTTCCTCCACAAGAATTGCCTTAACCATGTCGGCCTCGGCCTCGGGGCATTCGGCAATAAGCTCGTCGTGCACCTGAAGAATAAGCTTTCCTTCCAGTCCCTCGCTTTTCAGACGGCGGTGCACATTCACCATGGCAAGCTTTATTACATCGGCCGCCGTACCCTGAATGGGCATGTTACGGGCGACACGTTCGCCAAAGGCACGAAGATTGTGGTTGGAGCTTTTAAGCTCTGGCATGGGACGTCTGCGGCCGAAAAGGGTGGCGGCATAGCCATCCTCGGCGGCTTTTTTGGTGACAGCCTCCATATAGTCCCGTACGCCGCTGTATTTTTCCAAATATGCGTCGATATAGGCCTTCGCCTCGCCCACGCTTACGCCGATATCCTGGGATAGTGAGAAGGCGCCGATGCCGTAAACAATGCCAAAGTTGACTGCCTTTGCGTGGCTTCGCTGAAGCTTCGTCACCTCCGAAAGGGGTACGCCAAAAACCTGGGAGGCGGTAACGGCGTGAATATCCTCGCCGCTTAAAAACGCCTGCCGCATGACCTCATCCCCTGAAATGTGGGCAAGGAGGCGAAGCTCAATCTGGCTGTAGTCGGCATCAACAAGAACGTTGCCCTTGGATGCAACGAACATTTTGCGAAGCTCGGCACCCAGCGGGGTGCGCACAGGGATATTTTGAAGATTCGGCTCAGTTGAAGAAAGCCGTCCCGTGGCGGTGACCGTCATCTGAAAGCTGGTGTGGATTCGGTTGTCTTTACCGGTTACCTTTAAAAGACCGTCGCAATAGGTTGATTTAAGCTTTGAAAGCTGGCGGAATTCCAAAACCTTGTCCACAATTTCATGCTTTCCGGAAAGCTTTTCAAGAACGTCTGCATTGGTAGAAAAGCCGGTTTTTGTCCGTTTTCCACCGGGAAGCATGAGCTTTTCAAATAGAATTTCCCCAAGCTGCTTGGGGGAGTTTACGTTAAATTCCTCTCCGGCAAGGGCAAAAATATCCTTTTGAAGGGCACTTATGCCTGCGGAAAGCTGCTGTCCAAAGTCGTAAATGGCTGTTTTGTCAACACAAAAGCCCTCCCTCTCCATGTCCGCAAGCACGGCACAAAGGGGCATTTCAATGTTATTTAAAAGCTCCATCATGCCTTGCTCCTTGAGCATGTTCGCCAAGGCGGGGTAAAGGGAATATATTGCCCACGAGCCGTTTGCGCCGTGGCCAAGACATTTTTGGCAAAGGCTGCTTAGCTCATAGTTGCTTTCCGTAGGGGAAAGGAGGTATGCGGCAATTGCCGTATCGAAGAAAAATCCGTCGATTTGCAGATTTTCCGACAGCAAAAGCCCCATAAAATCCTTCACATTGTGGGAAAGCTTGCGGATTTGTTGAGAAAATAGTAGCTTTAAAAAGCCGCTGTAGCTGTCCCCAAGACTGCTCCAGTGAAAAATATAAACATGCTCACCGTCACAGACTTCAATAGAATCCAAGGTGTCAAAAAGAGGAGTAACGGACACGAATTCCGCAGCTTTTATGGACTCCACTGCGGCGGTGAAATCCTCGCTTGTCACTTGGATTACCGGTGGTGCGGGAATATTTTCACCCATAATCGGAACAACAGTGCTGGCATTTTGAGAAATGCCCCATTTTTCAATAAGGCTTGTGAAGCCCAAACGCTGAAAAACGCTGTAAGCCCCGTCGAAGCTGCCGGAGAAAAGGCATTCGGACAAATTAAGTTCAAAGGGGACATCGGTGACGATGGTTGCAAGGTAATAGGAGTTTTTTGCAGCTTCCGTGCCGTCGGAAAGCTTTTTGCGAACGCTATCCTTAATGTCCAAAGCGTCAAGCTTGGCATAGATATCATCAATCCCGCCGTAGAGCTGAACAAGGTTCATTGCGGTTTTTTCACCCACGCCCTTTACGCCGGGGATATTGTCTGACGCATCGCCCATCAGCGCTTTTAGGTCAATTATACGGATGGGGTCAAAGCCGTATTCCTCACGAAAAACAGCAGGAGTATAGTCAATGGTTTCGGTTTTCCCCATGCGGGATTTAACGTGTTTAACGGTGGTTTTGTCGGTTATAAGCTGAAAGCTGTCCTTATCTCCGGTGACGATAACGCAGTCAAGCCCTTCTTTTTCGCAGCGGCGGGAAACGGTACCGATAAGGTCATCCGCCTCAAAGCCTTCAAGCTCAATGCGCTTAATGCCGGCGGCATCGATAAGCTCCTTCAAAATAGGCATTTGCACAACCAAATCCTCGGGCATGGGCTTTCTTTGCGCCTTGTAGTCGGCAAATTCCTCATGACGGAAGGTGGGGGCGTGCAGGTCAAAGGCAACGCAAAGGTACTCGGGGTGTTCCTCGTCCAAGAGCTTGTGGAGTATGGTGAGAAAGCCGTACACACCGTTGGTGGGCGTGCCATCCGGAGCGTTGAGCATCCGTATGCCGTAAAAAGCACGGTTTACTATACTATTGCCGTCGAGTATCATTAGTTTCATTGCATTGTTCCTTTCAAGCTTGTTTTGAAACACCGTTTAGCAGAGGTTGCCACTGGACAAGGAAACCACATCACTTCGATGGATAGCAAGCAAAAGCATCAGCCACGCAGGCGTATTATCCTGTCGCGAAGCTCTGCCGCCAGCTCGAACTCCAACATTTTGGCGGCCTCGCGCATTTGCTTTTCAAGCTTATCAATAAGTGCATTGCGCTCGGCGGCGGTCATCTTGACCCCGTTGTCGTTAAGCTCATCGTTTGAGCCGCCGGATATTTCAATTATGTCCCGCACGGACTTTTTTATAGTCCGTGGAACAATACCGTGGGCATCGTTATACGCCTTTTGCTTTTCACGGCGGCGCTCGGTTTCACTGATGGCGGCCTGCATGGCACGGGTCTGCGTGTCCGCATACATAATGACAAAGCTGTCGGCATTTCTTGCGGCACGGCCGATGGTTTGGATAAGGCTGGTTTCACTGCGAAGGAAGCCCTCCTTGTCCGCATCCAAAATTGCCACAAGCCCAACCTCCGGCAGGTCAAGACCCTCACGAAGAAGGTTTATGCCGATAAGCACATCAAACTCTCCCAACCGCATGTCGCGGATGATTTCCATGCGCTCAATTGTGCCAACATCGCTGTGCATATAGCGGCATTTTACGCCCGCACCGCCAAGATAGGAGGTCAAATCCTCCGCCATGCGCTTTGTGAGGGTGGTGACAAGAACCCGCTGGTCCATCTTCACCTTTGCATTTATCTCCCCGATAAGGTCATCAATCTGTCCTTCGGTGGGACGCACGGAGATGGGTGGGTCCAAAAGTCCCGTTGGGCGGATGATCTGCTCCGCAATTTGAGAGGAGCGCTCCCGCTCATAGTCCGCAGGGGTTGCAGATACATATATTGCCTGGTTTCTGCGTTTCTCAAACTCTTCAAATGTAAGGGGACGATTGTCAAAGGCGGAGGGCAAACGGAAGCCGTACTCCACAAGGCTTTCCTTTCTTGCCCTGTCCCCGGCATACATTGCCCGAACCTGAGGCAGGGTAACGTGGCTTTCGTCCACGAAAAGAAGAAAGTCCTTGGGAAAATAGTCAATAAGCGTCATGGGGGCGCTGCCCTGGGGCCGGTCGCTTATTATCCGGGAATAGTTTTCAATGCCGGAGCAATAGCCCAGCTCCTGCATCATTTCAATATCATAGTCCGTACGCTGCTTTATGCGCTGGGCTTCGATAAGCTTGCCCGCCTCCTCGAATTCCTTTACCCGACGGTCACACTCAATGCGGATTTCATCAATGGCGGCAGTCATTTTTTCTTTGGTGGTAACGTAGTGGCTGGCGGGATAAATGGGGGCATGGCTCACCGTGCTTAGGACAGCACCGGTGACCACATTTATTTCAGACAGACGGTCGATCTCATCACCGAAAAACTCGACCCGAATTGCCCTGTCGTTCCAATAGGCGGGAAAAATTTCCACGGTGTCGCCTCGAACACGGAATTTGTTGCGCTCAAAGGCAACGTCGTTGCGCTCATAGCGGCTGTCAATAAGCCGTCTCAAAAGCTCGTCCCTGTCCATGGTCATACCCGTTCGCAGGGAAATCATCATGTTGGCAAAATCGTCCGGCTCACCAAGGCCATAGATGCAGGAAACCGAGGACACAACAATAACGTCCCGCCGCTCCAAAAGAGCGCAGGTGGCGGATATACGCAAACGGTCGATCTCCTCGTTTGTGTCGGAGTCCTTTTCTATATAGGTGTCGGTATGGGGAATATAGGCCTCGGGCTGGTAATAGTCGTAGTAGGACACAAAGTATTCCACGGCATTGTTGGGAAAAAACTCCTTGAACTCGGCACAAAGCTGGGCGGCCAGGGTCTTGTTGTGGGCAAGAACCAAAGTCGGCTTTTGCACACGCTCTATTACCTTTGCCATGGTGAAGGTTTTTCCGCTTCCGGTAACGCCTAAAAGGGTCTGCTCCTCAAAGCCTAACTCAATACCCTTTGCAAGGGCGTCAATGGCCTGGGGCTGATCGCCGGCGGGGGAGTACTCACTTACCACTTTAAATTCTGGCATGTTGATCTCCTGATAAATAAATTACATGGTGCTTCTCTGCTGTTTATGGAAAAATGGGGACAGCAGAGAAGCGTAAGGGAAACGGCAGAATTATACTGCCTGAACGACTTTTATGAAGTTTGTGGAGCCGGAAACGCCAATGGGAACGCCGGCGGTAAGCACAACCGTGTTTCCGGAGGAAAGAAGACCTGCTTTTACAAGGGCCTTAATGCCATTGTCGAAAAGGTCGTCAAGGCTTTTTTCGTCCTTGACGATAAAAGCCTCAACTCCCCAGTTAAGGGAAAGCTGGTTATAGGTGCGTTCAGAGCTGGTGCAGGCAATTACCCTGCAGCCGGGGCGAAATGCGCTAAGCTCCTGGGCGGCTCTTCCGGAAAGGGTGTAGGCAATGACAGCCTCGGCACCCAAATCGCTGGCGGAGGTGCAGGCGGCGTGGGAGATGGCGTGGGTAACATTGCCGCCGCTGGAGAAGTTGCGGGTGCGTAAAAGCTTGGCATAGTCAATGTCTGCTTCGGCACGCTTTGCAATTTTATTCATGGTTTCCATGGCCTGCACAGGGTACTTGCCAACGGCTGTTTCGCCGGAGAGCATGATAGCGCTGGTGCCGTCATATATGGCGTTGGCAACGTCAGCCGCCTCGGCACGGGTGGGGCGGGGGCAGCTAATCATGGATTCAAGCATTTGTGTGGCAGTCACTACAGGCTTGCCGCTTTTGTAGACCTTGTCAATAAGCTGCTTTTGAAGAACCGGGACTTCCTCCAAGGGGAGTTCCACGCCCAAATCACCGCGGGCAATCATTATGCCGTCGGAAACCTCAAGTATTTCGTCGAAATTCTCAACGCCCTGCATGTTTTCAATTTTAGAAATTATTTTCATCCGCTCTCCGCCATTCCAGTTAAGAAGCATGCGAATCTCCTTAACATCATCTGCTGTGCGGACAAAGGAGGCAGCAACATAGTCAAAGCCGGACTGCGCACCGAAAATGATATCGTCATAGTCCTTTTTGCTGATGTAGGGCATGGAAAGCTTGGCTCCGGGGACGTTCACGCCCTTGCGGTCGGAAATAATGCCATTATTGTTTACTCGGCAAATTATATCAAGACCCTTTATGCTTTTAACGGTAAGGGATATTTTTCCATCATCCAAAAGGATGGCACCGCCCACTGAAACATCGCCGATAAGTCCCTCGTGAGTTACATGGGCGCGCTCGGCACTGCCCTCGCATTCCGCTGTGGTAAGGGTGAAGGTGCTGCCCTCTTTAAGCTCCGCCTTGCCGTCCTTGAAAAGTCCGAGACGGATTTCGGGACCCTTGGTGTCCATAAGTGCCGCAACGGGACGATGGAGCTCAGCTCTTAGCTTTTTAAGCTCTTCAAGCCTTTTGAACTGTTCATCGTGGGTACCGTGGGAGAAATTGAAGCGAGCCACATTCATTCCGCCCTCAATAAGGCTGCGAAGAACGCCGGGGGCATCTGTTGCGGGACCCAGTGTGCAGATTATCTTTGTTTTGCTCATTTGGTTACCTCCTATGTAACGTCATATGACGGCATGATAATATATCGGCAAGTCGTCATGATGATTCCTACTATTCCAATTTACCATTATACACTATATATGCCAAAAAGCCACGAAAAAATGCGCCCACAAAAGACGCATTTTTTGTTGAACGTTTATGCTTTCAGATAAGAGCCAAAATAAACACAATAAGGCTCAGAATTAAAAAGCACAGCATTCCCGGATTTAAAAAGAAGGTGGAAAAGCGGCTGCCGGCGGGTAGGGTAACCGGGCCTTCGTACAAGACGGATTTTTTAAAGTTCTTAATTAGGAACACTAAGCCGGTTATTACACAGCCGATAATTAAAAGGCCGTACATTCCGGCAAAAAGCGTCCCCAGAATCTGGGGAGAAGCAGCGCCGAGGGCGGAAACAGCTTCCATGGAATCGGTTGTCAAAATAATGTCCACGGCGTCAAGCTGACCGGCGGTGGTAAGCTTGAGAATAAAGGGGGCAATAACACTGCCCATAAAGTTAATTACCATGTGCAGGCTTATGCAGTAGCGAAGCATATGTGTTCTTGCATAGACATAGGCGAAAATAACGCCCAGGGCAAAGGCATAAAAGAATTGATAAAAGTTGCCGTGGAAAAGGCCGAACATAAGGGCGGAAATGAGAATTGCGGCCTTGTCTCCATAGCGCTGGAGCCTGTCAATAAGGAGCTTGCGGAAGAAAATTTCCTCAATAATGGGGCCAATAATAACAGCGAACAGCAGGGTGATCCAAGTGCTGGAGGACAGCACCATGCTTTCCACAGTGTTGCCGGGATTGCTTCTGAATATTGCCCCGAACAGGGCGGAGAAGGCCTGCCCGACGAGATTGCCGGCATACATCAGCGTAATGCTGATAACAAGGAAGAAAAGCCAGCGTTTGAAAGGAAGCTTAAATTTTTGGAACTGAAGCGGGGGGAAGCCTTTAAGAATAAGCCAGCACAGGGGCGCACCCACAAGATACATGGGCAAAAGGGCAAAGGCCCAGTAGCCCCAAATGGAGCTGGAAATATCGTACTTTAATATTCCGAAAAGAAGTCCCAGCAAAAGCTGGACAAGACTTGCCGCAATTATAAAGGTGAAATAGCCGAAGCCGATTTTGGAGATAAGCCGCTTTTCGGCAGCTAGATCTATAGATGGAGAATACTGCTCAAATTCGTTCATGCCGCCTCCGTTTCATCCTCAAGCTCGAGCCTCAGACTGCCCGAAACAGAGGAAAAGTCGATGGTTTTACTGCCGCTGCCCCGCAGGTTTTTAAGGCTGTTGCCGCCGGACACACTGTCAAAATATACGGTGAAATCATCCTCACTGCCCAAAATGGAGCCTCTCAGGCTACCGGATACAGAGTCAAACTCGAGATGAGAGAAGTCAAGCCTTTCAAGGCGGGCACCGCCGGAGGTGGTGTCAATTCCCAGCTTGGTGCAGACAAGGCCGCTAAGCTCCATCTCACCGGAGGTGGTGTTAAGCTCCGTTTCGCCGCAAGTTGAGCTTTTAAGCTCAATATCTCCGGAGGTGGTGTCAAGCTCCATGCTGTCGGCAGAGCAGTAATTAATTTCAATGTTGCCGGAGGTGGTATCAACATCAATCTCTCGAAGAAGGCTAAGAGAAGTGGCGGAAAACATTCCAGACACAGTGCTGCAATTTATTTTGCCGTCAAAGCTCTCGGGAAGAAAGATAGTTACCGGCGGGCAGGGGCCCAGGAAGAGATTGCTGCGATGGTTTTCTTCCAGGATGATTCTATCTGCCTGCTGTCGAAGGGTAAAGCTTACTCCGGCAGTTTCAGAATAGCTTATTTTGATGCTGTCATCCTCAGAGGGACTGACGTGCACATCGGCAGCAATAAGCTGAAGGTCAATGTCCTGATTAGTATATTCAAGAATCTTTTCATAATCCTGCACTACCACTGTCTCTTGATGTGTGCCGTCGGATACTCTGTTTATGATACCCTTTGTTATACCGGAGATTTGGAAAATGAAGTAGCCCAGGGCAATGAAAGCTGCGATCAAAAGAACAATGACCGCTATGAGAGCGCCGTTTTTGTCCTTTTTTCCTTGATTTTGATTCATTGTCTACCTCCTGCTATAAAAATTTTTTTTAGAGAAGCCCGCTGTCGGCCATTGAAATAAAGTCATCCCCCGCAACAATTATGTGGTCGGCAAGGTTTATGCCCATGGTGGCAAGGGCGGACTTAATGTATTTCGTGGTGGACTCGTCCTCCGCCGAGGGGAGGGCAATGCCGCTGGTGTGATTGTGGGACATGATAACGCCGGTGGCGTTTTTCGCCAGCGCAAGCTCCGCAATTTTGCGAACGCTGATTTCAGCGGTGTTAACAGTGCCACGGAACATTTCCCGGCAGCACAAAAGCTGATTCTTAGCATCAAGACAAATTATGTAAACCACCTCGTCCCGTTCATACATGTAGCGGGGCACAAGGTATGCGCCGGCTTTTTCGGAGGAGTCGATGATTTTACAGTCCGAATTTTTGGAGATAATGTAGCGGCGGCTTACCGCCGGAATTAGGCTGAGCAGCGTAACCGCATTATCGCCGATACCGGCTATTTTTGAAAGCTCCTCGGCGGGAGCCTCAAACACGGCGTCAAGGCTGCCGAAATGCTGCAAAAGCTCGTGGGCTATGGGGTTAGTGTCCCTTCTTGGCAGAACGTAAAAAAGCAAAAGCTCCAGCACATTGTGGTCGTCAAAGGAATTTAAACCCTGCTCCATAAAGCGCTTTTTCAGCCTGTCACGGTGTCCCTCGTGGACATTCATAGTCGTACCTCATTTCGCCAATGCCGCACAAAGCACATATGCGGCAACATACTTTCAAAAGTATAGCACTATTTTCCCGATTGCGCAAAATATATTTATGTGTTAAAATACAGGTTAAAACAGCAAACAGAGGGCGGGTGCATAAGTTTTAGCAGCCGTTCGCCGCACATGGAGGCTCATGTGAAAAAATACTATCCAAAAATAAAAGAGTTTACGGGAAGGGCCGATATGATCCTTTTCACGCTCTGCTTGATATGCTCGCTTTTCGGCATTGTGGTTATCTCCAGCGCAACGGCTTCCTATGAATCCTCACGCTACTTAATCGTTCAGACGTTTTCTCTATTCATCGGAATTTTCCTTTACGTTGTGTTTACCATCATTGATGTTGACATTATTGCCGACAAATGGGCCTATGTGGTTGCCTTTGAAGTGGGACTTATCCTTCTTTTGATTACCCCTTTGGGCTATGCCGACGATACGGGTAACCGCGCATGGCTGCGCTTCGGTATAATGGGCGTTCAGCCGACTGAGGTTATTAAAATTGGCTTTATCATTGTCATGGCAAAGCAGATGACTTATCTTAAAAACTACAAAAACATAAACTCGGTTTCCTCAATTGTGTCGCTTTTGGTTCACTGCGGCTTTATTTTGGGGTTGATACTTGTAATATCAAAGGACATGGGCAGCGCCCTTGTGTTCCTTTTCCTCTTTATAGTAATGATGTTTGCGGCAGGCGTGAAGCTTTATTGGTTCCTAATCGGCCTTGCGGCTGTTGCGGCGTTCATGCCAATTTTCTGGACAAAGGTTTTGAACCAGCGCTATCGTGACCGTATTTTATGTCCCTATGTTGACACCATAGACCCCTCGGGCTTTGGTATTCGCTGGCAGGCGAACCAAAGTAAGCTTGCCCTTGTTAACGGAAGGCTTGACGGTATGGGACTTTACGAGGGAACCCAAACCCAGTCAAGCCGTCTTCCGGCAAAGCAGACGGACTTTATCTTCTCCGTTATCGGCGAGGAGCTGGGCATGATAGCCTGTGTTGCGGTTTTTATAATGCTTATTGCCATTATTTTCCGCTGCATTTACGTTGGCGTTCATTCACAAAGCACCATGGGAATGCTTGTGTGCTTCGGTGTTGCGGGAAGCCTTATTTTTCAGACCTTTGAGAATATCGGCATGTGCATCGGCATCGCTCCGGTTATCGGCATAACCCTTCCATTTATAAGCTATGGAGGATCGTCCATGTTTTCGCTGTTTGCGGCAATGGGACTTGTTTCGGGAATTAAATACAGGCCAAAACCCAAGCGCTTCCGAAGTTATATGTAAGGCAAAATGTAAAAGCACGGCATCAGCCGTGCTTTTTTGCTATACACATTAAAAGAAAAATCTTTTTAGAAAAAATTGTATGTGTGACTCCGTCACGGAAAACACATAATAAGCCATGTATAATGAACTCAAGATAAGAAATATAAAGCTTATACGATTTTTAACCGAGAAAGGAAGTAATGATATGTCAGTAATCACTTTAACCAAGGAAAACTTTGAAGCAGAGGTAATAAATGCCGAGGTTCCCGTTCTTGTGGACTTTTGGGCAAGCTGGTGCGGCCCCTGCCGTATGCTGTCCCCTGTTGTGGACGAAATCGGCGAGGAAAACTCCGACTTTAAGGTAGGCAAGATAAATGTTGACGAGCAGCCCGAGCTTGCGCAGCGCTTCGGCGTTATGAGCATCCCCACTCTGGTGGTTTTCAAGGATGGCAAGGCAGCCACGAAGACCGTTGGCGTTCAGCCCAAGGAAGCAATTCTTAAGGCTGTAAGAGGCTAATTGCCAATATAACCCAAGCCTGCCATGGTGGAAAGACGGGGCTTGTCAAGGACCTTAACCCCACCTCGGGAAACCTCCACAAGCCCCTCACTGGAAAAATACTTTAGCATTCGGGAGACAACCTCACGGGCACTGCCCATGTACTTTGCTATGCTTTCCTGAGTCAAATAAACAGTGTCGCCGCCCTTTTGGGTAAGCTCCTGAATAAGAAACAGGGCAAGGCGCCGGTCAAAGCTCATGAAAAGTATTTGCTGCATGGCCCACATAACGTCGGAAAAGCGTGAGGTTGCCACCTTAAGGGCGTAGTTTTCAAGATAAAGATTTTCGCTCATAACTCTGGAGAACATTTCGGGATTGATAATTAGCACACGGCTTTTTTCCTCGGCGTCAACAAAAACGTCAAAGGTGATGGTTTGCAAAACGCAGGAGGCGGACAGCATGCAAAAGCTGCCGGCGTTAAGACGATACAGCGTTATTTCCCGTCCCTCCTCAGAAAGCATGTATGTTCGAAGAGAGCCGCTTATCACAAATACCGCTCCGGTGCAGCGCCCGCTGTTGCCGTGGATGTTTTCCCCCCGGTCGTATTCGGCATAGGTGGAAAACCGGCAAAGAACGGATTGCTGCTCCGGTGAAAGTTTATTCCATACCGGGAAGTGCTCCTCATAATATTTCTCAAAGTTATAGTCCATGCCCATGTCTCCTCTCGAGATTTCCACACCTTTTCCGTTCATATAACGGGCGGAAAACGGATGTATTTTTAAAATAGCTTACTGCGGTTATTATATCATATCCGCAAAGCGGAAATGATATAATGTGTCGTGTTTTTCGGTTGCCCCGAAGGGGCGAGAAAAACGACTAAAATCAAATAAAATGACTGCTTTTGCAGTTATTTTATCATATTGCTCTAAGCAAAACAACACGGCAAAGAGCATCTTTGGTTTTCATGTTTGCACCCTTTGGTGCGTCTCCTCTCCTTTTTTAAAGGGCGGTACGATTTTTCGTACCGCCCTTTAAACGCTATTTGAAATGACAACATCTCAGAAACATAAAAATTATGTAAACCTATATGACGGCGCAAAGCTGATCTTTAATTGCAGCGATAAAATCTTGGGAGTTGACCTTTTTAACATCGTTGCGCTGACAAAGGGCGGCAAGGTCACCGGTCATGATACCGCTTTCAATGGTGGAAAGGCAGGCGACTTCAAGCTTTTTCGCAAAGGCTGAAAGCTCCTTATTTCCATCCAGCTCACCACGCTTATGCAGGGCACCTGTCCAGGCGAAAATGGTGGCTATGGGGTTTGAACTTGTTTCCTCACCCTTGAGGTACTTATAATAGTGGCGGGTGATCGTTCCGTGGGCAGCCTCAAATTCGAAGCAGCCGTTGGGAGACACAAGGACGCTGGTCATCATGGCAAGGCTGCCGAAGGCGGTGGAAACCATGTCGCTCATAACGTCACCATCATAGTTTTTGCACGCCCAGATGAAGCCGCCCTCGCTTCGGATAACACGGGCAACGGCATCGTCAATTAGGGTGTAAAAATACTCAATGCCTGCTTTCTCAAAGAGCTTGCGGTATTCCTTTTCGTACATATCCGCAAAAATCAGCTTAAAGGTCTGGTCATACTGCTTAGAAATGGTATCCTTCGAGGAGAACCAAAGGTCTTGATTTAGTGCAAGGGCATAGTCAAAGCAGGCACGGGCGAAGCTTTCAATGGAACTGTCCTTATTGTACTGTCCCTGCAAAACGCCGGCGCACTCAAAATCGTAAATGGTTTCACGAAAGCTTTCGCCGCCCTTGCCGGTGAAAAGAAGCTCGGCACGGCCCCGCCCGGGTACACGGTATTCGGTGGCCTTGTAAATGTCGCCGTAGGCGTGGCGGGCGATGGTGATGGGCTTTTTCCAGGTGCGAACATAGGGCTTTATGCTTTGCGTAATAATGGGTGTGCGGAATACTGTTCCGTCCAGCACGGCGCGGATGGTGCCGTTGGGAGACTTCCACATTTTCTTAAGCTTATATTCCTCAACACGCTGAGCGTTGGGAGTGATGGTAGCACATTTCACGCCCACACGGTGCTTTTTTATGGCCTCCGCCGCATCGGTTGTAATGCGGTCGTCAGTTTCGTCTCGCATGGGCAGACCAAGATCATAGTATTCCGTGTTCAGCTCTACAAAGGGGAGAAGAAGCTCGTCCTTTATCATTTTCCAGAGAATGCGGGTCATCTCGTCCCCGTCCATCTCCACAATGGGGTTTTGCATTTTTATCTTATTCATGACATGTTTCCTTGTGTGATGTATTTGTAGAATATATCCTTATAGGATATAATGAAGTCTATCTTTCGCTTATGGGGAAATATTCTTCTTTGGTAAACGCAGCACGGTAGGCGGGGCGGATTATTTTGCGGCAGGTGAGCACTTCCTCAATTCGGTGAGCGCACCAGCCGGAAATCCTTGAAATTGCAAAGAGCGGTGTGTAAAGCTCCTCCGGAATGCCAAGCATTTTATAAACAAGGCCGGAATACATATCCACATTGGCGCAGACGGGCACGCTAAGATGCTTGCGCTCTACAAGAAGGGGCTTTCCAAGGCGTTCGATGCTCTGCATAAGGCGGAACAGCTCGCCGTAGCCTTTTTTTTCGGCAAGAGCTTCGGAATACTGCTTCAAAATCTCTGCACGGGGGTCGGAAACGGTGTAAACCGCATGACCAAGGCCGTATATCTTGCCGCTTTTATCACCGGCCTCGCCGTCCAAAAGCTTGGTAAGATATGCGCTTATTTCCTCGTCATCATTAAAGTCGCCCACGTTCTGGCACACGCCACGGAACATGTCCATAACCTTGGCGTTGGCACCGCCGTGAAGGGGGCCTTTCAAAGAGCCCACGGCCGCAGCGATTGCACTGTAGGTATCGGTTCCGGAGGAGGACAGCACACGGCAGGCGAAGGCAGAGTTGTTGCCGCCGCCGTGCTCAGCGTGAAGGATTAGCATTAAATCAAGAAGATGGGCCTCCTCCTCGGTGTAGCTTTTGTCGGGGCGGGCCATGCGAAGGAAGTTTTGCGAAACGGAAAGATCCTCCCGGGGGACGTGTATGTAAAGGGACTGACCGTCAAAATGATGCTGCTTCACCGCGTAAGCGTTGGCGACGATTACGGGGAAACGTCCGATAAGTTCAATGGACTGGCGGACGATGTTTTCCATGGAGGTGTCGTCGGGATTGGGATCGTACGAATACAGGGCAAGAACGCTTCTTGCCAGCTTGTTCATAACATTTTGGCTGGGCGCCTTTATTATCATGTCCTCTGTGAAATTGTGCGGGAGATATCTTGAATTGGAAAGTATGGTGTCAAACTGGTCAAACTGCTGCTGGGTGGGAAGCTTGCCCATAAGAAGAAGGTATGCTGCCTCCTCATATCCGAAGCTGCCGCAGCAGGAATGCTCAGCGATAAAATCCTCAACGTCAATTCCACGGTAATATAGCTTTCCGGGGATGGGGACACGTTCGCCGTCCTGCATATAGTAGCCCTGAACGCTGCCGATTCTCGTAACACCAGCCATTACACCGGTGCCGTCGTCATTGCGCAGCCCTCTTTTTATTGCATGGTTTTTATACTGTTCAGGGTCAATTTCGTATTCGCTGCGAATATTGACACATAGCTGCTTAACATAGCCGTTTAATAGATCGTCAGAAATTTTCATCGGGCACCTCCATAAGTGGTGAAATTTGAAGCTTTGATGAAGATTATACACGGATGCCCCAAGGTGTGCAAGTTTAATTTTAGAATTATTCACATATACCACTCAATGCGTGGCTTACAGGAAAATATTTATGCAAAATCTGCAATTTATTTTTTTAGTCTTGCAAATATCTTGTTATTTTGCGGTTATATGTTATACTACTCAAGGCAGTTAGTATACTTGATTTCATTAGTTTTTCTCCTGCCCTTGGCAGAACCGAAAAACATAATATACTAAATTGGTAATCGAATTTTTGAGGTGGAGTCTATGATCAAGCTAAAGGGAAGCGGAGTGTATTTAAAAGACGGAAGGCCTGTGGAGAATTACGCCGGATGTCCGGGAGCTGATGAATGCCGAAAGCGCACAATCGCCTATGGCATTATGAGCGCACACGATAGCTCCTTTGTGGAAAATAAGCTGAAAATAAGCTTCGACAGCCTTATCTCCCACGACATAACCTATGTGGGTATTATTCAGACTGCCAAGGCCAGCGGACTTAAACAGTTTCCGGTTCCTTACGTTATGACGAACTGTCACAACAGCCTTTGCGCAGTGGGCGGCACAATAAACGAGGACGATCATGTTTTCGGCCTGTCTGCTGCAAAGAAGTATGGCGGGATTTATGTTCCTTCAAACCTTGCAGTTATACACCAGTACGCTCGGGAAATGATGTCCGGCTGCGGAAGAATGATTCTGGGAAGTGACAGCCACACCCGTTACGGCGCCTTGGGCACAATGGGCATAGGCGAGGGCGGTCCGGAGATAGTTAAGCAGCTTTTATCCCGCAGCTATGACCTTTCACGGCCGGAGGTTGTGCTGGTATATTTAAGCGGCGAGCCCAGACAGGGCGTCGGCCCCCACGATGTGGCAATTGCACTGTGCGGAGCGGTATATGACAGCGGATTTGTGAAAAATAAGGTTCTGGAATTTGTTGGTCCTGGAATTGAAAAGCTGCCCATGGACTACCGAATCGGCATAGATGTTATGTCAACTGAAACTGCATGTTTGTCCTCAATTTGGCAGACTGACGAAAAGGTTGAGGAATATTATGTAACCCACGGCAGGGGCGAGGTATACAAAAGCTTGAGCCCCATTGACGGCGCATATTATGATAGCCTTATTGAAATTGACCTTTCCAAGGTTGAGCCTATGGCGGCACTGCCCTTCCACCCGTCAAAGGCGTTTACCATTCGTGAACTGAAGAAAAATGCCGGGGATATTTTCAGGCAGATTGAGATTGACACGGAGAAAAAGCTCTCGGGCGGACTGAAGCTTGGACTTACAGATAAGCTTAAAGACGGAAAAATTATGGTGGATCAAGGCGTTATAGCCGGCTGCAGCGGCGGAATGTACGACAACATTGCCGAGGCTGCCGCCATACTTTCCGGCAGCGATATCGGAGACGGATACTTTTCGCTGTCTATTTATCCCCCAAGCATACCCGTTAACATGGAGCTTATTAAAAACGGTGTGCAGCAAAGCCTTATGGAATGCGGTGCGGTATTTAAGCCCTGCTTCTGCGGACCCTGCTTCGGTGCAGGGGACGTGCCCTCCAGCAGTGCACTTTCCATTCGTCACACCACAAGAAATTTCCCCAACCGGGAGGGCTCAAAGCCCGGAGACGGGCAGGTCGCCTCAGTTATGCTTATGGACGCAAGAAGTATTGCCGCCACAGCAAGGAACAAGGGTGAGCTGACCGGTGCGGACGAAATTACATATGCCCCGCCTAAGCATCACGGCTATGCTTTCGACAGAGGAATATATGAAAAGCGGGTTTACTTCGGCTTTGGCAGTGCCCAGCCACAGGAGGAGCTTCGCATGGGACCCAATATTGCGCAGTGGCCGCAAATTTCTGAGCTTTCGGAAAACCTTTTAATGGAGCTCGCCTGCGTTATTCACGATCCCGTGACCACCACCGATGAGCTTATCCCATCAGGAGAAACATCTTCATACCGCTCAAATCCCCTGCGTCTTGCGGAATTTACCCTGTCCCGTCGTGACCCCGCTTATGTTGGGCGGGCAAAGGCTGTGGCAGAACTGGAAAAAGAAAGGGCGTCAGGAGTCATTAAGGCAGAGCTTGCAAAGGCAGCCGGGCTTCTTGGGCTTTCGGCGGAGGATATTAAAAACACAGCCGTTGTAAGCGCAGTATATGCAACAAAGCCCGGAGACGGCAGCGCAAGAGAGCAGGCTGCGTCCTGCCAGCGTGTTTTAGGCGGTGGTGCAAATATCTGCCGTGAATTTGCAACAAAGCGCTACCGCTCCAACTGCATAAACTGGGGAATGCTGCCCTTTACCTTGGATGAGGCGATACCCTTTGACTATGCTCCGGGAGATATAATATTTGTTCCGGGCATAAAAAAAGCCCTGACGGAAAATGCGCAAAGCGTTGAAGCAACGGTGCTAAGTCAAGACAAAAAGGTTGACATAACTCTGAAACTGGAGAATTTGTCCGGTGAGGAGCGTCAGATAATACTTTCCGGATGCCTTATGAACTATTACGCAAAGCAAAAATAAAAAAACTGCGTCCATACCTTGAGTGTGGGCGCAGTTTTTGTTAAAGCAGTGGAAAAAATCCAAGTCTCACAGCAAGAAGTGAGAATTGGTGGAAATAAAAAATGCCGACACCCAAAGTGTCGGCATTTTGATTTTTGATTTTAATAGCCGGAGGCCATAAGAAGGTTAAGAACCAAAGTAAGGATAACGAAAGCAAGGCCAACCCACT
>CAZJYY010000044.1:0-18358 GCA_964550315.1 uncultured Oscillospiraceae bacterium | reverse complement strand
AAGACCTCCGAAGGGATGCCAAAAGCATCTCTTCGGAGGTTTGCTGTTTATTTAGATAAAATTGCTTCCAATGTGGAAATTATACCCGCAACATCTGCGCCAGCGACTATATCGCCAAGCTGGGCAAGCTGCTTTGCTTCCTTTTCAACTGCAGAGTCCAAAAGGGACTGCTCATCACTTATCATCTTTTTAATTTCATCAAGCTCTGCTGCAAAGTCGGCGTTTCCCGCTGCAATTTTGTCGGCAATCCCATGATACACATCATAGGTGTTGATTTGCGGCATGGTCTTGCCTGTTCCCCAGTAAAGGTCGTTTCTGGTGGGATCCAATTCATTTATGCCAACATGTTCATAAACGGCTTTGCTGAAGTCCGCCGCAAGATATGTTGTGTCAACATTTATTAGTGCCGAAAGAGCAGCATTGCCGTCTCCTGCCTCCAAGGCAGTCACTGCCGTCTTAAGACTGCTCATATTTAACTGAAGCTGCTCGTGGGGGAATGTAACCGTATCCCATATATCAAGCTTCATCAAGTCTCCCTGCATCACCCTATATGCCTCAAGAAGCTTTCTTCCTTCCGCATTTATTGCCGCTCTTACCGTTGCTAAGGTTTCGGCATCAGTGATTTCTCCGGCAGTCTCTGCTAAAAGTGCCTTTGCGTAAAGTTCATTGCACTTTTCTATATCGGTGTAAGCTGCGGTAAGCTGAGAATAAATCCCGTCCGCCGCTTCTTCCACTGCGCTCACGGCATCAGCGCCCACAAGGGAGGCGTCCAGAGTTTCCCTAAGCGCATCAACAGAGGCTGTAAAGTCCAGCGGGGACAGCGCCACACCATCAAAGCCCATGAGCATGGTCATATATTGCTGGTAAATATACTCATACACGACAGGATTCCATGCGCTCACATCATCATACTGGGTGTGGTAAGCATAGGTTTTCCACTGGGAGCCTGCCTTACCTGCACAAAGGCCGGGGATTCCGGAAATTGCAAAAGAGTAGTCCTGTGACCAGGGGCCGTTTAGTCCTGTAAGCTTTTTGCCGTTCACATACGGGTCTGTGGGAGGCGTAAGCCCCTCGTAATAGCTGCCGAAATAATTGTGGAATTCAGGGGTACTGTTAATAACATAAATGTCGGCGTCCGGTCTTACGCTGTCTATTTCAAGATGGCAAAGGGTTTTGCCTGCCCAGTCGGGATATACCTCGGTGAGCATTTTCCACACACCGGTGCACCAGTCATAGTGAGAGCTGCTTGCGCCGTATTCCTCGGCGGGAATGAAATTGAAAATTATGTTGTGCTCCGGCTGATATCCTGCGTTAAGCATGGCTTTTGCCATGTCCAAAAGAACTCCACAGCCGAAAAGGTCGTCCTGGAAGGAGTGATAATAGCCGTCGTAATGAGCGCCCAGGGTAATGTTCTGCTCTGTGTTGCGACCGGGTATTACTGCGGAAATAATGCGGCTGGTGCCCTCACCCAGAGACAGCACCGCATTATTTTCAAGTGTCGCTGTCACGGTGCCCAGCTCAAGCTCGCTTCTAAGCTTTGCCGCATTTTCCCGAGAAATTACAACAACGGGAATCTCCGCTCTTGCAGCGCAGTCAAAGGACAGCATGGTATCCTCCTGATTGCTGTAGGTTTCACCCTCAACACAGACTATCATTGCCGCAGCGCCGGCAAGCTCCGCCTCGTAAATAGGTGCGGAAAACCAGTAATTATAGTTATCAAAGCTTGTTAGTACTATTTTTCCCTTGACATCCATGTCCTTATAATTGGCATAGGTGCCGTCGCCGGCATCAACAAGCTCCGCTGTTATTCCGCCTTCAGGTGTTCCAACGGTACCTGCAAGGGAGGATAGCTGAATTTCTTCGCTGTCGTTATTAAGACTAAGCTTTGCCGAGGTAAACTCCCAACCGTCAACCGTTATTTCCTTTACATCAATTTTCTCAAATCCAATAGTATTTAACTCTTCAATAATACGGTCGGCAGCCTTTGCCTCGCCGGTACTACCCGCATTGCGGAAGCCCAATTCATTGCCGTCATTCCCCATAAGACTAAGCTCTTCTATGATGGAAAATGCGTAGTCCGGATCCATTCCCCCAAGAAGGGTATCAAGGCTAACGCCCTCCTTAGGTGTGTTGCCGTCTGATGCTTCATCATCAGCTTTCTTTGGCGTGCAGCCCGCCAGCAACGACACAGTCATTGCGGCGCTAAGCAGCAGGGACAATGCTTTCTTTGTTTTCATTTTTGCGCTCCTCTCAAAAATAAGTCGCCGGCGACTTGTCCGGCGACTTAAAAATATCCAAAAGGGCGTTTAATGTATATAGTATTACGGTACAAAATGCAAAATAGTACCCCGGTACTACTCCTCGCTTGCACCACTCTGGGCGTTTATTGCACAAATAAGCTGGGTTCGGTTTTTAGCATTCGTCTTTTTATAGACGCTGGTCAAGTGACGCTTAACGGTATTTTCCGAAATAAACAGTTCCTCCGCAATGTCACAATTGCTTTTTCCTTCAAAAACAAGCACAACAAGCTCCTGCTCCCGTCCCGTTAGGGCATATTTTTTTGCAAACCCCTCAAAATCCGGTTTGAAGCTTATGGATGGGTTTTCCGAAACCGCAGGCTCGGAAAGCAAGCTCCCAATATTTTTTGACTCTGTAAAAAAGAAAAATACGAAAAAGCCGAAGGAAAACAAGAGGACAAAGTCAAAGGGTTTGGTTATTTGAATAAATTCCGCCGGGGCGTACACAAACTGTATGTCCCACAAAAGCACATAGCTTATGTAAAGGGAGCAAACCGTTGCGAAAAAGACTATCAGTCCTTTTCTTGGCGCCGCCTTTCTAAGCGCATAGCTTGCCTCAAAAATAAAACGCGATAAAAAGACAATAAAGAAAAATACTTCATTGGCGAAATAAATTATCTGGGCGGCGCTTCCGTTTATTATAATATGGTGATTTGATGTGCGGTCTACAGCAAACAGCTCAATTGCCATCCAAATAAACACATAGCATAAAGCCGCAACCCTACGGATGCTGCGCCCCTGCTTTGTATCGGAGCCCGTATATCGTGACAAAACGTCAATACTCAGCAGCATGGATAAAACATAGGTACTGTCCATGGAAAAATTCATAAGGGCGTTCAGGGGCCAGCCCGCAATATAAAACTCCACATAGAAGTACAAAAGCTTTATTATAAGCCTTGCCACCATTACCCCGCCAAGAGCTGTTGTGTATTTATATTCAAGGTGCCGCTTTTGTAAAATGCCTGCCAGCGCCAGCACAATGCCGGAAGCGGCTATTTCAAAAATATATAGACCTATAACAAAATGCTTGCTAAGGAAGAACATAATAGCTGCGCCCCTTTGTGTTTCAACTGCGGAGTAATTATAGCATTTCTCTTCCTTTTACGCAACATATCCATAAATTTGCGCAACAAAATGTAAATCCGCAGAATTTGTGCAAAAAAGTTAATTCACCGACAAGTTTCGACGGCATTATTTTTCTTCATGGCGTATATTACCTAATTGTGCGGGGCAGATATTTTTCGAAAAACACAACATATGGTGGTTTGCCCCAGATGACCAGCAGATACATATTACAATATATTGAATTTGAAAGGATCTTACCATGGAGAACCGCAACACAGCATTTTTTGCAGAAAGACCCCGCCGCTACCTTGATTTATTTTTGCCCCATTTTTTAGGGAGGGAACAGGATTTCATTATCGCCAAGCATATAATTTTAGACGACATCGACTATGAAAACTTTATCACCGACATGCTGGTTGAGCGAGAATACATAGAAAATGCAGCCGCCTGCACCGTTTCCGACAACGGCGTTTATCGCTGCCTTTTCATCTCCAGACGACTTTGCTATAAGGGTGTGCTGGTGGTACCCGACGCCGACGGACGCATACATAAAGCAGCATTTTACGAAAGCAAAAAGCTTCCTCTTACAAACATCTTTCACGAGCTTGTGAAGCTATATTATGCCCGGCAGAATCTCCCGCTGTGTGATAACGCAAGAGCCCGGCTCGACAATCTGCAATTGCTTTGACGAACCGGACTCCGATGCCATATTCATTTTGCACTTTTTAAAAGTATTATATCATGACTGCCACACAGACATGATATAATATGTCATGTTTTTCGGTTGCCCCGAAGGGGCGAGAAAAACGACTAAAATCAAATATAATGACTGCTTTTGCAGTTATTATATCATGAAGCCGCCACCAAGGGATTTAACATCACTGGCAGATACAATAGCCGACGGCTCCACCGAGCGAACAATCTTCAGTGCCTCTCTTATGCGCTTTCTCTTAAGCTGGACAAAAATCATTTCACGTCTGGTTCCGTCCACGCTGTGTCCCTCAAGAATGGTTACGCCGAAGTTATTTTCCCGCAGCGCGGCGGCAACAAGCTCGCCGCCCTCCTCCGGGCAAACAATTTGGATGGAAGTAAGCCCCACGGCAAGCTTTTGCTCCATGGCAATGCCAAAGGGTATGCCGCAGGAAAACGCCACACAGTAGATGACCATTTTTATGGGGTCATCCTGCATATCTGTAAGTACGGTGCTTGCAATGTTTATCCACAGGAAAATTTCCATGAAGCCGCAGGCGGCACTTAGTCCTTTATTTCCCTTACTCGAGAACATCACTCTAAGGGTGCTGAAGGTAACTTCTATCATCTTTCCTATGAATATTAAAATGTATACGGCATATGCCGGTAATCCGAACATATGTACCTCCTTCTGTCATTTCATAAAATGGCATCTGTAATCTTTATTTCCACGTCCGGCAGATGATAGCATCTAATATGCAAAAATGCAAGTCTTTTTTCATTATTCTCTTTTGTTGAACATTTCGCCAAAATTTTCCCAACGTTTTTGTACAATATGCTTGGGCGCTTGGTGGCCATTTTCCTGTTAAGTGCCCCGCAAGCCCTTGAGCTTCAGTTGTTTGCGCCCGTATTGTAATTTTGCAATTAATGTTGTAAAATAGGTGTAGCTTTAAAAAATAGAGGTGCACAATGTTTTTGGGATTCACAAAAGAAACTATTGATTTTATGTGGGCTATCCGCTTTAACAACGAAAAACGCTGGTTTGAAGCCCACAAGGACGAATATAAGGCACATCTGGAAGCCCCCATGCGGGAGCTTGCCCAAACGGTATATGAGGGCTTCTCCGAGAACAGCAACGACAGTACCTTAAAGCTTCATATTAGCCGAATTTATCGGGACGCAAGGCGGCTGCACGGGCAAGGCCCCTACAAGGACCACCTTTGGTTTACACTGAGAAGCAGCAGTGATACCTGGACCTGTAAACCCTGCTTTTGGTTTGAGCTCGCACCGGAGAGTTGGTCATACGGCCTTGGATACTATTGCGCCGGTGCTGACACTATGGCCGCCCTTAGGGCGCGGATAGACAAGAACCCCCGCCCCCTTAAAAAGCTTGACTCCCTTCTTTCTGCACAAGACGAATTTTGGCTTCAGGGGGATGACTATGCCCGCGCCAAGTGTGCCCCCGAACACCCGCTCTTTCGTTGGTACAATAAAAAGAGCTTTTCCCTTATCCATGAGGAGGAAATAAACGACGCAGTTTTCTCCACTGCACTGCCGGAGCGGATAATAAAGGGTTTTTCTGTTCTTACTCCATTTTATGACTATCTGTCAGCCTTGGACAATACCTAAGCGGGATAGGATATACTATATAAATAGATTTCTTCGGACAGCGCCTTAAACGCCCCGAATAATGCATAAGCCGCCATCCCAAGGGATGACGGCTTGTTTTTTGGATAGGAAAAAACAGTAGTCTGTTCTTATTTTTTAAATATAAGGTCGTACACCTCGTCCACCGGCATATCAGCACCTGTAAAAAGCTTTAGTGCCGCCGCCCCCTGATGGATAAGCATTCCCGTGCCGTCAACTGTTTTGCAGCCCAATGCGGCAGCCTCACGAAGAAGCCTTGTCTCCCTGGGGTTATAAACAGTATCGGTAACAACGAGCTTTGGATTGAGAACGTCAACAGAGGGAATGGGCATGGTGTCTATATCAGGGGACATGCCTGCCCTTGTAGCGTTTGCAAATATGTCGCTGCGCTCCGCACATTTTTTAAGCATTTCTGCGTCGCCAAGGTCGTAAACGCCGGTTTTACACTGGGGAACCGCTTCGTTTATCTTCCGTGCCATTTCCTCCGCCCTTGGGAAAAAGGCGTCCTTCATGTTGAAAATGTAAAGCTCCTTTGCGCCGGAAAGTGCACACTGGACGGCAATGGCCGTTCCCGCGCCACCTGCGCCAAGAATGGTGATAACCTTGTCCTTAACATCCACACCGTGGGCCTTCAGATTCTCCACATAGCCCATGCCGTCGGTGTTGTGGCCTACCCAGCGATTGCCTTCGTTAACGGCAACGTTGCAGGCGTTCATAAGCTTTGCTGCGGGGCTAATCTCGTCCAGATATTTTATAACCTCACTCTTACAGGGCATGGTGATATTTAAGCCCTTGAAGCCCATAGCCTTAACGCCGGCCATGGCATCGGGAAGCTTTTCAAGGGTAACGTCCAGAGCTACATAAACACAGTCTATCCCCAGCTTTTCAAAGCAGTAATTATACATAGCAGGTGAGCCGGAATGTCCCACGGGACTTCCAAGGAGCGCCAGCGTATTGGTATGTCCGGTAATTCTGTTGTCCATTATATTTCTCCTTTGGATATAGATCCTGTACCTTTTTCAGGTCTTATTTTTATACTTTGCCACGATTTGGCTGATGAAAAGAAGCAGCATCAGTCCAAACAAGACAAGGGAAAGTGGATTTGTGAAAATTTCGCCTATCATGCCGCCAAGCCCCTCAGCACTGATGACAGCACGGCGGAAATTGACCTCAATTATAGGGCCTAGAATAAGGCCGAGTACCAAGGGTCCCACCGGGAAACCCGTACACTTCATGAAATATCCCACAACGCCGAAGATAAGCGTCCAGACGATGTCCATAGGCATGTTGTTTATGGAGTAGCTGCCAATAACGGAAACCACTATTATAAGCGGCGTGAGAATGCCCCGGGGCACCTCGGTCAGCTTTGAAAACACTTTAACGCCCATCATTCCAAAGAAAAGCAAAAAGATGTTTGCAAGCAGTAAAAGAACAACTATAGTGCCAAAAAGCTCCGGGTTTGAAACCATGACCATGGGGCCTGTGCGAATTCCGTGAATTGCCAATGCACCGATAAAAATCGCCGTTACCGAGTCTCCCGGAATTCCCAGCGTCAGCATGGGTATAAGTGCCCCGCCCACCGCTGCATTGTTTGCGGATTCCGGCGCAACAACGCCCTCATAAGCACCCTCGCCAAAGGGTACCTCGGGGTTCCGAACCGTTCTTTTTGCAGTGTCATAGGCCAGCATGGCCGCTATCTCGCCGCCAGCTCCGGGAAGTGCACCCACAAGAGTGCCGATAATTCCGCTTTGCAGGGACAGGGGAAGGTATTTAATAAGCTTCTTTTTCGGCGGACGCACCTTGTCCACATTCTGCCGCACAATCGGCTTATGCCTGTTTCTTATTTGGAAAAGGGCCTCTCCCACTCCGAAAAGACCTATCATAACGGAAATGTAGTTTATCCCGCCCCGCAGTTCTACGCTGCCGAAGGTCAGCCGACCGAGGCCGCTAATGGGGTCCATGCCCACAACTCCCAGCATAAGTCCGCAGGTGGCGGCAAAAAGCCCCTTAGGCACGGATTTTCCGCTGATGCTGCCCACCAAGAGAAGTCCCATCAGGGTCAAAAGAAAATAGTCTCTGGGGCTGAAGCTCAAGGCAAATTTAGAAACCAGCGGAGCTGCCAGCCACAGTGCCAAAAGCCCTACAAAGCCGCCCACAACAGATGTAAGCGTGCTGACGGCAATGGCTTTTCCCGCCTCTCCCTTTTGGGCAAGGGGATAACCGTCAAAGGTTGTTGCAACAGCCGCCGGAGCGCCGGGTATGTTAAGAAGGATTGCCGCACGGCTTCCGCCGTACACACCGCCTACATAAACGCCCATCATAACCGCAAGGGCTGCGCTGGTGTCCCAGGAAAAGGTCATTGCGATAAGAAGGGAGGTTGCCATGGTCACGCTAAGTCCTGGGATGGCTCCCACATAAATTCCCGCAAAAACGCCTACGGCGACAAAAATTATATTTGTTATCATTCCTGCGCCCCCCTTACGGCAAAATTACGCTGAAGCCATATTTGAAGACCAGGACTATCATAAACGTGGCTATAAAGCCGATAAGAAGTCCCGTTTTCGCCTGACGCTTGTAAAGGTACCAAATGGACACCGTTGTAAACACCAGCGTGGAAATAATATAGCCCACCAGATACAGCAAAACGCCGTAAAGCGCCATTATTCCAACAACGACAAAAACGTCCCTATCAAAAACCTTTAAATCCTCGCCGCCCTCCTTCGCCTTGCGCCTGTCGTCAAAAATTATCCAAATGGCGAAGAAAAGGCTCAGCACCGCAATAAGCAGCGGGTAGGCAGCATCGGAGAAAATTGTAAGCTCGGAGAGCGGGGCAATGCCAATAGAAAGGGCAATAAATCCGGCGGAAACCGCAAGGATTATAACGTGGGTGGAAAGCATCTTTTTTTTCATTCTACTTTTCACCCTCCAATTCCTCTATTCTGGGGATACCGAATTCTGCCGGCGAAACAGCGGCGGCATCCGCATCCTGAAGAAGCCATGCCGATACGCTTTGCCAGCGCTTTATATAGCTTTGCGCCTCTTCTCCGTGAAGTCCCATGGGGGAAATATAGTTCTCAGTAAGATAGCTTTGGAATCTTTCGCTTTCATAGGCGGTTATAAAGGCGCTTGTAAGAGTCTCCTTTACCTTGTCAGGGCAGCGGTTGCTTACAAAGACACCAAAAAAAGCGCCCCAGGGAAAATATTTTTCATATTCTGGAAGTATTTCGCTGATGGTTTCCACGTCGGGAATTGCGGAAAGCCGCTCGTTTGCCATAACGGTCAAAATGCGCACCTTTCCCGCTCTTTCAAGCTCTGCCACGGCGGAATAGTTAGCCACGGAAACGTCAACATGGTTTCCCATTATGGCGGTTGCAATGGCGCTGTCTCCATCAAAGGGAATCTGGTTAAACTCAACCCCACTGGTGCTTTTAAGCATTGCCGCAACATTAAAGGGAAGCCCGCCGGCCCCGGTGATTCCAATGCGGATTTCACCCGGATGTGCGGCGGCATCGTCCAGAAGGTCGGTTATGCTGCTATATTCGGATTCGGCAGGCACAACGATTACAGGGGTCTGACTGCCAAAAAGCATGACGGGGTAAAAATCGTCATAGTCAATGTTTGAAATATTCATAACGCCGTACAGCGGCGGATTTTCCGCATTGAATAGCAGGGAATACCCGTCCTCCGGCTGTCTATAAACGAATTCAGTGGCTATAGCACCTGTGGCACCGGTCTTGTTTTGAAGAATAATACTGGTGTTAAGCTCCTGCTCGGCAATAACACAGATGGTGCGGCTTATGGTGTCCGTTGCACCACCTGCTCCCCACGCAATATAACCGTTAATATCATTCTCCGGATAGTCAGCCGTGTAGCTGCGGATAAGTCCATAAAGCTCCATACCCGCCACAACGATGCTTACAGCGAGAAGAAGGCCAACGATGATTTTCGTCTTTTTCTTCATCAGATCATCCTCTCATGAGTTTTGCGATATTTGCCGTTTTTGTTCCCGACCACATCGCCAGATATATCGAAGGTATATCTAAAACTACTTATATATTATTTAAAGGCAGGGGTCAATAACCAAAGTTACCCGGTTATTGACACTCCTGCCTCCACGGGCTGAGCCCTTATTCGTTTTCTGCGCGCTTGGTGAAGGGTCCAACACCAAACCACTTTTTGTAGTTTGCTGCCAGATAGATCATGAAGAGAAGCCCGATGAACGCCATTCCAAGGTTAATAAGAATGTTGGTCATTGAAGCCTGAGCCTCGCCGGAGCCTCTGATGAGCCATGACTGAATGTAAGGAATTGCATAGGAAGCAAGTCCCATGAAGGTGTAGTAGATACCCAGGTTTCTGCCCTTGTTGCCGGGGTGCATTTCCTGAATAAGAGAAACACCGCACTGAAGAGCGCCACCGGCGGCAAAGAAGCCTATCATGAAGGTTGCAATATAAACCATCGCCGGGACCTTTATGAGGTAGAGAAGGCCGTAGCCCAAAACAGAACCGATAAGGTCAATAACCAAAATCTTCAGGGTGCGCCAGCGAAGCTTTGCCATAAGGAAGCCCCAAAGCACAACGGCAATAAGGGAGCCTGCGGTGAAGATGGAGGTAAGGGAGGCGGAGGCCATGTCGTTCATGCCAACATTGAGCTGTCCGAAAACCTTGATATACTGCTGAGCGGAGTACATTGTGCCCATTGCTATAAAGCCGTAAAGAGCACAGCCGATGGTAACGCCAAAGGGGGGCTTTTTGATGAAGCGAGCTTCTGCTTTTTTTGCATCCTCGTCCAGAACGTGCTTGTTGGAAGCTCTTTCAGCTTCGTAAGCAGCCTTCTTTTCAGGATCCTTTTTGCGGGCATTCACTTCCTCGTCATAGGAGTAAGGAGCAATAAGTGAGAGTGCAAGGACGATTGCGGACATCACGATGGGGATGATGATGCCGAGGGTCCAATTGCCGGAAGCGGTAAGGGAAACAACGAGCATGGGGTAGATAAGTCCGGAAACGGAAATAACACCCTTGATAAGGATAACGGATGTACCGGGAGACTTGGTCCAGCTTTCCTGCACGGCGGGATAGCAAGCGCCGTCAAAGCAGCTTGTTGCAGCGCCAAGGGCAAAAGCACAAGCGCAGGCTATGGTGTAGCTATTTGAGAACAAAAGTCCTGCAAAGGCTGCAAGATACAAAACAGCGCCCAGCGCTATCATGCGTTTACGTCCGACCTTGTCGGAAATTTCTCCGCAAATCCAAACGGTCAAGAACTTTGCAAGACCGGTGTAGGCGATAACCGCACTAACGGCGGCAGCGCCTGCCGTGGCATCGGTAAATCCCCACTGAGTGAAGAAGGAAACCTTGTTCTGGCTCAGAAGAATTGCCTGGACGCCATGGGTAAGGTATGCCATGTAAACCGCCGCGAGGGTCCACAGGTATTTTTTACCTCTCATTGATAATCTTCCTCTCTGTTAATTTTTTGGCTTATACCTCTATTTTAATGCCGTGCCCGCAAAAGCGGGCACGAGGACATAAAACAGCAAAACTATTTCTTCAGCGGGGTCTTTCCCACCACCGCACCTTCGCCAAGATACTCGGCAATCTGTTCCGGTGAATAGCCCAGTTCCTGCATAACCTGCTGGGTATGGCTGCCCTGAGCGGAGCTCACCTTAAAGTCGGGCTCGAAGGACTGGAACTTTACAGGGTTTGTGCCGATATTTCGCTTGCCCGAGGGACAGTCCAGCTTGGTCATAATCTGGTTTGCCCAAACCTGCTCGTCGTCATACATGTCGTTGGGCTCATAGCAGGCTTCGCAGGGCAAATCGTTGTCCTTAAATATTTTAAGGATTTCCGCTCTTGTGAACTTTGCAATTGCCTCATCCATAATCGCCACCACCTCGCCGTTTTTGCCAAGGGCGTTCATGTGGTCGCAGTTGGAGTAGTCAGGGTTGTCCACAAGATCCGCTCTTCCAATGAGCGTCATTATCTTGTTATAGTCCCTGTCGTACTGTGGGGCGCAAAGAGCCACCCACTTTTCATCGCTGGTGCGGAAAACGTTATTAGTGGGGCATATTACTCCCGTGCGGCTTTTGGGATACTGGTTGCCGTACTGAGCGCTGACAACACCGGTGGAAAGCATAAATACCGCGGCGTGGTGCAAGGATACGCTTATCTTGTCGCCAAATCCGGTGCGGTCACGCTGATACAGCGCCGCGCTTATGCCGCCTGCAAGGCACATCGCCACCTGAAAATCGCCAAATCCGTTAGTGGGGATCATGGGAGCATCACCCTTGTTGACGGTGGTACCGAAAACGCCGCCGCGTGCCATATAGCAGGTAACGTCAAAGCCTGCGGTATCCTTTTCCGGGCCGTTTTCGCCATAGCCAAGACAGTGGGCAAAAACAAGACGGGGATATTTTTCCTTCAGCGTCTCATAGTCAAGACCAAGCTTAACCAGGGACTTTGTGCGTATATTAGTGATGAAAACGTCAGCATCGGACAAAAGTCTGTGCATGACCTCCATGCCCTTTTCGTTTTTAAGGTTGAGAGTAACAAAGCGCTTGTTCATGTTGGACATGTCAAAGCCCAGGTTCTCGTCATCCTCATAGGGCATTCCGAAAACGGCGCCCTGAGTCCGTCCGGGGTCGCCGGAGGGGGATTCAACCTTTATAACATCTGCGCCCCATTCGCCTAAAACACGGGCAGCCGTCGGTGCTGCAAGGAAGGTAGTAAGGTCAACTACCTTAATTCCCTCTAATGGTTTCATAGTTATCACCTATCAAATAATAATACCCGCCGGTACCGGCTTGCAATACCGGCGGGTGCATATCGGAAAATTCCGGAATTAGTCCTCGAGATACTCGATTACGCCGTCGGACTTCTCAAGACCACGGAATGCGGTCAGACGCTGAACTGTGCGGGGGCCTTCTTCAAGCCACATTGCACGGCAGTCTCTGTACATGCGCTCAACCGGGCCGTACTCGCAGTCCTCGAAGTAGCCGATGCCGCCGAAGATTTCCAGCATGTGGTCAGAGACCATCTTTACGGTGTTGATGGAGTGAAGCTTGCACATGGCAGCCTTCATGTCGATGTTCTTGCCTGCGTCGTAATCGGCAGCAAAGTCCCAAATCATCAGACGAAGAGCGTTGATTTCAGTGCCCATATCTGCAATAGCCTGCTGGATAGCCTGGCGCTTGATTAGGGGCTTGCCGAAGGTGACGCGGTCCTTTGCACGCTTGATGGTCATTTCAAGCATACGCTGAGACATACCAAGGTTTGAAACAGCAATGTGTGCACGGGAAACTGCCAGGGAGTGCATTGCAATCTCAAGGCCCATGCCTTCCTTGCCCAGAAGGAACTTCTTGTGGACTCTCATGTTGGTGAACTTAAGTCCTGCATGGCCTGCTCCGCGGCAGCCCATCATGTGGGGCATAGGAACGATTTCGTAGCCGGGGGTATTAACATCCACGAAGAAAGCAGAAAGTCTGCTGTCCTTGTCGGAGCTGGGGTCGGTGGAGACTATAAGATAGGTAAAGTCAGAACAGTCGGTGTGGGAGATAAGGGTCTTTTCGCCGTTGATGACGTAATAGTCACCATCCTTGACTGCAGTGGTGTGAATGTCAGCGCCGGTGCCGCCGGAAGCTTCGGTAAGGGCAAAGTTAGCGTAAACGCTCTTGTCCTGGAACTTGTTCATGTACTGAGCCTTCAGCTCCTCGCTGCCGAAATCGTCAAGAATGCGCCAGTCAAGGTCTGCGGCGTGGTGAAGGTGCATACGCATGCCGCCGGGGCCGCGGGAGAACTCTTCCTGAACCATAAGAATCTGCTTTTCGGACAAGCCGAATCCGCCGTACTGCTCGGGAAGGGCGAAACGATAAAGACCATTTTCAATGGAAAGCTTGTAAAATTCCTCGGGGAACTTGTTGGTAACCTCGATTTCCTTCTGCATTTCATCGAAGGGACCCTCTGCCAGGTTGCGGATCTGCATGAGATAGTTTTTGAATTCCTGATTAGTCATCTTCATGGTGCGTACTCCTTTTTATAATAAGTTTAATTTATCATCCATTGCTTGCAGGAACAAAACCTGCCACCGGCGTCCCTGCTACAATTGATAGTTTATTCTTTAACGTTGTTAATGTCCAATCACTATTAATCACCACCCTTCGACTAATTTATAGGTATAAACTATAAATTCGACAAATTTGTCACAAGAGGTGAAAACAGTGTGTGTCAAACAATTGACAAAACCGTTTGCCTTGATGTATGCTTTTATAATAGGTCTGTGCACAGTACAGAACGGGGGTTGCAATGAATCTTTCACAGCTATATTATTTTCGAAAGCTTGCGGAGCTGCAGCACTACACTCAGGCCGCACAGGAGCTTTATATCACCCAGCCCAGCTTAAGCGGTGCTATTGCGTCCCTTGAAGCGGAGCTTGGTATTTCACTCTTCGAAAAACGGGGACGAAATGTTTATCTTACAAAATATGGCCGTGAATTTTACGGCTATGTCTGCGAAGCTCTGCAAACGCTGGAGCATGGTATCGAGGTTGCAAAGGAGCACGGCGGCTCCCTCGGCGGCGTTGTGGATATCGGCTGCATCTCCACCATTTCCGGGGACTATCTTCCGGAGGTCATAAGCTCCTTCATTGCAGAAAAAGGCTCCAATGTTAAATTTAGTCTCCACCAGGAGCAGACCAACGCCATAATAAGCGCCGTAGAAGCAGGAACATGGGATATCGGCTTTTGCTCTTATGTGGAGGGCAAGCCCGAGCTTTTCTTCGTACCGGTTTTGCAGCAGCCCCTTGCCGTGATGGTCAACAAGCATCATGTTCTTGCAAAAGAGCCATCTCTCACCTTCGCCCAGTTAAAGGGCTATGAGCTTATCTCCTACCATCTTGAACAGCCAATAGGTCGAAAAATCAACGACCTTTTGAAAAGCAAGGGTCTTTCCGCCAGTCAGCAGTACAGCAACGAGCTTGACATCAGCGGAATCGTCTCCATCTCGGACAGTGTGGGTGTCATGCTAAAAACCCCTACCCTTCGCCAGTTTGACAACCTTGTGGCAATTCCCCTGCCTGAGGTACCGGAGGATTTCCGCCTTGTTAACATGGTTTTCAATCGCAAGTCCTATAAAATACACGCAGTTGAAAGCTTTATAGACTACGTCAGTGCTTTCTGGTCCTACTCTCCGGACTGCCGGAGGTTGCAGCAATTTTGTTGACGGGCAGGGCAAAAATGCCGTGCTCTTCGTACTTTGCATATATGACGAACCCGTTTTTGCAGCGGAAGGAACACATTTCGCAGGGGTCGTTGTCACAATAGGCATAGGCGTCCTCGCCCGCAAGTGCAAACACTGCGGGGGGGCGCTTTTTGTCGCCCGCAAACATGGTTTGCCCGCCGGTAAAGGTTTCAAGATAAATCCAGTCGGGAGCTTGTCCCCGCCAATACACACGAACACAGTTGTCATTGAAGCCGCCTGCTATGTCGTACCAAAGCTCAAGGCCCTCGGGAAGCTCTTCCGTGGAACGGGGGCTTATTTTTTTTGTCGGCTGTCCGCAACAAGAAAGCCCGCTCTGCCCCTCATTTACCCAGCAGCTATATTCGCTGCCGCAGCTCTCGCAGCGAAAAAAGGAAACCGGCTCCCTTTGTATTCTCGGCTTTGCCGTGGCCATATACCGCAGCGGCCCCACTCGTTTTGAATCGGGATTCATAGGCTCATCCTTTCATTTCCATTCTTCGGGCAAGCTCGTCGCTAAGTAGATTTTTCTTTACCTTGCCGCTTTCTGTGCGGGGAATCTCGTCTATTGTCTCCACCCGCTCCGGCCAAAGCCGCTTTTGAACTTTTTTTTGCCTGAGGTATTCCACAACAGACTCTTTGCTTACCTCCGCACCGTTTTTTATGACGACGAAGGCACAGATACGCTCGCCGAGGCGCTCATCCGGTGCACCGATGACAGCATGGTCAAAAACACCGGGGCAGCCCTCCAAATTGTCGTTTATAAGGTTGGAGTTAAGGTTTTCTCCGCCACGGATGATCATGTCCTTAATTCTGCCCACAATGCTCACATTGCCCTTTTCGTCCATGACCGCCAAATCACCGCTGTAAAACCAGCCCTCGTCATCCAGCGACTCATCCGTAAGCTCCGGAGCACCCAGATAGCCCGCAAACATATTCGGCCCACGGGAGGCTTCCTCCCCCTTCATTCCAGGGGGAAGCGGGCGTCGGTTTTCGTCCACTATGCGGACCTCAATGCCGTCCATGGCACGTCCTGCACTGCATCCGTTGTTTTCAAGACATTCTGCGGGGCGCACACCCACATGTGGCACGCTTTCCGTGGAGCCGTAGCACTCGCACACAAGAATATTGTGAAGCTTATAGGCCTTGCGAACCAGCTCCCGGGGGACAGGTGCGCCGCCGCTAATGTAAAACTTCAGCGAGGGGATGCTTTTGCCGCCTTCTTCAAGACTTCTTAAAATGTCATAGATAAAGGGGGTAGCCCCCATTGAATATGTACATTTCTCCCGATTCATAAGCTCCACTGCAGCCTTGCAGTCAAAGCGTTCCTGCAAAACTACCCTTCCGCCTCTGAGCATGGGGGAAATTATTCCGTGGTGAAGTCCTGTTGCATGATTCAGCGGGGCAGGCATGAAAATGGTGTCATCCTCTGTAAGAGAGTAGGCCTTATTAAAAACCTCCTCGCTGAAAATAACATTGTTATGGGTGTACAGCGCCGCCTTGCTGCCCTTGGTAGTACCGGAGGTACACAAAATCAGCGCCACATCGTCGCTTCCCGCCTTGCTGTAGTGCGTGGGTGCGCCGCCGGCAGATATAATATTTGCAAAGCAGCCCGCCCCCTCATGCCGTCCGTCAATGAACACAAGCTTCAATCGGGAATCATAGCTTTCTCGAAGTGCAAGAACTCCCGCCGCAGTATCCTGACCACGGTAGCTGCTGACAGAAAAGTGCATTTTGCTGCCAAGCTTTTCAAGAAGCCTTGTAAGCTCGTCCCCGACAAAGCACATTCCCAAGGGCGCAGGTACAGCGCCCAGCTTTATGCAGCCGAAAAGCACAGCCAAGAACTCATATCTTGGTGTTATCTGAAAGGAAACCACATCTCCAAAGGTGATGCCGCAGCCCTCCATATGGGCGGCCACGGCATCTGCTTCGGAATCCAACTGTGCATAGCTTCTGCTTCTGCCGATATCATCAGTTACAAACAGCTTATCGCCGTATTTTGACACTGATTCGTTCCAACGCTGAAGAAGTGTTTTTTCTGTCCAATAGCCCTTTTGGTAATATTCCCTTGCGTTGGCGGCGTTTATCTTTGTTTTGAACATAAGCTGCACATGTCCTTTCGGCCGGCTTGAATTTTTTTATCTATAGACTTTATTTATATTTCTTTTCCAGCTCTCTTGCGATGGTCATGCGCTGGATTTGGTTCGTGCCTTCGAAAATCTGGAATATTTTTGCGTCACGCATAAGCTTTTCCACAGGATATTCCTTGCTGTAGCCGTAGCCGCCGAAAATCTGAACGGCGTTGGAGGTGACCTCCTGCATACAGTCGGTTACAAAGGTTTTGGTGATTGCGCCCTCCATGGGAACAAGCTGTCCGGCATCCATAAGCTTCATGGTGTTGTTGACAAGGCAGCGGGAGGCTTCAACCTTTATTGCCATGTCAGCCAGCATTGCCTGAACCATTTGGAACTTTATGATGGGTTGACCGAACTGCTCTCGCTGCATGGCATATGCCATTGCCTCGTCAAGTGCACGCTGCATAATGCCTACGCCCAGGGTGGAGATGAAAGCACGGGACAGGTTCAGTGCGTTAAGTGCAATATGAAGTCCCTTGCCCTCCTCGCCGATAAGGTTTTCCTTGGGAACACGGACGTTTTCAAAAATAAGCTCAGTTGTGTTGGAAAGGCGGAAGCCCATCTTGTTTTCGTGTGCACCAACGGTAAGGCCCGGGGTGTCACGGTCAATCATAAAGGCAGAAATGCCCTTCTTACCCGCTTCGGGATTGGTCTTGAAAAAGCTTACGTAAATGCTGGCACATGCGCCGTTGGTGGCAAAGGTCTTGGTTCCGTTAAGAACATAGTAGTCACCGTCAAGAGTAGCTGTGGCACGAAGTGCACCGGCGTCGGAGCCGGCTCCCGGCTCGGTTATTGCAAAGCAGGCGAAGTTTCCGGGTACGACCACGTCTGCAAAACGGCGAGCCTGCTCGGGAGTTCCGGCAAGGATAACATTGCGAAGAGCTACGAAGTTTGTAACAATGGTGTCAGCATAACCGGCGTCAACCTTGGCGAGCTCCTCAAATACCATTGCGGTGGTCTCATAGTCAAGTCCCTCGCCGCCGTATTCCTCGGGAATTTCCAACAGGTGAAGTCCCATGTCGATAGCGGGCTTGAAAAGCTCCACCGGGCACTCGCCCTTTTCGTCGCACTCGGCAACGTGGGGCTTGATTTCTTTTTCCGCCATGTCACGGACCATCTTGATAAGTTCTTTTTGGTCTTCGGTATAAATAAGGCTCATAATAACACTTTCCTTTCTTGATTCTGATGGTGGCAGTTAATATTTTCACTAAATAAATCATAACATTTTGGTATTCAAAACACCAATTGGAACTAAAATCAAAAGAAGTTCCGAACAATAGTTAAAATCTATCGTTTAAAGGA
>CAZJYY010000043.1:9104-18479 GCA_964550315.1 uncultured Oscillospiraceae bacterium | reverse complement strand
GGCTAAAAACAACAAAATCCCGGTTAAAATAGAACTTATATGACCCTAAAAGTCATATCCATCTATTTCAACCGGGTGTTGTGGCAGCGGGAGAAGGATTCGAACCCTCACAAACAGAGTCAGAGTCTGTCGTGCTACCTTTACACAATCCCGCTAACTGCACATTTTGCAGACGCAAGAGTTATTATACAATATTTTCTGACAATGTCAAGCAAATCATGCCATAAAATATAAAAAAATCTGCGCCGGATTGTGGCGCAGATTTTTGATTCAAGTTCTATTGGTTTGTAAGGTAGCTTACCACCAATTCGTGCAGCAGCTCGTCCCTATCGATGCGACAGATGAGACTGCGGGCGTTATTGTAATTGGTGATGTATGTGGGGTCCTCAGACAAAATATAACCGACAATTTGGTTGATAGGGTTGTAACCCTTGACGACCAGTGCGTTATAAACGGTTGATAAAATTTCCTTCATCTCCGTCTTGTTGTCCACTATTGTGAATTTGCGTGTTGCGTCTTCCATGAATACAACCCTCCTCTGCAATATCTTGTGTCCATTATAGCAAAATAATGGAAAGTGTAAAGCGGAATAATATTACTATTCAGTTACATTTTGCACAATCGTAGCTATCTTATAACAGCTCCATGGACTTTTTCCAATTTTTCCAAAATAGATTTCAAAACATCATCTGCGTGCTCATCTGTGAGCGTTTGGTCGGGAGCACGCATAATGAGCGAGAAAGCCACACTGCGCTTGCCTTCGGGGATGCCAGTTCCTGTGTAAACGTCGAAAAGCTTGCAGCTTTCAAGAAGCTCGCCGCCGGCGGATTTCATGGTGCTTGCAAGGTCGGCCACTGTTATGCTGCTGTCACAGACAACAGCGATGTCCCTTGCCATTGCAGGGAATTTGGGAAGGGGAACATAAACAGGCTGTGCACCTTGGCAGCTTATCATGTTAAGCACGTCCAGCTCGGCGGCAAACACTTCGCCGCTGAGATTAAATTCGGGAGCCACAGTGGGATGAACCTGACCCATAACGCCAAGCTTTGTTTCACCGCTGTAGATTGCAGCGCAGCGCCCGGGGTGATAGGCGGCATTGTCGTTTACGGAAACAAAGCTGAGATTTTCAATGCGCAAACTGCTCATTAGGGCTTCAATGCAGCCCTTGAGTGCAAAGAAGTCACAGCCCTTGCCGTACTGACCGAGGGTGAGAATGGTGCGCTCCTCAGCAAGACGGCTGTCCTTTTTGGGAAGATAGATGGTTGCAAGCTCGAAAAGCTTTACGTCCATATTCCGCTTAGAGAGGTTCGTTCCCAAAACGTCCAGCATGGAGGGCAGGGCGGTGGTGCGCATAACGCTTGTGTCCTCGCCCAGAGGGTTTTGAATAACAAAGGCGTTTCTAAGCTCGCTTTGAGCGGGAAGATGAATCTTGTCCCAGGCGGTTTTGCTGCCGAAGGAATAGGTCATGACCTCAAAAAAGCCCATGCCACGGCAGGCGGCGCTTATGCTGCGCTCGAAAAGCTGCTTGTCGGAGTATCCGCCTCTGGCGGCTGCGCCACGGAAAACCGTGGGCTCAATTTTGTCGTAACCGTAAAAGCGGGCGACCTCCTCGGCGATGTCGGCGTAATGCTCAATATCCTGACGGAAGCTGGGCACTCGAATGGTGTCACCGTCCATCTCAAAGTCAAGCTTTTTAAGGACGCTGACCATGAAATCATGGTCAATATCCGTTCCCAGAAGGGCGTTGACCCGCTCAACTTCCAAAGGCAGGGTAACCTGCTTATACTCACCCGCCATAACGTCGATGGTGCCGTCCAGTACCTCACCTGCGCCAAGAAGCTCCACAAGCTCACAGGCGCGCTCCACAGCGGGAACGGTATTCATGATGTCAAGACCCTTTTCAAAGCGGCCGGAGGCGTCTGTGCGCATACCAAGGGCGATAGCAGTTTTGCGGATGGAGGTGCCGTTGAAGTTCGCTGACTCAAAGACTATCATCTTGGTTTCGCCGGTAATTTCACTGTTGCCGCCGCCCATAACACCTGCAAGGCCGATGGGCTTTTCACTGTCGGCAATGACAAGCATGTCAGTGGTGATGCTGCGGACGTTGCCGTCCAGCGTTGTAAGGGTTTCGCCCTCGGCAGCACGGCGCACGACAATTTTATTGCCGCCTACGCAGGCATAGTCAAAAGCGTGCATGGGCTGGCCGTATTCAAGCATAACATAGTTTGTGATATCAACAATATTATTGATGGGACGAACGCCGTTGTCACGCAGACGCTGACGCAACCACTTGGGTGAGGGGGCGATTTTAATGTTTTTAACCATCTTTGCGGTATAGCGGGGGCAAAGAGCCTTATCCGCAATTTCAACGTTGAGATAGTCGGAGATGCTGCCGGCTCCGCCCTTTACCACGGGTTTGTGAAGCTTCAGCTCGGTGTTAAAGGTGGCGGCAGATTCACGAGCCAGACCGATTACAGACAGGCAGTCGGCACGGTTGTTGGTAATTTCAAATTCTACAACACTGTCTCCAAGGCCACAGACCGTTTTTATATCGTCGCCTGGCTTGCAGTCCTCTTCAAGAATGAAAATGCCATCCTCAATGGCGTAGGGGAAGTCGTGAACGGTTAGGCCAAGCTCTTTTAAAGAGCAAAGCATTCCGCAGCTTTCAACGCCACGGAGTTTGCCGGTGTTGATTTTAATTCCGCCGGGGAGAGTGGAGCCGTCAAGAGCAGCGGGGACAAGGTCGCCCTGCTTTACATTTTGTGCGCCGGTAACTATCTGCACGGTTTTGCCGCCGCCGACATCAATTTGGCAGACCCACATGTGGTCACTGTTTTCGTGGCGGACGATTTCCGAAACCTTTCCCACTACCACGTTTGTAATTTCCTCGCCGACAACCTCCCAGCCCTCAACCTTGGAGCCGGAAAGGGTCATAGCGTCGCAATATTCCTTGTCTGAAGCTTTTATATCCGTAAATTCGGACAGCCATTCTCTTGAAAGTTTCATATTGTCTGTCCCTCCTTAAAATTGATTGAGAAAACGAACGTCGTTTTCATATACAAGACGCAGGTCGCTAATGCGGAAGCGGCGCATTGCCATACGCTCAAGACCCATGCCGAAGGCAAAGCCGCTATAGACGCTGGAATCTATTCCACAGCCCTCCAAGACCTTGGGATGAACCATACCGGCACCTAAAATTTCGATCCAGCCCTCGCCCTTGCAGACACGGCAGCCACGGCCACCGCACTCGAAGCACTGAACGTCCACCTCGCAGGATGGCTCGGTAAAGGGGAAGTGATGTGGGCGGAAGCGAGTTACGCTGTCCTCACCGTAAAGCTCCTTGATAATGGTATTCAGTGTGCCCTTAAGGTCGCCCATGGTGATGCCTTTGTCCACTACAAGACCCTCAAACTGATGGAACATGGGACTGTGGGTGGCATCCACCTCATCCTTTCTGTAGACGCGCCCGGGGGATACAACTCGGATGGGCAGGCTTTGGGTTTCCATTACGTGGATTTGAACCGGTGAGGTCTGGGTACGAAGCAGCACGCTGTCGTCATCGGTAAAGTAGAAGGTATCCTGCCTGTCACGGGCGGGATGACCCTCGGAGGTGTTTAGCTTGTCAAAGTTATAGACGGAAAGCTCCACCTCGGGACCCTCCACAACGGTGAAGCCCATTCCGACACAAATGTCCTTTACCTCGTCCAAAACAGTGTTCATGGGGTGCTTTTTGCCGATAACAACGGACTTTCCGGGCATGGTAACGTCAATGGTTTCCCGGGAAAGACGCAACTCCAAAAGCTTTTCAGCCAAGGCTTCACGCTGGCTGTCAATGGCCTCGGTTACGGCTTCACGCACATCATTGGCAAGCTGGCCTATAACAGGGCGCTCCTCTGTCGAGAGCTTTCCCATTTGCTTTAGGATGGCGGTTAATTCGCCCTTTTTTCCTAAATATTTGACCCTTAGATTTTCAAGAACGTCAATACTATCTGCCCCTTGAATGGCGGACAAGGAGGCGTCCTTCATTTCCTGCAATAGCTTTTTCATTTCTAATGCTCCTCTTATGCTAAAATTTGTTTTATAATTAAGTGCAAAAAAATAGCCCTTCGCCCAAAGGGACGAAAGACACACTTCCGCGGTACCACCCGAATTCGGCGCAAAAAAGCGCCGCTCTCTTTCCACAAATAACGGTGCGGAGCCGCCGGTGATTGGCCGGGTGCTCAGGGGCGAACTAAATCTTCTTTCCGCAGGGTGCTTTCAGCCGGTGGCAGCCCTTCTCTTTAGCGGAAGAGGGAGACTATTTTCCCCGTCAACGCTTATATCTACATCGTCCAATCTACCACATTTCGCACAAGGAAGCAAGAATAAAATTGACTATTTTTCATGATTAGCTTATAATAATCATATTGTAGAGTGAACAAGCAATTTGCAAAGGGGAATACCAATGCACACTACAAATTCCAAAGCTATGAAAGATGCGGATGAAAGAGCTATCAATGTTTTGGGCATTCCATCCACTCTACTGATGACAAACGCAGCCAGGGCTGTTTCAGATGCTGCCTTTGATCTTGCCAAAGGCGGCAAAAACGCCGTGGTCTTCTGCGGCAGCGGAAACAACGGGGGTGACGGTATTGCCGCCGCCTCATATCTTTTGCGGCGTGGCATGAACGTTCACTGCTTTTTAGTGGGCAAGCGGGATAAAATGACTCGTGATGCCGCCGAAATGCAGAGCCGTCTTGAGGAATTGGGGGGCAGGCTTATTGACTTTTCCCCGGGAGATGGGGAGCAGCAGGCACTTTCATTCAACGCTGACGTTATTGTGGACGCAATTTTCGGCATAGGTCTTAAAAGAGAACTGTCAGGCGGGGCGCTGGCGGCTGTGCGATTAATTAACTCCTCCGGCGTGCCGGTGGTATCGGCGGATATTCCCAGCGGAGTTGCGGCGGACACCGGACAAATTCTTGGGGATGCGGTTCACGCTACGGTTACAGTCACCTTCACCATGGCAAAGCCAGGGCATTTTGTTGAGCCGGGCTGCGCCTGCTGCGGGAAGCTTTTGGTGGCGGACATCGGTATACCAAAGGAAATAAGGGACGAGGCTGCAACAAGGATTTTTTCCGTGGACGAAAGGGATGTATCCCTTCCCCAAAGACCAAGGGTCAGCCACAAGGGAAGCTTTGGGAAGCTTCTTATTCTCGGCGGAAGTGTGGGCTATACCGGCGCTCCGGCAATGTGCGCAGTGGCGGCAGCAAGAGCAGGTGCAGGGCTTATTTATTTAGGTGTGCCCAAGTCCACTTATGAGATAACAGCAGCAAGACTAATGGAGCCGATGCCGTTTCCGCTATCGGAAAGCGATGGCGGGATGGACATTTCGGCTTTGCCGGACATATTAAGCAGGCTTACATCAGCGGATGTTTGCGCTGTGGGCTGCGGTCTTGGCAGGAGCAAGGAAACGGTTGCGCTTGTGCGCTCCCTTATAAGAAGCTGTCCCAAGCGGATGGTTATCGACGCCGACGGGCTTTTTGCCCTCGGCAAGGATGAAGAGCTTATAAAATCAGCCCAGAAGCCACCGGTGCTTACGCCCCACGAAAGAGAATTTTTCCGTCTTGGAGGTACCCTTAGCGGGGATAGAATTTCCGACGCAAAAAGCTTCGCCCAAAGCCGCAACTGTATTCTTGTATTGAAGGGACATCGTACAATTTGTGCCTTCCCCGATGGAGAAGTTTACATAATTAACTGCGGCAATCCCGGTATGGCAAAGGGTGGAAGCGGGGATGTGCTAACGGGCATAATCGGCGCACTTTTAGGTCAAATGCCGGCAAAGGAAGCTGTTGTGACCGCCTGCGTTATCCACGCCCATAGCGGAGACATATGCGCCCAAAGGCTTGGGGAATACTCCATGCTTCCAACGGACATTATAGAAGCGATACCCGAAACTATGAAAGCTATGACGAGGTGAAAGATGAGGCAGGCAGTTTTGCTTGCACTTACGATAAGCCTTTTTATCACCGCAGGCTGCAGCGGCAGCGCAGGTGACGAGGAAAAATTTGAAAAGCACCGCAGCGAATTTCTTTTGCAGGAAAGCCACGAAATAACTGCGGAGATTGAGAGCCTTGTGGCTCAAAAGTATTGCAAATACACACTTTTATATACTAAAGATGCCCAGAGCGAGACTGTTCGTGTTCTTGAGCCGGAGCTTATTGCCGAGGTTAGTGCCCAGATGGATGACAAGGGTGAGAGCATGAGCTTTAACGGAGCCATACTTGAAACAGGCGGCGCACTAAATGAGAAGGTTTCTCCCATGACGGCGCTTCCGCTCATGATGGACTTCATTGAAAAGGGTCATCTTGAGGGCATCAGCAGAGAGCAGCAGGGGGAAACACAATACCTTGCCGCTGAGCTGGAGCTTTCCGACGGCCTTCGAATGACGCTTTTAACCGAGGCTGTATCAGGAGCGCTTGTGGGGGGTGCAATTGCCGAGAACGGCATTGTAGTTATTAAAATTTTGGTTACGGATACACACTAAAGAGGTTGACATAATGATAGACACAGATAAAAGAGCCTGGGCAGAGGTAAGCGAGAGCGCACTTCGGGAAAACTTTTTCGCCATGCGTGCCAAACTGCCGGCGGGCTGCAAATTTATGGGTCTTGTGAAGGCGGATGCCTATGGTCACGGTCTTGTGCCGGTGGCAAAGCTTCTTGAGCAGTTTGGTGCAGACTATCTTGCGGTGGCCTGTCTGGACGAGGCCGAGGGGCTTCGCATAGGAGGAGTAAAGCTGCCCATTTTGATTTTAGGATATACTCCTGCGCAGTATATCCTCCGTGTGGCAAAGGCCGGGGCAACGCAGACGGTTGGCTCGCTTTTTGCAGCGGAGCAATACTCCAAGGTAATGGCGGATAGCGGCGAAACCCTGAAGGTACATTTCAAGCTGGAAACGGGCATGGGACGCACCGGATTTGACGTTAAGAAGGGCGACATTTCTTCCCTTTGCAAAGCCATGCGGCTTCCGGGGCTTGAAACGGAAGGGGTGTTTACCCACTTTGCTGTTTCAGATGAACCGGAGGGCGGCGAATACACAAGGCGGCAGTTTGAATGCTTTATGCAGTCGGTGGAAAAAGCAGAGAGGGAAACCGGACTTAGCTTTAGAATAAAGCACTGCGCCAACAGCGGGGCATTTGTGAATTACCCTGAAACCTATCTTGACATGGTGCGTCCTGGGATTGCACTTTTCGGCACATATCCTGATTTGGGAAAAAGCGGGCTTAAGTTTACGCCGGTGCTCTCTCTTCGCTGCCGCATTGCGGATGTTCACAGCATAGAGTCGGGGGACTGCGTTGGCTACGGCTGCACCTTTAAGGCAGATAAACCTATGAAAGTAGCTGTTTTGCCCATTGGCTACGGTGACGGGCTGCATAGGGTGCTTTCGGGCAAGCTGGAGGTGCTTATAAACGGTGTTCGCTGCCGGCAAATCGGCAGAATATGCATGGATATGTGCATGGTTGACGTTACGGAGCTTCCTGAGGTAAAGCCGGGGGACGTGGCAACGATTATCGGAGAGGACGGAGAAAACACCATATCCGCCAACGAGGTTGCCGAAAAAGCAGGCACAATAAGCTACGAAATTTTTTGCGGCTTCACAGGACGCATACCAAGGCTTTATGTTAAGTAATTTTTGTTTTAAAATACCACTGCACAATGTATAAACTATGCTCTGATGAGAAACAATGACAGTAGGCTGCTGCATAATATGTAGCGGGCAATACATCATCGGAGCGTGAAACGAAGTGAGCACAGTCAAACGCGGTGACATCTTCTATGCCGACCTAAGTCCCGTGGTCGGCAGCGAGCAGGGCGGTATGCGCCCCGTGCTCATCGTACAGAACGATATGGGAAATAAACACAGTCCAACGGTTATTGCCGCGGCAATTACCTCCCAGGTTGGTAAGGCCAGGCTTCCCACCCATATCGAGCTTTCGGGACAAAGCTGCGGCTTAAGCCGCGACAGCGTCATCCTGCTGGAGCAGATACGCACCATCGACAAATCCCGCCTGCGTGAGCGGATGGGTTCTTTGACGGAGCCGCAGATGAACGAGGTGGATAACGCCATCGTTGTGAGCTTCGGACTGGACGGATAGCTGCCCTCGGCCCAGGGGGCCGACTTTTACCGGCCCCCGTGGAATTGAATATCTGGAGGATACATAAGATGAAGAAAAAAACAGTGATAACCATGCTTTCTGCCGTGCTTATTCTTGCCCTTGGTGTGGGGGTGGGTGTTTATGCCGCTTCCAACTTCGGCACACAGTCCGACCCGCTGGTGGCGAAAAGCTACCTTGATGACGTTTTGACACCTAAGCTTCAGGCTCAGTTTGAGTCCCAGCTAAGCACAAAATCGCAGGAGCTGGAGCAGAGAATCGAAAGCGTTAAATCCACGGTAACAGGCAATTACGGCGTTGTTACCCTGAAGGCGGGCGCAAGCCTTATAGGGGATGCGGGCTGCGAAATTATCCTTAGAAGCGGAAGCGCATCAGCAAATGCCGCCTCGGGACTTTCCGACGTAACGTCCGGCAGCAGCGTTTCCAACGCCTCCGCCATTGAGAAAAACCATCTTTGCATGGTGGGGACAAACGGAGAAGGCGTTAAGGCCGGAAGCGCCGGTGCCACACTTCTTGTCCGCGGAACCTATAAGCTGGGTTAGTGGGAAATTAAAAAAATAGTCTGCAGCAATTGGCTGCAGACTATTTTTTTATAGCTAAAGCATGGATATTATGCGATAAAAGGCGAAGTTACGGCTGCTGTGAATACTGCTGCTTTGCCTGCTGAAGCTTTTGCTGGTCGGCTGGCTGTGTGGCATACCAGCCGTTGGCGCTCATGTCGTTGAAAATGTCCGCTTGAATGCGGTGCTCATCATCAAGAATGTTTAAAAAGGTGCTGCGAAGCTGCTCGTTTACGCATTCACCCGCCCAAATGTTGTAGTTGCCGGTAACAAATTTCTGGCTGCTAAGGCAGTCTGTAAGAATCTCTTTTTCTGTCATTATCTGAGCGCACTGTTCCGGATTTTTCATGATTTTTCCTCCTACTGTAAGAATGATACAAGGGTGTTATAGTGTGCACGGTGCTTATTTGCAAAGTTATTAAGGTCCTGGCTAATCTTTTGATCATTACATAGGCATGCCAAAGCCTCATATTTTTTTACAAGGGCTTCCTCTGTTCCAAGCTGCTCCTGAAGAGCCATCAATTCCTTTGATGTTAAATTTGCCATTGGTTTTCCTCCTTCGTTTGTTGTGGCGCACGGTTTTCCGTGATTTTCCGCTCGCAAGTAGTATTTCTCGGAGAGACAATATTATTCGGAGCGCCTGATATCAGACGCTCCGAAT
>CAZJYY010000043.1:0-9004 GCA_964550315.1 uncultured Oscillospiraceae bacterium | reverse complement strand
GTATTTCTCGGAGAGACAATATTATTCGGAGCGCCTGATATCAGACGCTCCGAATCAATTTTTGGATTTTCCGTTTTCAACGCTGCAAATCAAAAAGTTTTCATCAAATATTTTTAGCTTTTCAAAAAAAACAACAGGGCTGCGCCGTGGGAAAATGTATTGCTGATCCTCCGGTACGGCAATTAGCGTTGCGGCACCTGATTTTAGCTGCAGAGCGCCCCGAACCCTGCCGAATAGCCGCTTTTCCTCCAAGCCGGAAAAAAGGGAGCAGGGGCATGCGCAGGGAAGCCACGGTAGGGAAGAGGCGTCTGGTAGGTCCGCGGGTGTATTTTGCGGTAGTTCAACCGGTGTATTTGGTGGCAGCTCAGTCGGTAATAGGGCGATGCCGGTGGCTTGTGAATTTGTATCTTCACAATTTTTGAGTACTTCGAACCCGCTGTTGAGGGCATCATACGTCATTGCGGGAGGAGGAATGTTTTGCTCTTGTGGTACGGATTCCTCGTATATCCCTGCAGTTTCCTCAAGTTGTGGGGACAAATCATCGGAATCTACGGGTATTATCTCAACAGGTGGGGAGATTGGCGTTATCTGAGATGCACCATCGTTTAGCTCGGCACGCATGATAGAGCAGGGAAAACCACGGAGGGAATTCCGCGTAAGCTGACGTCGAAGCCTTAGCTTGCCATCAGAAGGCTCCATAAGTCCCAGACAGCCCACCATTTCCCTGTCAAGAATATAAAGCCTTAAAAGACCGTCGTAGGGCTCACACTGAGCTTTGAAATGTGTGTAAAGTCCTTCTGTCTCCACTGTAAGAGTGCCAACAACACTGTTGTCCCTATAAATGGGATAGCTCCCTGAAAGCTCGTATTCCATAAGACCTCCAAAATGTATGATACTATAGAATATATATGAAGGTCTGTGCCGAATATGAATAATCAATATGCGTTTCCTTTAGGATTGGCGCTGAGCTGGAGGGAGAAAAAAATACTGCAAAAGTTATTATGTAAACTTAATTAGGGAGAGCTGAGCGGGCCTTTGGTAATATGTACAAAAGAAGCAAAATCATAACACACTAATTAGATAATAAATTAGTCAATTAAAGTGTTGACTTAAATTTTGTCCCATATTATACTGTAAGTGCGGAGCTTTACCGCACTTACACGCATTATTGGGGGTGCCGGCTGTGAATACAATAAATTGGGAGCTGAGACGGGAGGAAAGGGCGATATTTCTTCTTCGGGAGCTATATGAAAGCTTTGGCTACAAGCGCTATAAGATAAGCAAGTTCGAGGAATATGAGCTTTACATTGAAAATAAAAGCTTTTTGCCCAGTCAGCATGTAATTACCTTTACAGACCTTTCCGGAAAGCTTATGGCGCTAAAGCCCGACGTCACGCTTTCAATTGCAAAGAACGCACCCTCGGATATTTCCGAGCCCATTAAGGTGTATTACAACGAGAACGTTTACCGGGCACCCCGAGGCTCACGGGAGTATAAGGAGATAATGCAGCTTGGCCTTGAATATATTGGCGGTCTGGACCTTTTTTCCCAATGCGAGGTGCTGGGGATGGCGAGCGAAAGCCTTGCACGCCTGTCCGAGGAGTATGTTATGGTACTTTCGGATTTGGGGTTCCTTTCGGGGCTTCTTGAATATTGCGCTCTGCCATTTTCCGTTGAAACGAAGGTGCTTTCCTACATTAGCCACAGAAATGCCCACGAGCTGGAGCGGCTTTGCAAGGCTCATGGTGTGGCGGAGGAAAAGCGGGAGGCCCTTGTTGCCCTTACGAGCCTTTACGGCGGGGTGAGTGAAACCCTTGAAAGGGCGCAGAACCTTGTGAAAAACGAAAAAATGCACAGCGCACTTGTGCAGCTTAAAGAGATTGCAAAGCTTCTTGAACAGGATAAGCAGGGCAGGTGCCTGCGGGTGGATTTTTCCCTTGTAAGTGACCTTGCTTACTACAACGGCCTTATTTTTCAGGGCTATATTGAGGGTGTTCCGGGGATTGTTCTTTCCGGCGGACGCTACGACAGGCTTATGGAGAAGCTGGGTAAAAAGGCGAGTGCTCTGGGCTTTGCGGTATATTTGGACCAGTTGGAGCACGAGGATGGGGAAGATGTAAGAAAAGACGCAGATATTGTTTTTCTGTATGACGATGCCGGAGATTTTGCACTGATAAATGCCACGGCAAGGAAGCTTAGACAGCAGGGACTGCGGGTTCGGGTTCAGCGGGAGATGCCGGAGAAGCTTCGTTACGGAAAGCTTTTGAGGCTTGTGGACGGGAGGCTTGAGGAGATTGAAGCAAATGATTAGCGTTGCCCTACCCAAGGGCAGGCTTGGGGAAAGCGTGTATGAGCTTTTGGAAGGTGTTGGCTATGGCTGCCGTGAAATCAAGGAGAACAGCCGCAGGCTTATCTTTGAGAATCCCGAAAATGGTGTTCGGTATTTTTGGGCAAAGCCCTCGGACGTTGCCATTTATGTTGAAAGAGGGGCGGCAGACGTGGGAATTGCCGGACTGGACATTCTTTTGGAGCACACCCCGGATGTATATGAAATTCTGGATTTGGGCTTCGGGAAATGCAGCATGGCAGTCGCCGGAAAGAAGGGCGCACTGCAAAATACCCACAGGACACTTAGGGTGGCAACAAAATTTCCCAATATAGCCAAAAAGTATTTTGCGGAGCAAAGTCGTGAAATCGACATTATCAAGCTTAACGGCTCCATCGAGCTTGCGCCAATTGTGGAGCTTTCAGACGTTATCGTGGATATTGTTGAAACGGGAAAAACACTCCGGGAAAATAATTTGCAGGTACTGGAGAAAATCGTTGATATCAGCGCAAGGTTAATTGTAAATAAGGCTGCCTTTCGCTTTAAAACACAGAGAATTGAGGAAATGTGCGAAAAAATGCGGCGGCGAATAGAAGAAGATAGTGAGGTTAAATCCTGTGATTAAGATAATTGATGCTAATAAAATATCGGATAAAGATATTTTTTGCAGAAATGAGGAGCTTCCCGACGTATCAAAGCCTGTAAGCGACATTATTTCCGAGGTTCGGAAAAACGGTGACAGCGCTCTTTTTGAATACAGTAAACGGTTTGACTGTGTTAGTCTTTCCTCGCTGGAGGTAAGCCCTCAGGAGAGAAAGGCTGCACTTTCAGCCGCCGAGCGGGAATTTGTTGAGATACTTGAGGAGGCAGCGGAAAATATACGGCTTTACCACAGCCGTCAGGTGAAGGCGGGCTATGAAATTCGGGAGAAGGAGGGCGTTATTTTAGGCAGACGAGTCCTCCCCCTTGAACGGGTGGGGCTTTATATCCCCGGCGGAACGGCAAGCTACCCTTCCACCGTGCTGATGAACTGCATTCCGGCAAAAATTGCCGGCGTGAAGGAAATAATAATGACCACGCCCCCTGATAAAAATGGTGGGGTGAGCCCCGACATTATTGCGGCTGCGGAAATTGCGGGGGTTGACCGCATTTTTAAGGTCGGCGGAGCCCAAGCGGTTGCCGCCCTTGCCTACGGGACTCAAAGCGTGCCACGGGTGGACAAAATTGTGGGACCGGGAAATGTTTTCGTGGCGGAGGCCAAGCGGCAGGTGTATGGAGCGGCGGACATTGACATGATAGCCGGTCCCAGCGAAATACTTTGCATTGCCGACGAAAAATCCGAAGCAGTGATTTTGGCAGCAGACCTTTTGTCCCAGGCGGAGCATGACAAGCTTGCCAGTGCCGTGCTGGTGACCACCTCAAGGGAGCTGGGGGAAGCTGTTGCGCAGGAGCTGGAGCGTCAGCTTGAAAAACTGCCCAGGCGGGAGATTGCCCGAGCGTCAATTGACGCAAACGGCAAAATAATCATTTGCAAAACCATAGACGAGGCCATAGACATTGCCAATGCCATTGCACCGGAACATCTTGAGCTTTGCGTGGAGGAACCGTTTAATTATCTTGACAGGATAATAAATGCAGGGTCAATTTTCCTGGGAAGAGATTGCCCCGAGCCTTTGGGGGATTATTTCGCCGGCACAAACCACACGCTTCCCACGGGGGGACGGGCTCGTTTTCAAAGCCCGCTGTCGGTGGACGACTTTGTGAAAACCTCTTCATACATGTACTATACCCGTGAGGCCCTTAACGCCGTTGGGGAGAAAATTGCATACTTTGCGGAGAAAGAGGGGCTTTCCGCCCACGCAAAAAGTGCAACCATTAGACAAAAAGAGATGATAAAATGAGCAAATTTTTAAGCAGCAGATTTTGCGGACTTTCGGCCTATGTGCCTGGTGAACAGCCCCGAGACACACAATACATAAAGCTCAACACCAACGAGTCGCCGTTTCCGCCGTCGCCGGGGGTGATTGGGGCAGTAAGCAGCCGTGAGATGGAGGATTTAAGGCTTTATAGTGACCCTCAATGCGGCGAGCTGCGGCGTGCACTGGCAGCTTATTATAATGTACAGCCGGAAAATATCACAGTGGGGAACGGCTCCGACGAGATTTTGAATTTTGCGTTTATGGGCTTTTGCGACGGAGAGACGGGCGTTGCGTATCCGGACATAAGCTATGGCTTTTACAGTGTTTTTGCGAATTTGTACGGCCTTGAGACTCGTGAAATTCCCCTTTGTGAGGATTTTTCTATTGCAGCGGAGGATTATTGCGGCTTGGGAAAAACAGTGGTTATTGCCAATCCCAACGCCCCCACCGGTCTTTTTTTGGACCTTGAAGGGATAGAAAAAATTGTAATGTCCAATGCAGAAAATGTGATCATAATTGACGAGGCATATATAGACTTCGGTGGGGAGAGTGCCATACCGCTTACGAGAAAATACCCAAACCTGCTAGTGGTGCAGACCTTTTCAAAATCACGCAGTCTTGCAGGGGCAAGACTGGGCTTTGCTGTGGGAAATGCCCAGCTTATCGGAGACTTGGAGAAGCTTCGTTATAGTACAAATCCGTACAATGTAAACAGGCTTACTCAGACGACAGGCTGCAAAGCATTGCAGGAATTCGAGTATTATAATAATAACTGCGATAAAATTATCCTAAACAGAGAGTATACTGTAAAAAAGCTGGAGGAGCTGGGCTTCCTCTGCACCGACTCAAAAGCAAATTTTGTCTTTGCAAAAAGCAGCAAAATAGGCGGCGAGGAGCTTTACCAAGGTTTAAAGGCGCGGGGAATTCTGGTGCGCCACTTTGGCGTACCCCGTGTTGAGGATTTCGTGCGCATTACCGTGGGCACACGCAGTCAGATGGAGACGCTTATCTCAGTGCTTAAGGAAATCGGGGCATAGGACAGCGACTTGTCGATTTGGAACGAAGGAGAAATATATGAGAAGCTATGAACTTAAACGTACAACAAAGGAAACCGACATAAGTCTTGCCCTTAGCCTTGAGGGGGGCGAGGCGGCCATTAATACCGGCTGCGGGTTTCTTGACCATATGCTTACGCTTTTTGCGTATCATGGTGGTTTCGGGCTTAAGATTTCATGCGTGGGGGATACTCATGTGGATTATCACCACAGCACGGAGGACATTGGAATTTGTCTGGGGACGGCATTTCGGGAGGCATTGGGAGATAAGGGCGGAATTTGCCGCTATGGGGACATTATTCTTCCCATGGACGAGGCACTTATCCTGTGCGCCGTAGATATTTCCGGCCGCCCGTATTTGGGCTTTGAGAGTGCTATTCCCACACAAAAGGTTGGGAATTTTGATACGGAGCTTGTGAAGGAATTCTTCTTGGGTTTTGTGCGTACGGCGGGGGTTACCCTTCATATAAGGCAGCTTGCGGGGGAAAACTCTCACCACATCATTGAAGGGATGTTTAAGGCCTTCGGGCGGGCAATGAGCAGAGCCTGCGCCGTTGAACCCAAGCTTTTGGGTGCAGTACCCTCAACAAAGGGAGAGCTTTGATGACAGTTATTGTTGATTACGGGGTGGGGAATCTTTTTTCCCTGAAAAGCTCCCTTGCAAGCCTTGGGATTGCTGCGGAGGTAAGCGGTGATAGAAAAGCTATTTGCCGTGCTGAAAGAATAATACTTCCGGGGGTAGGCGCCTTTGGTGACGCAATGGCAAAGCTTAAGGAAAGCGGACTTGATAAGCTTTTATGCCAGCAGGCGGAGGAGGGTAAACCGCTTATGGGTGTGTGCCTTGGTATGCAGCTTCTTTTTGAGAGAAGCTTTGAATTCTGTGAGACGGAGGGCCTTGGGCTTTTGCCGGGGAGGATAGTACCCATTGCACCCATGATACGCCCCGGGCTAAAGGTGCCGCACATTGGCTGGAACGCACTCGATTTTAGCGATGCAGGCAAAAGCTCACCAATATTTAAGTACATAAATTCGGGGGACTACGTATACTTTGTCCATTCCTTTGCTGCGGTTGACTGCGGACAAAGTGTTCTTGCAACTGCAGAATATGGCGGAGATTTGACTGCTGCAGTTGGGCAAAAGAACATATTCGGCATGCAGTTTCACCCCGAGAAAAGCGGGAGTGTGGGACTTGGAATTTTGAAGGCCTTCTGCGAAATGTAGGACAAAATGGAAGTAAATAGAGAATTAAGCTATATCATAAATAAAAATTGTCTGAAGGAGATATTATGAAGCTTTTTCCCGCTATCGACATAAGAGAAGGAAGGGCGGTTCGCCTGCTTCGGGGTGATTATGAAAAGATGACCGTTTACGGCGACGACCCCGTTGCCATTGCACAAGGCTTTAAGGCTGCGGGGGCAGAGTATCTTCATTTGGTAGATTTGGACGGTGCAAAGGATGGGCAAACGCCCAACTTTGAGTTGATAGGGAGAATTATAAAAGAAAGCGGACTTTTAGTGGAGGTCGGCGGGGGAATTCGCAGCATGGAAGCAGTGGAGCGCTATATTTCAGCGGGAGTAATGCGTGTTATTATCGGAACGGCTGCGGTTACAGACACTGATTTTTTGAAGTGTGCGCTTAAAAAATACGGGGACAAAATCGCCGTGGGCGCTGATATTAAGGACGGCTTTGTGGCAGTTAACGGATGGACGCAAAAGAGCGAGCTTGGGTTTTACGACTTTTGCACCCGCTGCCAGGAGTTGGGTGTAAAAACTCTGATATGTACCGACATTTCCAAGGACGGTGCAATGGAAGGGGTTAATTTAGAGATGTACAGCGGGCTGAAAAATAGATTCACCATGGACATTATCGCCTCAGGCGGGGTGACGGTGATGGAGGATCTGCAAAGCCTGGAAAAGACCGGCGTTGCGGGAGCGATACTGGGAAAATCGCTGTATGCGGGCAGCATAGACCTTGCACAGGCGGTGGCGCTAATGAAGGGGACAGAAAAATGGTAACAAAAAGGATTATTCCCTGCCTTGACGTTCGAGATGGACGGGTTGTTAAGGGCATTAATTTTGAAGGTCTTTCCGATGTGGCATCCCCAGTGGAATTAGCTCGGATTTACAGTGATTCGGGGGCTGACGAGCTGGTGTTTTACGACATCACCGCCTCCAGCGAGGGGCGGGGACTGTTCACAGACATTCTTAAGAGTGTGGCGGAGCAGATTTTCATTCCCCTTACCGTGGGGGGCGGAATAAACAGCATTGAGGACTTTGACCGTGTATTAAAATGCGGGGCGGACAAGGTAAGCGTAAATTCCGGTGCAATTCGTGACCCTCGGCTTATTAGTGCTGCGGCAAAGAAATACGGTAGCCAGTGCGTTGTGCTTTCGGCAGACGTTAAGCGGGTTGACGGACGCTTTACCCTTTTTGCAAAGGGCGGGCGGGAATGCACGGGCATTGATGCAATTGAATGGATTCGCAGCGGAGTAGAGCGTGGTGCAGGGGAAATCGTGCTCAACAGCATTGACACTGACGGAGTAAAAAGGGGATTTGACCTTGAGATGCTTCAAGCGGTATGTGAGATGGTTTCTGTGCCTGTTATCGCCTCGGGAGGGGCTGGCTGTACGGAGGATTTTGTGACCCTTTTTAAGGTGATTCCAAAGGTGGACGCCGGTTTGGCAGCGTCCATTTTCCACTTTGGACAGGTGAAAATCCCGGAGCTGAAAAAAAGGCTTTTGGATTGCGGTATCCCCGCAAGAATGTAATTTGGAGGAAAGCCATGCTTAGCATTGAGAAGCTTAAATTTGACGACAGGGGGCTTATTCCCGCTGTGGTTGTGGATTATCTGAGCAAAAGAGTGCTTACCCTCGCATATATGAACAGGGAAAGCCTTGAAATATCCATGAGTGAGGGTCGCACCTGCTTTTGGTCACGCTCACGGCAGAAGCTTTGGCGCAAAGGGGAAACCAGTGGTAATGTGCAGGAAATTGTGGACATTACTGCCGATTGTGATTTTGACGCCCTTGTGATACAGGTTAAAAAGGCCGGCCCCGCCTGCCACTTTGGAACGGAAAGCTGCTTTGAAAATAGACTCTGGGAAAGCCAGTCCCTGAAGGATTTTTCCCTAGAGGGCCTTTATGAGCTAATTGAAGGGCGCAAAAGCGAGCCTAAGGAGGGCAGCTACACAAGCTATCTTTTTGAAAAGGGCATTGATAAGATGCTGAAAAAGATTGGCGAGGAGTGCACAGAGGTGATTATCGCAGCCAAGGGTGCAGATAAAAAAGAGACTATTTATGAGATTTCCGATCTTGTGTATCATGTGATGGTGATGATGGTGGAGCAGGGGATTTCCAACGAGGATATTTTGAAGGAGCTTTCCTCACGCCATGTGATTGATAAAAAGATAAAGCAGGAGAAAATGGTGTGAGAGCAGCCGAAAAATCTCCGGGATTTTGGAGCAGGTGTGCAGCTGTCGCATCCAAAGCACCCAAGCTTGCCGCCGTGCTTATGATAAAAAAGCGAGCCCAACAAACATGCTGTTCCCATGGTTTCAGCATTTGGTTAATTAGACACGCTTGGCGCATAGTATAGTATTGTTTGAGAATAAAAAAAGAAGGCAAAAAAGATGAAATCTTTTTTGCCTTCTTTTTTTTGGAGCGGGCAACGAGATTCGAACTCGCTACCTCCACCTTGGCAAGGTGG
>CAZJYY010000042.1:0-18607 GCA_964550315.1 uncultured Oscillospiraceae bacterium | reverse complement strand
TTCGCTTTTTCCTTTCTCTTTCTTCCCACCGCTCCGCTTAGCTTTAGCTTGTTGGTGTAAGAGCTTACCGTGAGGGCGATGATTGCAAGAACGTAGGGGAACATTTTTATAATGGACGGAGATATATTCATGCCTGCCAGCTCAATGCGGATACCGATTGCTTCGGCAATACCGAAGAGAAGTGTTACAAGCGTCGTCCAAATGGGATGGGCATTACCAAAGGCAAAGGCCGTAAAGGCGTTGAAACCGCGGCCTGCCACCATATTTTCGGAGAACTGGGATACTATAACCGTGGAAAGGTATGCACCCGCAAGTCCGCACAGTGCGCCGGAGATAAGGATTACCTTCCATCTTACTTTGTTGGGCTTTATACCTGCGGTGGTGGCGGCATCCTCAGACTCGCCTACTGCGCAGATGGAAAGACCTGCCTTCGTTTTGAAAAGTACTATATATACAATTACTACCAATAATATGGTAACATAAGTTACAATACTTTGTCCACTCAGACTGCTTAAAATAGGTATATTTTTCAAAAGAGGTATATCAATTGGGTTTAGCTTATTGATAACGTCGGGGGCAAGCCGTCCTTGAACCTGAAACAGGGTTCTCAAAAGGAAGGAGGTAAGGCCAAGTCCCATCATATTCATTGCGATACTGGCAATTATGTAGTTTGCCTTGAATCTTGTGACAAACAGCGCATAAATGCAGCTAAAAAGCATACCGCAGATTATTGCGCCCAGCATACCCATGTAAACATTGCCACCGGTAACCTGAACGAATGCAATTCCTGCAAAGGCGCCGATAAGAGAAAATCCTTCAAGTGCAATGTTGAATACGCCCGCCTTCTGGCAAAGAAGTCCGCCCAAGGCCATAAGGGTCAAGGGAGTGGCAATTCTTATCATGGACGAAAGGATGTCTGTAATGCTGTTTATATCCATCTTATTCGCCCTCCTTTGCTGCGGTTATTTTCTTACTGTTTTTCTTGGCGCTTATATACGCCTTGATTTTCGGCATCGCGAAGTTAGCTGCAACAATAATAATGATTATTGCCATTACGATCTTTGTAACTGCCGAGGGAACGTCTGTGACTCTCTCCATATTTATGCCGCCGTTACGCAGGGCACCAAAGAAGAAGCCTGAGAACAAAACGCCTATTGGGTTGTTGTTTGCAAGCAGTGAAACAACGATACCGTCAAAGCCGAAGCCGGGGTTGAAGGCCGCAAGCAGTCTGTGCTGAACGGCAAGAACTTCGATTGCCCCGATAAGACCAGCAATTGCTCCGCTTATGGCCATGACCTGGAAAATGTTTTTTTCAGGCTTCATGCCAACATATCTTGCCAAAACAGGGTTTGCACCCACCATCTTTATTTCATGGCCCATGCTTGTTTTATAGAAAATAAAGGACATCAGGGCCACAAGGGCTATGGCAATGTAAAAGCCCACATTCGCCGAGGAAGGATTAAAGTAGGCAAGTCTGGGCAGCCATGTGTTTTCAGGCAGCATGGCGCTTGCGTTAAGGTTAATGCCGGAGGTCTTGTCCATGAGAGGACCAGTCACCAAGAACTCTAAGAACAAGGTTGCGATAAAGTTAAAAAGAAGGGTTGAAACAACCTCGTTTGTGCCGGTATAGACCTTCAGCACTGCGGGAATAAGCGCATACAGCGCGCCGCCTATCATTGCAGCCACAATAACAATGGGAATGGCAATTCCACTGCTCATGGTTTCCGGAATCAAAAGAGCCACTGCAGTTCCTGCTGCTGCACCCATGCAAAGCTGACCGTCAACACCGAGGTTAAAAACCTCTGCCTTGTATGTAACGCAAATTGCAAGACCCGCAAGGATAAGCGGTGTTGCCCAGCGGATGGTTCCACCTAAATCCGAAGAAATACTGTCGATAATACCATTCACAACTGCCAGCGGTTCATAGCCCGACACTGCAAGGAAAATGGTGGCAAAGGCCAGTGCAATAACAATTAAGCCAATCTGCTTCACGAAAGAAGCGGCGGCTGTTTTAGTTTTCTTAATCATCGTTTTGCGCCCCCTGTTTCTTTGCACCTGTCATGTAAACGGCAATCTTTTTCTCGTCTGCCTCGCTCTTGGGAAGCTCCGCCATTATCTCGCCCTCATACATAACGTAAATTCTGTCTGCAAGCGCAAGTATCTCATCAAGCTCTGCGCTTATCAAAAGGATTGCCTTACCCTTGTCTCGCTCGGCAATGAGCTTTTTATAAATGGATTCAATTGCGCCTATATCAACACCTCTGGTGGGTTGTGCGGCAATAAGAAGCTCGGGGTTTGTTTCCATCTCTCTGGCTACGACCACCTTTTGCATGTTGCCGCCGGAAAGGGTCTGAATGGCATAGGAGCTGTCTGGGGTCATTACCTCAAAGTCCTTGCACAGCTTTTCCGAGAAGTTTTCAAGAAGCTTATTGTTAAGCACACCGCCTTTGGAGTAGGGCTTTTGATAGTATCTGTTTAAAATAAGGTTGTCCCTTATGGTGCAGGAGGCTGCAACACCCATCTTAAGACGATCCTCAGGAATGTGGGACATGCCCTCGGTTCTTCTTTGTCTCACCGTTTGATTTGTAATGTCCTTACCCTTGAAGAAAACCTGTCCTGCGGTGGGCTTAATCATGCCGGAAACAACCTCGATAAGCTCAGTTTGTCCGTTGCCTTCAACGCCGGCAATTCCCACGATTTCTCCCGCTCTGACGTGCATGTCAACACCGCGAAGCGCCGGAAGTCCACGCTGGTTTATAGCGCGAACGCCGCAGATGTGCAAAACGTCCTCGCCGGGCTTGAACTCCTCACGCTTAACGTTAAGATCAACTGATCTTCCCACCATAAGCTCGGAAAGCTCGTCTGGATTTGTTTCAGCAGTTTTTCTGCTGCCGGTTACAACGCCCTTGCGCATTACGGTAACAGAATCGGTAATTGCCATAACCTCACGAAGCTTGTGGGTAATGAAGATTATGGTGCAGCCCTGAGATTTCAGCATGCGAAGAACGTCCAAAAGCTTTTCAGTCTCAATGGGCGTAAGCACGGCTGTGGGCTCGTCAAGAATAAGTACCTTTGCGCCGCGATACAGCGCCTTTATTATTTCTACTCTCTGCTTTTCACCAACAGAAAGCTGATATATTTTCTCGTTTAAGTTAACCGGAAGATTGTATTCCTCCATAATGGCAGTTATTTTCTTCTCTGCTTCCTTGACGTTTATAAATCCGCCCTTCACAGGTTCGCTGCCGAGAATAATGTTCATAAGAACCGTAAGGTTGGGCATCAGCTTAAAATGCTGGTGCACCATGCCCACGCCAAGCCCAATGGCAACATGGGGCGACGTTACCGACACCTCTTTGCCGAACAGCTTGACAGTACCGCTGTCCGGAGTAAACATTCCGTACAGCATGTTCATCATTGTGGACTTTCCTGCGCCGTTTTCGCCGATAAGCCCGAGAATTTCCCCTTCCTCTGCCTTGATGGTGACATTGTCATTGGCTTTTACACCCGGGAAGGTTTTTGTTATGTTTAACATTTCAACCGCTAATGCCATATATCTACCCCGCCTTAAATTATGCCCGTGCGATGGATTGAGCAACGCGCGGGCTTTTTCATATCAGCAAGGACAGCAAGCACACTCTCAAATATACTCGCTGTCATTGCCCAGAGACGTTTTATGCGTCTCTTACAGCTTTTTCATTTTTGCGTTCAGGCTTATTCTGCCGCTTTCGTCCCACTCCTTGAGTATCTTCATGGCTTCGGAAGCAGCAAGGCAGGCCTTCTGTTCGCCGCCGTTATCGCCCCATCTATCCAGAACTCTGTTTGAAATAACGGAAAGCACTGCGCCCATTCTCATGCCGTGAAGCTTACCGACAACAAACTGACCGGAGGTTTCCATCTCAATGTTGGTTACCTTTGCAGTTGCAAGGTCGGGAACTATGTGCTCGGCAAAGCTGGGCCAATATCCGGACTTGTCCTCGTTGAGGGGTCTGCCCTGTCCAATATAAAATGAGCCGGCGGTATAGTCAAGACCGAGGCCATAGCGAAGTCCAAGTCTCTCACATGCTTCGATAAGCGCCATTACAACATAGCTGTCTGCATATGCGGGGTATTCAGGCTTGATATAGGTAGCGGAGGTACCGTCATTGCGGACACAGGCAACTGGGATAATAAGGTCGCCCAGATCAAACTCCGGTACTATGCAGCCGGTGGTGCCAACTCTGATGCAGGTATGTACGCCCAGAGTGTTGAGCTCGTGAAGGCAAATTTCGGAGCTCGGTCCGCCGATTCCGGTGGAAGTGCAGGCGATATTCATGCCCTTATATGTGCCTCTAACTGTCTTATATTCTCTGTAGGATGCGACTTCCTCAACATCCTCCCAGTCCTTTGCAATTTTAAGTGTCCTCTCCGGTGCGCCGGGAAGGATAACGTATCCGGGGACATCGCCCGGTCTGAGCTGAAGATGATATACGCCGTCGTTTGCGGCCTTAGGTGCTGATGCCTTATTGATTTTATCGCTCATTTCAGTTCTCCTGTAATTTAGGTCCTGCTATCGCACCGCAAGCGGTGCGATAGCAGCGGTATTTTTATACTACAATATCTATTTTAGTGGTTTGCCCAGTTGGGAACATCAGTGTTGAAGGGAACCTCGACCTTGCCGGACTGAACGTCCTGCTCAAGAGCCTTAGCTTCTTCGATAGCGGTCTTCATAGCTTCGCCGAAATCAGCGTTGTTCTCTGCGAATCTTTCATAGGTTGCCCAGTCAAGGAAGTATCCACCGTTGGAAAGGTCACGGATGCCGTGCTCGCCGCCGGGGAACTCGCCCTTAACGCAAGCTTCAATTGCCTTGTAAGCGGTATCGCCGAAGCCGATGCCGACAACGCCGAAGAAGCCATCGTAGGTGTCATAAAAGTCAGTGATTTCGCCGGAGCAGAGGATGCCTGCGTCCTTGCAAGCTTCGATAACGCCTGCATTGGAAGCGCCGGAGTCGGTCTGGATGATATCGCAGCCCTTTGCAATCATAGCAATTGCAATTTCCTTTGCCTTTGCGGGATCTTCATAGCTGCCAACAAATGCGAACTCAACGTTTGCATCGGGGTTAGCAAGCTTAACGCCCTGCATAAAGCCGTTGCCCTCTGCGTTGGGGGTGGGCTCTTCAGCGCCGACGATCATGCCGACAGTTCCGGTCTTGGTCAGCTTTCCTGCGATGTAGCCGTTGATGAAGAATGCCTGCTCACCGTGGAATTCGGTGTCCCAGATGTTGGGGATGCTGGTTCCGTCCATGTTGATGAACTGGAAGATAGCAGCGTAGTTGTTGTCGGGATACTCGGCAGCAACAGTCTTGGTAGCGTCGGTCATGTAGCCGAAGGTGGTAATAACGAGGTCATAGTCCTTGCTCATTGCACGAACGTCTTCCTCATAGTTGGAAGCACTTGCAGACTCAAGCTTTTTAACAGTAACGCCGAAATCGGCTGCTGCGCGGTCAACGCCGCTTGCCAGGTCATCCATGGGGCCCTTGTCACCGAACTTCTGGTTAACAACAACTGCAACCTTGAGGGCTTCCTCAGAGGGAGCATTGGTGGGGGTATCGGTGTTGGTGGAATCATCGGTATTTGCGGGAGTTTTGGGTCCGCAGCCGGTGAGGGCCATGGCGAACACGAGAGTCAGTGCGAGGACGACAGCAATAATCCTTTTCTTCATTTGACATTTCCTTTCTCTGTTGACTTATTTAAGTGCATCCACAGTTTTTCTGCGGTCTGCTGCACTTTTGAAATAATTTCGTCCAAATCAACGGTGGTTATTTTGCGATTATCAACCACATGCCTGCCGTTAATAAAGACGTCTGTCACATCCCGTCCCGTTGCGTTGAAAACGACGGCGGAGGTGACATTTTCACTCTCACCCATTACCAGCGGCTGCATATGGGGTGCCGTTGCATCAAGGAGAATGAAGTCTGCCTTTTTACCCGTTTCAATGGTTCCGTAGCTGTCGGACAATCCAAATGCCTTGGCGCCGTTTATGGTGGCCATATCCAGAATGTCCTTTTTTTTCAAGCTTCTTATGCCGGAGTTAATGGAGTGCAGAAGGGACATGCCCTTCATTTCCCGGAAAATATCATTGGAGTTATTCCACATTGCGCCGTCTGTACCTAAGCACACCACAACGCCCTTTTCAACCATTTCCGGTATTGGAGCAATTCCGTCACATATTTTCATCTCGCAAAGGGGGGTGTTGCACACCTTAGTGCCGGTTTCCGAAAGAAAACCAATCTCCTCGTCGGTCAGATGAACAACGTGGGAGCCGATAAGCGTTTCGGACAAAAGAAAGTTTTTGTGAAGGAGATACACCGGCGGCACGGAAAACTTTTCCTGCACCATGTCGATTCTCCAAGTGGTTTCGGCAAGATGGCAGGTCTGTGCCACGCCAAGCTCCCCGGCTGCTGCTTGAATTCTTCTTAGTCTGTCGAGGTCATAGTCCTCTTCAGAGATACTGCCAATAATGGGCATAAGCCCCGCCTCTTGGCAGGCATCTATAAAGCGAGCCATTTCCTCCATGGGAACAAATTCATCCGGTTTTGCGAAGTCTACCCGTATATCCTCTGCAAGGGCGCCCCTGATTCCCACCTGGCTCATGGCCTTTACGGAATCGGTACCAAGACTCCAGTACATATTCTCCATAATGAAGGTGGTTCCGGAAAGCAGCGCCTCGCAATAGGTGAGCTGCCTTGAATAGAACCTGTCCTCATCGTCGATGTACTTATAAAACCAACCGCTGTCGGCAAAGGCCTCATTTTGTTCACCCAGTGTTAAATCGTCCCCAAGTCCTCTTGCCAGCGTCATGTCGCCATGGCAGTGGCCGTTGGTAAGGCCGGGCATCAAAATTTTTCCCTTACCGTCTATAATGATTTTGCAATCTGCCGGGGAAATCTCCTCAGTGGTAACACGGGCAATGCTCTCGCCACTAACGCATACGTTTCCAATAAAGGGCTCATATCCGTTGTGTGCTGACAAAATTATTGCACCGACTACCGCAAAATCATACTTCATAGCGTTCCTCCTAAAGAGCCAGTCTGTAAATGTTCTCTACATCCGCCGGAGTCAAAGACTTAATGCCGCCGATATTTCCGAAGCGGCAGGCTGCCTTTGCCATGTCGGCAAAGCGCTCGTCGTTTTCAACGCCGATGTCCGCAAGCTTTGTGGGTGCTTCCATAGATGCGAAGAACTCGCTCATCTTTTCGATACCAGCAAGAGCAGTTCTCTCCATGTCATAGAAATCCATCTCAACATCAAAAACTCTGTTTGCGAACTGTGCGAAGCGAGCCACGTTATCCTTGTATACATACTGTGCCCAGCAGGGGAACAGCACTGAAAGGGTTGCGCCGTGAACTGCATTGTAGTTTGCGGAAAGCTGGGCGCCGATGGTGTGGGTTGCCCAATCCTGATTGCGTCCTGTTGCCAGAAGGCCGTTGTGGGCAATAATGGAGGTCCACATAAGCTCGGCACGGGTGTTGTAGTCATTTAAGTCCTTCATAAGCTTTTGTGCATTAACAATAATGGACTTCATGACGCCCTCGCACATATGGTCGGTAAGAACAGTGTCCACAGAGCTGGAGAAATATCTCTCCAAAACGTGGCTGAACATATCCACAATTCCGAACACGGTCTGTCTCTTGGGCAGTGTCATGGTAAGGTCGGGGTTCATAAGGGTAAATCTGGGGCGGATGATGTCGCCCATTACGTCTGCGCTCTCCCCTGTTTCGTCATTCTTAAGAACGCTTCCGTTGGAGCCTTCGCTGCCGGTGGCTGGAAGGGTCATAATTGTACCAACGGGAAGGGAGGTTTCGGGGTTTGCCTTCTTTGAATAGAAGTCCCAAACATCACCGTCATAGGGTACGCCGATTGCAACGGCCTTGGCAGTGTCGATGACGCTGCCGCCGCCCACTGCAAGAACGCAGCCAATGTTGTTTTCACGGCAAAGCTTAATGCCCTGCCTTACCAGCGCCACACGGGGGTTGGGCTGAACACCGGGAAGCTCGAAGCACTCAACGCCGGCTGCCTTGATTGCGCCGGTAATTCTTGCATGAAGTCCGGAATCATAGGTGTATTTGTCACCATAGTGAACAAACAGTACCTTGTCGGAATACTTTTTAATCTCCTCGCCGCATCTGAGGTCAGCGTCCTTGTCAAGGACAAACCGGGTGGGGGACATGAATTCAAAACTATCCATATACGCTCCTTAATTTGTTACTTCATCTCTCCGAGGAAAGATTTTCCTGTTGGGTAATTATAACCGAAATATTCGGCAATTGTGGCTGCAATGTCTGCAAAGGTTTCCCGTACTCCGATATCAGTTCCATTTTTAAGCTTCCTGCCGTAGGCCACGATGGGGATATACTCCCTTGTGTGGTCCGTTCCCTTAAAGGTGGGGTCGCAGCCATGGTCGGCAGTTATTAAAAGTACATCGTCATCTCTGAGTCCTGCCATGATTTCCGGAAGCTTTGAGTCAAAATACTCAAGAGCGTCGCCGTAGCCCCGGGCATTGCGTCTGTGGCCGTAAAGCATGTCAAAATCCACAAGATTAACGAACATAAGTCCGTCAAAATCCTTCTGCATAAGGGAAATGGTAGCATCAATGCCGTCTTTATTGTTTCGGCTGTGCTCCACTGCTGTAATGCCCTTGCGGTTGAAGATATCCTCTATCTTACCCACGGCTATAACTTCCTTGCCATTTTCCTTCAAAATATCAAGAACCGTTGTGCCGGGGGGATCTATTGAATAATCCTTGCGGTTTTCAGTTCTGTAGTAGTTACCGCTATCTCCAAGGAAGGGACGGCAGATAATTCTGCTTACAGCGTCGTCTCCGCTCATTATTTCTCTTGCAATCGCACAGATTTCGTATTGCCGCTCAAGGGGGATAACCTCCTCGTGCATTGCAATCTGCATAAGGCTGTCTGCGGAAAGATAAACGATGGGGTAGCCTGTTTTCACATGCTCGTCACCCAGCACCTTTATTATTTCCGTACCGGAGGCAGGATAGTTTCCAATGGTTTTTGTACCAATTCTCGCTTCCAGCTCATTGATTATGCGAGGGGGGAAGCTTTCGCCAAAAACCGGACAGGGCTTGTCCATAATGAGTCCGGCAATTTCAAAATGCCCGTTGGTGGTATCTTTGCCCCGGCCCTTTTCCTGTGCTTTTCCGAAGCAGCCTATGGGCGCTATGTGCTTGTCCGTTCCCGCTCCGGGAATGTTGCCCATGCCCAGGCTGAGCATATTAGGTATGTTCAGTCCGCCGCAGGCCTGCCATGTATGTTCAAGGGTGCTTGCCCCAACATCGTCAAATTTATCTGCGTCGGGAAGTGCTCCCACTCCGCAGCTATCGAGGACTATGAGAATAAATCTCGACATATTTTCCTCCGTTTCCTTTGCTTACAGAAGTCCGGGTCCATTGCCCTCTTCCCAAGCAAACACTTCCCAGACATTGCCTTCGTAGTCTTTGAAATAAGCGGCTCTTGAGCCGAACTCGAAGGTTCTGGGTAATCCAATGCACTCAACGCCATTGGCGGTAAGCTCATTGTAAATATCGTCAACGTCCTGCATTGCGGGAACCTTAACGGCAATCATAAATTTGTGGGCAACGCCTTCAATGTATTTTCTGTCCACCACCTCGTAAAGGCCATCAGCCTGCCACAGGGTGACGCTTGTTCCGTGGAACTCAAATTCTGCGTAATTGGCGTGCTCCTCATCGGGTTGAAGTCTTTTAACCTTAAAGCCGAACTTCTCGGTGTAGAACTTCAGTGAGTTTTGAAAATCATCTACAAAAAGACAAATATCGTTAATGTGTGTAAGCTTATCAAGTTTGCTCATTGCTGCCTCCATATTATGTCAGAAGGGGGCGTTTGGCCCCCTTCCGGCCTTTAATGAATTTATGCCTTGGGTGCGTTATTTACCGCATTCATAAATCTTCTCTGATATGTGACGATTTGGGGAGCGGAAGTGTTCTGTGCAAGATAGGAAGGCTCGGTGGTAATGACGATTCTGTCGGTCATATCCTGGAACTCAGGCTCTGCCATAAGCTTATCAAGCTCGGGGTACATTCTGGAGCCTTCGATGCTGCAGATAATAAGTCTGGTATCATCAAGGTTTGAGTTCTTAAGCATTCTCAGGTTGTGGCGAACGCCATCCAAGCCGTCAAAGCCCTCTTGCTCGTTAATCTTGCGATAATCAATGGTCTCTCTTGCAATTCTTTCCACCTGGAGAAGGTCAAGATTCTCTTCACCCTTTGCAAGGAAGTCCCACTTTAGCATGAAGCTGCGCAAGTCAACAAGGAAGCGCTCATCATAGGTCTTGTTGTAGGCGGTGAGAAGGCCGTTGATGTATGTAGTAACGCCGAAACGCTGACGGACGAAGCTATTGATAAAGTAGGGCTTTGCCTGCAGAGCCATACCGGTCTGCCAGGGCTCGAACATCAGAGTGTAGTTAACTCTGAATCCGTGATCCTTCAGCTTCAATGCCAGATTGTGGCCATAAAGATAGTCAGCGGTGGCAGCCTTGTTCCATCTGGTATCAAGTCTCTTGTCGCCATCTAAAAGCTGTGCTACGTTGCGTGCGTTCACGGGGCCTGTGTGGGGCACCTTGATAACCATGCGGTAATCAGAGAACATCTCACGGAACTCCTCAGCCTCTTCAAGAATCTGGCTGAAATCTGCAAAGGGATCATTTACCTCAACGCTGATATCGCAGCCGGGTCCGAGAATATTGGCAATCTCACCCATGACTTCATTTCTGTCCTTGAACTTGTTGCCAACATTGGCCTTGGGATTGTTTATGAAAAGGTCATAAATGATTCCGGGGTTGCAGGTAAGGTTTCCAATAAGTCCCTTGATGGGCTCCAGCTCATAGGGGTTTGCGGTATCTGCCGAGAATATGAACTTTGTGGGGCGCTTCTGGCCGTTCTTGTCATAGTTGATGTTTCTGACAAGGTCAACTTCCAAAAGTCCGTTTGCCTTAAGTGCATACTCGATTTTGAAGCCTGCGGGAGTCTCGCCTGCGGGAGTCTTGAAATAGTCAACCGCACGCTTGAACTCGTCGCTTGCGCCAACGCTCTTTACGCTGCCCTTCAAAAAGGCAAATTCATCAAAATCAAGGCCAAGTCCCCACGCTCTTTCCACATAGCTTTCATGGCCCGGCATAATGCTTACATCGCTTCCAAGCAAAGAAGCTATGGTGTACTTTACGCTCTGCATTGTGTCCTCCTGTTTTGTTCTCTTTTTATTATATAGTATTGAGTCTATTATTTCTGCTCGCTGAGCATCTTTGCATAAGCCTCGACAAGCTTGCCGGCGCTTCTGGTTCCGCAAAGCTCAACACCCATCTCGTTGATCATGTAAAGAACGGCGGGAAGTGTGAAGGTTCTGGGAACGCCGGAAACCTTAATTCTGGTTTTGCCGGAAAGATTTGCCTTCATTATCTCAACGTGGTGAAGGTCAGGGAAAGCCTGAGAGCCGGTAGCAGTCTTAACATAGTCAACACCCTCTTCGCAGCAAATCTTGGTGAGGGTTGCAATTTCGTCGTCAGTAAGGAAAGCGACCTCGAAGATAAGCTTGGTTTTGCAGGTGTCGCCGCAGATGCGGACAAACTCTCTTATTTCATCTCTGACAAGCTTCAGATTGCCGTCCTTAAGTGCGCCCACATTTACGACCATGTCGCAAGCGGTGCAGCCAAGAGCAACCATCTTCTCCAGCTCAAGATACTTTACTTCGGAAATGCATGCGCCATAGGGGAAGCCGATAACGGCACTGGGGCCGACATCAGAGCCTTTGAGCTCCTTTGCAACAAGCTCTGCCCAGCAGGAATTGACATTCACGTTTGCAACATGGTATTTCTTTGCAATGTTGCAAGCCTCGATGATATCCTTCTCCTGCAGGTTGGGTGCAAGATAAGCTAAATCCAAGTGCTTTGCGAACTGTTCAACTGTTAACATTTTAATGACCTCCTGTGTTTTGGATTACGATTGAATTATAACATAACATGTTAATTTTGCAACAGTAATTTGATGTTATTCTAACATTTTTGCCCTCTGTTTTTAACATTTGTAACAGTTGAACAATTCCCCACCGTTATTTTTGTAACATTTTCTGTTATCCTTCTTGCAAACACTTTACATAATGTGAGGTCGCTTTTTCACCCGCAAATCCGCCCTAAACGGGGCGCACAAAAATGTCCCTGTGTGGTTGCTCTTAATCCGTGCTTGTTTCACAAGTGCCCAATATCGACCCTCATACGGGTATCGACGGCGGGCTTTAAATCACCGATTGAAACCCGGAACTTTTCGCTGTATACTATGGAAGAAGCAATATTAGTGAGGTAAAAAAATGAAATATCAGGGCGTGTGCATAGCGGTGCGAGATATAAACCTTTCCAAGAAATTTTATCAGGAGTTATTCGGGCTTAAGGTTTTCCAAGACTATGGTATCAACGTATCCTTTGGGGATTTATCCCTGCAGCAGGATTTTGACTGGCTTTTAAATATTCCGAAAGAAAGCATTTTGAGCAAGCCCCACAACATGGAATTGTATTTTGAAGAGGACGAGTTTGATGAATTTATAGATAAATTAGAAAAGCGCAGCGATATTTTGTATATAGGAGACGGAGTTAAAGAGGCGGGCTGGGGGCAGCGCTCCATTCGTTTTTACGATTTAGATGGTCATATTATTGAGGTCGGCGAGAATCTTAAAATGGTTATTAAGCGTTTCCTTGATTCCGGAATGACCATGGAGCAGACTTCCAAGAGGATGGATGTGTCATTAAAGGATTTGGAGACCCTTTTGAATACTTAGCTCTTTTTTTGAACATTGAACCTTTAATCGAAAAGCATTTACACTTGGGGGGTTAAGTGAATAACCTTAACAGAAAAGCCGACCCACGAACTTTTTACGGTTCGTGAGCCGGCCTATTTTAGACGTATATCAGCTTTCAGGGAATAAAAAAGCATTCCCTGTCCACCGTGCAGGCTGCAGCTTAATAATCAAACTGGGCAAACTGTGCTCCGGCGGTAAGAAGTGCCTCCTCCCAGCCATAGAAGCTGGAATATTCACCGTAGTACTCGTCCATGTCGCTGCCGGTTCCGGCAACAATGTAAACAATACCGTTGCCCTTTTCCCTGTCAATGCCGAGTCCGCCAAGAAGTCCATAGGCTTCGGAGGTATGTCCTTCAAACGGAAGATCCTGGTCAGCAACAAGTCTGTCGCCGTCGGTATTGGTGAAGATATGTGGGCCCATTGCGTAGCAAAGCATAAGCCCGTAGTAGGTATCACCGTTTTCGGTTGCCGGATCATAAGTCCAAACCGGAGTGAACATTCTGTCTACTGTTTCGGGCTTCAAAATCTGCTTGCCTTCATATTCGCCGTTGTTGCAAAGCATAAGCATGATTTGGCAAAGCTCGTTTACTGACACTCTAAGGCTGCCCATGGGTCCAAACAGCGAACCATTCGTGCCAATAACATAATCAGAATAGTCGTTGTGGGGATAGCCGTCAGTAAAGTCATCCACCTGTGCTGTCCAAAGACCGTTTTGCGGGTCATACTCACCGGCTTCATTAAACTTGCGATAAAGAGTGCCCACCTCTTTTTGTACGTTCTCGGGCATATCGGAAACGTTGTAGCCGCAGGTAAGACCCATGGGTGCAAAAACGTGGTCCTTCATGTAAAGGTCAAAGCGCTCGCCGGATACCTTTTCCATGATTGTTGCCAGCAGGCAGTAATTCATGTTGCAGTAAGAGAAGTACTCGCCGGGAGCCTCCTCGGCAGGTGCCCAGCATCCGTCGCAGTAGTATTCGGCACCCTCTTGGAAGAATTCGGATATATCATGGCCATAGGGGATGTTATAGTTGCCGGAGTTGTCGCCGTCCTCTCTGATGGATGAGGTGTGGGACATAAGCATCTTCACTGTAATTGCAGTATCGGGGAAATTGGGATTTCTCACCTCAAAGCCCAGATAATCGGAAATGTCGGCTTCAGGGTCAATAAGCCCCTGCTCAATAAGCTGCCATGCGCCAATTGCGGCACAGAGCTTCGAAATGGAAGCAATGCGGTACTTGGTGTCGGCATTTGCGGCAATGTTGTTTGCAGGGTTTTCGTTGTCGATCTGCTTGTTGCCAACGGTATTTGCAAAAATTACTTTTCCATCCTTAATTACGCCTATGGCTGCCGCAGCCAGCGGGTGCTCCGGGTCTGCTGCAATTTCTTCCATTCGGGCAATCAGTTCATCCTCTGTAAGTGCATTATTGTCTGCGGGAGCTTCCGGAGTTGCGGAGGGTTCAACGGGGTCCACCGTCTGTTCTTCCTTTTTTGGGGCGCAGCCTGCAAAAACCGTCGCAAGCATTGCAAGAGCTAAAATTAGCGCAAGAGTTTTCTTCATTTTGTATCCTTCCTTCAATAAATGTTAATAGGACAAGTTTAGTTTTTGAGAAATAAAAGCAGCCAGCCCTTCTCAAGGAGTAAAAGCTTGCCCGCATGTCATTCTATTGAAAGATATGCATAAATGCTATAAACCGAAGGTGTATCTTGGGCTTAGACCCCAAAAATACATCTTCGGTTTAGACGTTTATCCTGTTTCGTTTTTAAATTTCTCCCGGCGGCTACTCGTTTTTGGCTGCCATTTCTCTATTATATTCAGAAAGTCGGTTCATTAGCTGTATTCTGCCGTTAATCTCAAGCTTCTTGTAAATGTTGTGCACATGGGTTTTAACAGTACCTTGGGAAATAACCATCTGTTCTCCGATTTCAACATTGCTCTTTCCCATCATAAGCAGCTCCATAACCTCCCTCTCACGGGGGGTCATGCCAAACTCACAGCAGAATGTATCAAGGTAAGAGGAAATCTCCACTGTAGGTACAGGTTCCTGCTGCTTTGACAAGCCTGCGGCCTCCCGATTTAAAATTTCCTTTATAAGGTTCACAGCATGCCAAAGTCCCGCTGCGGAAAATACTATACTCAAAACTTCTATGGAGATATATCTGTCGCTCCAAAAGGAGATATCCGCAAAATAGTCGAAAAACCGCTCCCCTGCCTCCGTAATTTGAAGAGCCAGTGCAAAAAGAACGAATTTACTGTTGATATCAAAACAGGGCGCTGCGCTCTTTGCACTTATGCCCGTTTCCCTAAGGATTCTGCGTTCCTCCAAGGACAGCACCACCACAGAAACGGACAAAAGCGACCTTAAAATAAGCACGCTCGTCCTTGCAAGCTCGTGGGGGTAAAGGCTCGTTGCCACCATATAGACTACAAAAAGGCAAACCCAAATGGCCTTTTCAATATCTCCCGGCTTTTGTTTATTATCCGATGCCAGAATAAGGCGGTAGCTAAGCACGATGAAAAGTCCCAAGATATTGCTGATGTACGGCTTTCCCATAAGGTACCCCGAGTAGAATGCCGGGAAGCCCGGAAGAAATTCCATCATGTATAGAAGAAGATTGTCCATGGTGAAAAGGAAGAACATAAGCCCGATAAAAAGGTGGGTGCGTTCTCTAGTTTTTCCGTAAATACCGATGTAGACGGCAAAATTCAGCGCAAAAGCCACAGTTAGTATTATGTTATACAAAAAGACAATGGCTTCCATTATTTATCCTCACAGTAAAAGCATGAATCAGCAAGTTGAAGTGTAACACAATTTCTTATTTTCTGTCAATAAACCCGACTTAGTATGGCTTACCTCCATAATCTCAAAAAAAGAATACGGCAAGCAGGCGCTGCCCCGAATTTACGGCCGCAGCGTCACTTGCCATATTCTGTGCGCTGAAAGCGTCTATCTTTCAGCTTCGTTTATCCGGCGTATGCGGATTTCTCCGCATACGCCGGACTCGGCTTTGTCGGAGCAGTGACCCTTACAATGGCTGCAGGAGGAGCAGGATGTGCAGGAGGAGCACATGCTTTTGCCCGCCTTGACGTTCCTTGCCAGAGTTACCAGTATCAGAACAAGGATGCCAAGGACTATGGCTCCGATTATGAGGGATGTGTAATTTTCAAGAAGGAAGGATAGCATAAAAGGTCACCTCGCCGAAGAAATTATTTTAGTTATGCAGGTCGTACTTATTCCTGCGCAGAAGAAGGTAGCATAGCGCCACAAAAAGGATTATTGCCGCAGCGGTGCCAACGCCGAAGCCACTGCCGGTAAAAAGCCTGCCGAATTGATATACCATAAGCGAAATGCTGTAGGCAAAGCCGCAAAGATAGGCAATGGCCGCAAGTGTCCAACGAGGATTATTCATCTCCCTTTTAATTGCGCCGCAAGCTGCAAAGCAGGGGGCGCACAGGAGGTTAAAAATCATAAAGCTGTATGCACTAAGACCGCTGCCGCCGAAAAATTCCTGTCCTATGGGAAGAAGTCCCGCCGCATTGCCGGCTTCCACCATTTCCAGTGCCAAATCGCCGCTGCCGATGGAGGACAAAACGCCGAACACGCCCACCACCTCTTCTTTTGCAACAAGGCCCATTATCGTGGCCACGGCTGCCTGCCAATAGCCAAATCCCAGAGGTTTGAAGATAATTGCGATGGCGCTGCCGATAGCGTTGAGGACGCTTTTTTCATCCCCCTGTATCCAATGGAAGCCGCCTTCAAAGCTGAAGCTGCCCAAAAACCAGATTAGCACACTGGCCGCCACAATCACTGTTCCAGCACGCTTTATAAAGCTCCAGCCCCGCTCCCAGGTGGCACGAAAAACATTGCCGGCGCTGGGAACATGGTATGAGGGCAGCTCCATAACGAAGGGGGATACCTCACCGGCAAATGCCTTGGTTTTTTTGAGTATAATTCCGCTTATCACCACCGCCGCAACGCCGATAAAATACGCCGACACCGCCACCCAGGGACTTCTATTAAATAGCGCCGCTGCAATAAGACCCACGATGGGCATCTTTGCCCCGCAGGGAATAAAGCTTGTGGTCATAACTGTCATCCGTCTGTCCCGCTCATTTTCAATAGTGCGTGATGCCATAATTCCGGGAATGGCACAGCCCGAGCCAATAAGCATGGGTATAAAGCTTTTGCCGGACAGTCCGAATTTTCTGAATATGCGGTCCATTATAAAGGCGACTCTCGCCATGTAGCCCACATCCTCCAAGACTGACAGCAGCAAAAAGAGGATAAGAAGCTGTGGAACAAAGCCCAAAACCGCTCCTACGCCGCCCACTATTCCATCCACCACCAAGCTTGACAGCCACGGGACGACGTTCATGCTTTCAAACCAGCCGGAAAGCCCGCCCTGAATCCACTCACCGAAAAGAGTGTCGTTCATGAATCCCACTGTCCAGTCGCCTACGGTGCCGATTGAAATGCTGTAAACCGCCCACATTATCAGAGCAAAGATGGGAAGCGCCAAAATACGGTTGGTAACAACTTTGTCGATTTTATCGGATATGCTCTCACTGCCGAGTTTTTTTCCCTTCTTAACTGCTGTCCCGACTACCTTACTTATGTAGGAATATCGCTGATTTGTGATTATGCTCTCAGCGTCATCGTCCATTTCCCCCTCGCAGTCTGAAATGTGCTTATCAATGTGCTCTGCATCTTCGGGGCTCAGCTTAAGCTCCTGCATAACCTTTTCGTCCCGCTCAAAGGCCTTTACTGCATACCAACGTAAAAAGCGGCTGTCAACCTTACCTTCAAGGGATTCTTCAATGTGGGCAATGGCATGCTCAACGCTGCCGTTAAAAACCGCCGGAAGCTTTGGAGTTTCTGCGCTCTTTGCAAGCTCTTCCGCAAAAAGCACTGCACTCTCGCTCCCTTCGCCCTTCAGTGCCGAGGTTTCAAAAACCTCACACCCCAGTGCTTTAGATAGCTTATCAAGGTCAATACTGTCGCCGTTTTTTCGAACCACGTCAATCATATTTACCGCCACTACCACCGGTATTCCAAGCTCAATGAGCTGGGTCGTAAGGTAAAGATTTCTTTCAATGTTCGTTCCGTCTAAGATATTTACAATGGCGTCCGGTCTTTCATTTACAAGATAATTGCGGGAAATCACCTCCTCAAGAGTATAGGGCGAAAGAGAGTATATTCCCGGAAGGTCTTGTATCACAACGCTTTTATCCGCCTTGAACCGGCCTTCCTTTTTTTCAACAGTGACCCCCGGCCAATTCCCCACATACTGGTTCGAGCCGGTAAGTGCATTGAACATGGTGGTCTTGCCGCAGTTGGGATTACCGGCAAGGGCTATCTTTATTCCCATAACTTATCCTCCTATATAACCTCAATTTATGTTAGATAAGGCTAACTCATTGTCCTTTTAAAAGGCGCTCCTGCGCCAATCCAAATAGATTATATTACTTCTATGTATTGGGCATCCGCCTTGCGTATGGAAAGCTCATAGCCACGCACGGTAACCTCCAGCGGGTCGCCCAGTGGGGCGAGCTTTCGTACATATATTTCTGCTCCCTTTGTGACGCCCATGTCCATTATTCGCCGCCGCACTGCGCCCTCGCCATGAAGCTTAAGCACCGTTGCGCCCTGGCCTACCTTCACATCCTTCAATGTTTTCATGCTGTCCTCCCTATATCATTATTCTGCCGGCCATGGTTTTGTCCAAACCCACACGGCTTCCCTTAATGTTGACAAT
>CAZJYY010000041.1:0-18900 GCA_964550315.1 uncultured Oscillospiraceae bacterium | reverse complement strand
ACGACGGCTGCACCGACTCCCATCACAACGGCGTTCACCGCTTCTTCCTTGAGGAGGGGGCAAAGGTAAAATACATTGAAAAACACTATGGTGAAGGCACCGGCACCGGTAAGCGCATTTTGAACCCGGTCACGGAAGTTACCATGGGCAGCGGCGCCAGCATGGAGATGGAAACCACCCAAATTAAGGGTGTTGATTCCACCGTCCGTACAACGGAAGCCAAGATGGGCGATAAATCCAGCCTTGTTATTACGGAAAAGATTATGACCCACGGCGTTCAGCACGCCGAAACCAACTTCACCGTAAACCTTGACGGCGCAGGCTCCAGCTGCCAGGTAACCAGCCGCAGTGTTGCCACGGAGGATTCCACGCAGAAGTTTGTGTCCGAAGTAATCGGAAATGCCGAATGCTTCGGCCACGTTGAGTGCGACGCTATCATCAAGGAAAACGGCAAGGTAATTTCCACCCCTGCAATCATTGCAAACTGCCTTGACGCAAACCTTATTCACGAGGCAGCCATTGGCAAAATTGCAGGCGAGCAAATTACAAAGCTTATGACCCTTGGACTCAGCGAGGAAGAGGCCGAGGCTCAAATTATCAATGGTTTTCTTCAATAATCGGGAGTTTTAAATATGCAGATAAACTATAGACCTGAGGGCGTTTGCTCTCAAAGAATGATAATCGACGTTGAAAACGGTGTTATCACCAGTGCCCAAATTATCGGCGGCTGCGACGGCAATACAAAGGGCCTTTGCAAGCTTGTCGTGGGGATGCCGGTTGACAAGGTAATATCCGACCTTGAGGGCATCACCTGCGGAAGAAAGCCCACCTCCTGCCCCGACCAGCTTTCCAAGGCTCTTAGAAAACTGAAGGAGCAAGGCGCATAGGGCGAAATGCTAATCAATAAAATAAGGCTGCCCGAATTCGGGCAGCCTTATTTTTGCAGTTTTTACTTATTTGAATATACTATCTTTCCGTCGGAGATGGTGTAGACCACCTTTGTGTCGGAAATCGTCTTTGGCTCAATGTCAAGAATATTGCTTCCCAGCACCACCAAATCCGCAAGCTTGCCCGCCTCGATGGTTCCCACCACATCGTCCATGTGGTTTTGATAGGCCACATTCTTTGTGTAGATTTCAAGCATTTGATAGGGACTAAGAGCCTGTTCCTTCCAGCGGTACATATCAGTGTCCTCTTCGCCGGGGAAGGGGCTGTTTCTTGTTACACCAGTCTCAATTTCCAGAAGCGGGTCATAGGAGGTCACAGCGCCGTCGCTGCCGCCCGAGATTATGCAGCCTGCCTCAAGCATGTTTTTCGCCGGATAGAAGCCCATGGCCTTTTCCTCACCAACGAAGGCACTTTCAAGCTGGCAGAGAAAGTCATTATACATCCACAGGAACTGGAGATTTGAAACTACCTTCAGCTCTGCGCATCTTTCAACATCCGAAGCCTGTATGGCACTTACATGCACCATGCTGTGACGAAGGTCACTTTCTCCATTCGCTGCTTTTGCAGCCTCATAGGCATCCAGTGTATCTCGAACCGCACCGTCGCCGATGGCATGAACGTGCACCTGATATCCGTTTTTATCAAGGTCGGCAACAAGCTTATTAAACGTATCCTTATTCCAGTCGCTCGCTGCTGTCCATCCGGCACCCTTGCCCGCAGCTTCAAGATATGGTTCTATCATCACAGCGGTAGCACCCTCTGTCACGCCATCGTAAACAATCTTTACTGTGCCGGTCTTAATCATGTCGGATTCAAAGCCCTTTACGGAATCAAGCTTTGCCTTCACCTCGTCATAGCTCATGTTTGGACTTGCCCAAACAAGGAACTGCTGTCTTAAATTAAGCTTTCCTTGTGCCTCCATCTGGCTGAGAGCCTCTGCATGGATAAGCTCTTCGCCGGAAAGGTTTATGTTTGTCATACCGGTTATGCCCATGGAATGGCAGTACTCCTGGAACTTTTCGTATGCCTTCTCCATATTCTCAACCGTGTAGTCCACGCTGATTTTGCTTGTTACCAACGACTTTGCTGCATCGGTAAGAAGACCGCTGGGTTCTCCCTGGGCATTGCGGGCAATAACGCCACCGTCCGGATCAGGAGTATCCTTATTAATTCCTGCAATTTCCAGTGCCTTTGAGTTCACCCAATATGCATGGTGAGATACGTCACGAATCATTATGGGCTTATCTGCGCAGATGGCATCAAGATCCTCCTTCTGGGGGCCGGGATTACTTCCGTCCGGCTGGAGATATGCGTTTTGCATGAACGGCCCACCATAGTAAACCTCCATGTCCGGGTTGGCTTCAACAAATTCTTTGATTATTGCCAAATACTCCTCATTACTTACCGTCCCGTCAGGAATGGAGATTTGGAACATCTGCTCATAGAAGGGCTGCGGACCATGTAGGTGTCCGTCCATAAAACCGGGGGCTACGAATTGCCCCTCAAGGTCAATCACCTGTGTTTCCGTTCCGGCAAATTCCTCAACGCCTGCGTCATTGCCAACATATACGATTTTATTACCCTTTATGGCAATGGCTGTTGCAACATCGTCCTCACTCACCATGGTTTGAATGTGTCCGTTTTTAAGTACAAGGTCTGCCGCTGCTCCCGTTTCAACCTCCGGCTCCGGGCTTTGCGCAGGTTCTCCCCCATTGCTACAACCGGCAAAGGAAATGGCCATAGCCGCCGTCAGCAGAAACAAGACAAGCTTATTTTGTTTTCTCATGATACTCCTCCTAAAATTTCTACGCTTTTAATTGCGCCCACGGCGCTAAACGCATCCCGAGGATAACCCGACGCCACTTAAATACGCAATAAACTAAGGTATAAATTGGCCTCGGGACTTAGTTTATTTTTTGTTAACCCCTTGCCAAACTGCCCTTTTTGCTTTACCACAATCACAAATTATGCTAAAATACTATTTAACTGCTTAAGATGCGAGGGGAAAAAATGACATATTTCCTTTTTCTATACACAATCGTGCTGACCCTGCTGTTCGGTGTCTCCGGCTTCGGCTATTTGGCGTTGTACAGTCGGAATAAGCTTCGCCGTGATTTATGGGTTGCCATAATGTTTCTCTTTTTCACCTGCGATAATCTTATTTATTCCATGACCGAGATTCTTCCCGGATTTTTGGACTTTTACAGCCGTGTGCTTGCTGTCGCCCCCTTCCCCAGCAATCTCGTTGTAATCGGCATGATTTTTTCCTATAGAATGGTTATTGCATATGAGTTTGATTCGCTCCCCTCAAAAAGAGAGAAAACCCTGCACCTCATTTGCCTTATCATGCTTTTACTTTTCACAGCATTCTCCGGTCAGTCTTGGGGACGCTACGCCTTTTTCATTCTGAATCAAAGTCTTGTTGCGGCAACTATAGTAATTGGCTTTTATGGACTTTTGCATCATCAGAAGGAAATGTCTCACCGCAACTTCAACTTGTGGCTATTTATCCTTCTTATTACTGCTGTGACCCACGGCCTTGGCATAATTGAGCGGGCTCAAACCCTGCATCTGCCCCAAATGCAGCCCTATCGTGCCGTTGGCTTTGAGGTTTTTGGTTTAATTTGTGCCGCCATATCTCTGTACTACCTTTTCATGTACCTTGGGCATAAGCCCCGCACCATATCCGACAATGAGCTTTTCAGCCTATTTGTCAGCCACTACGGCCTTACCCCACGAGAGGCAGAGCTTATTCCATGCCTTTTAAGCGGCGCTCCAAATGCTGACATATGCGAGAAAATGTTCATTTCTCTTAGCACCGTTAAGGTGCACACCCACAACATTTATCAAAAGCTGGGTATTGAGCGAAGAAGCCAGCTTTCGGTGAAATATTCTGAGTTTATGGCTCTTCATAAAACACTATAGCCGCAGCACCATAAAAAAGAGCCGCACTGCTGATTATGCTCAGCAGTGCGGCTCTTTTTTATAATCTTAAACTTTCCTATGGATGAGCTTTGTCGAAAATAAAAAGTTTATATCCAGCTTTCCTCTGTTTCCATTTTCTTGGGTCGGGTCATAAGGGCTTTGAAGGTTTCCTCCAGCGGAGCACCCTCATAAAGCACACGGTATATGGCCTCCGTAATGGGCATTTCAACACCGTACTTCTGTGCCATTGCATAGGCGGATGCAGCAGCATAATATCCTTCCACAACGGCTCCCACCTCGTCCATTGCTTCCTTTGCGCTTTTTCCCGCACCGATAAGAAGTCCCGCCCTGCGGTTTCGGGAGTGCATGGAGCAGCATGTGACGATAAGATCGCCCATTCCCGCAAGGCCTGTGAAGGTCTCTTTGTTCCCCCCCATTTTTACTCCTACTCTTGCAATTTCTGTAAGTCCACGGGTCATCAGCATGGCCTTGGTGTTGTCACCAAAGCCCATTCCGTCGCTTATGCCGGCGCAAAGGGCAATAACATTTTTAAGCGCCGCCCCCAGCTCCACTCCAATAGTGTCCGTTGAAGCATAAACTCTAAAGCGCTCATTCATAAAAAGCTCCTGCACCCACTGGGCAACAGTGTCACTTTCGGAAACTGCCACCACTGCCGTGGGAACACCTCTGCCCACTTCCTCGGCGTGGGATGGGCCGGAAAGCGCCGCAACCGGATTCTTGCCACCAAGCTCCTGCTCTATCACCTGGGTAAGGCATAGGGAGGTTTCCCTCTCTATTCCCTTCGCCACGGAGATTACCACAGTTTTTTTGTCAAGCAGGGGTGCAATTCGCCTTGCGGTTTCACGCACCGCAAAGGATGGAGTTGCAAGAACAACCGCATCGCAGCCTCGCACACATTCAATATCCGATGTGAGCTTTAGCTCCCTTGGAATGGCTACCCCCTTCAAAAACGGGTTTTCCCCTGTGCTGCGCATGGTTTGGGTTTCCTTATCAAAGAACGACCACAAGCTTACCTCGTGACCGTTTTCAAGTAAAAGCATTGCCAGCGCTGTTCCCCAGCCGCCGCTTCCCAATACTGTAATTTTCATTCTGTGTCCTTTCTTGAGCTATTGGTAACAATTGCCATGCATTCATCGGTTTACATAATGTAATCTCTTCAATTTACTCTGTAGGTAATAATACCTTTATAATTTAGTACCGTTACACGGCTGTCCGCTTCAAGACGACGGAATATCTTTTCTGCGTCTTTATCGTTTCTTGATTCTAAAAAGCTTTCAATCTCAAAACAGTTCATAGGATGGCGCCGTGCAATGGTTATTATGGCTTCAAAGCCGTCTTTAATGTCACTATAAAAGCTGCCGTCGGTGAGCTTGTCTATGGAGATGCCCCCCATCAGCTCCGCCGCCTTCGCTATGACCTCGGGGTCTGCGGCACGGACAAAGCCCTCCGCCGGAGGTCGCACCGGCGTGTTAATGTAAACCCTGTCGCTGCGTATCCGCTTGGCCATTTGTGCAATGGCTGAAAGCTGCTCCTCGGAGGTGTTCATTCCCTCCACAAGCATAATTTCCAGCCAAAGCTGCCCGGTAAATTCTCTTGAAAAGTCAATCAAGCCTTGATATGTATCTAAATAGGATATACTGCCATGGGGACGGTCGATTTTTTTGAAGCTTTCAACGTCAAAGGCGTCCAATGAAGGCAATAAAATATCCGCCCCCATAAGCTCCTGTCGCAGCTTTTCGTCACAAAGAAGCGCCCCATTTGTGATGACCGCCACGGGCTTATCCGTAAGCTTTTTTATACCGGAAATAAGCTCCCCCAGTCTTAAATACAGTGTTGGCTCGCCCTCCCCCACGATGCTTATCACATCACAGGGAACGCCCGCCTCAAGGCTTTTCTTAACCTCTGAAATTATATCCGCCAAGGGATAAAACTCCCTGCGGGTGTTTGTCATTTTGTTTGTGCGCCCCAACTGGCAGTATACGCAAGAGTAATTGCAAGTTTTTTCCGGAATAGGGCTGACCCCCAGTGACCTGCCCAATCTCCTTGACGGCACGGGGCCGAAAACATATTTAAAGTTTTGCATTATGTTAACTACCTGATCTGCCCTTCTCCGCTTACCACGTACTTGCAGCTTGTAAGCTCGGAAAGGCCCATGGGGCCTCTTGCATGAAGCTTCTGGGTTGAAATTCCAATTTCCGCACCCAGGCCAAACTCACCGCCGTCGGTGAAGCGAGTGGAGGCGTTCACATATACCGCTGCAGCGTCCACCTCGTTTTGAAAGCGGCGTGCCCGACCGTAGTCTCTTGTTACAATTGCCTCGCTGTGGCCCGTTCCGTACCGTGCTATATGCTCCATGGCCTCGTCCATATTTAAAACAATCTTTATTGCCAAGATGTAATCATCATACTCTGTTGCCCAATCCGACTCACTTGCCGCAATTGCGGCTTTACCCAGTATTTTTAAGGCATTTTCGTCGCATCGCAGCTCCACTCCATACTTCTGAAGCTTGGGCAGAACAAGGGGCAAAAAGTTCTCGGCCTCACTTTTGCAAACTAAAAGCGTCTCCATTGCATTGCACACGGAGGGTCTTGAGCACTTTGCATTTTCAACGATTCGGGCAGCCATTTCAAGGTCGGCGCCCTCGTCTACGTAAACGTGGCAATTGCCCTTTCCCGTTTCAATAACAGGCACACGGGCGTTTTCCACAACGGTGTTTATAAGTCCGGCACCGCCTCGGGGAATTAAAACATCAAGGTATTGCCGAAGCCCCATAAGCTCATTGGCGCTCTGCCTGCTTGTGTCCTCAACAAGGCTTATGCACTCTTTGGGAAGCCCGCAGCCGGCGATGGCATTTTTCATTATGTCAACCAGCACCTTATTGGAGCCAATGGCTTCCTTACCTCCTCTGAGTATGCAGGCATTTCCCGACTTAAGACAAAGCACCGCAGCGTCTACGGTGACGTTAGGCCTTGCTTCGAATATTATTCCTATTACGCCAAGAGGAACACGTTTTTTGGCAATCGTAAGGCCGTTTGGCCTGTCCCCCATGGAAATGACCTGTCCGATGGGGTCCGGCAGCGCAGCAACCTCCGCAACGCCCACAGCTATGGCTTCAATGCGCTCCTCCGTAAGAAGAAGTCTGTCCACAAAGGATTTTTTGATGCCGCTTTTCTCCGCAGCCTTAATATCCTCGGCATTTGCCGCCAAAATCGCATCCTTGTTATCTAAAAGTGCCCTTTGGATTGCGGCCAGGGCTTCATTTTTAAGCCTGCTGCCGGCGACTGAAAGAACTCTTTCCGCCGCCTTGGCGCCGACACCCAATTTCTCAAGCTCTGTCATTGCTGCCCCCTATTTTTCCCACAAAAAGTGTACCTGTCGGCTTTCCTTCAATAACATTATATAAAAGCTCCGGCTTTTTCCCATTGGCAATAATCATGTCTATGCCGTTTTTGGTAGCAAGCTCCGCCGCCTGCAGCTTTGTTATCATCCCGCCTGTGCCACGGCTACTGCCAGCCCCGCCTGCCAAGGAGCGGATGTCATCATCAATTACCCTGACCTCATGAATCAAACGGGCTTCTGCATTTTCCGACGGATTTTGGTCGTACAGCCCGTCAATGTCGGAAAGAAGCACCAAAACGTCGGCACTGCAAAGCACCGCAACCACCGCAGAAAGCGTGTCGTTATCACCAAACACCTTGTGCTCATGTGCGTGACTTTCAATCTCGGCGTAGCTCACCGAGTCGTTTTCATTGACAATGGGGATAATCCCCATTTCAAGAAGTGACTTAAAAGTGTTTATTAAATTCTGCTTCACCTCAGGATTTTCAACGTCATCCCCGGTAAGCAAGATTTGAGCTACCGTGTGTCCGTAATCGCCGAAAAACTTGTCGTAAAGGTGCATAAGCTCGCATTGCCCAACGGCTGCCGCCGCCTGCTTAAGGCTTAGCTCGGACGGCCGCTCCTTCATTTTAAGTTTTCCTGCACCTACGGCAATTGCACCCGAAGAAACCAAAATGACCTCACAGCCCATGTTATGTATGTCCGAAAGCACCCTTGCCAGCGCATCAAAACTGCGAAGGTTCAGTGCGCCCCCCTCATGGGTAAGGGTGGACGTTCCCACCTTCACTACGACTCTGCATATTGTCGCTTTATGGTCCATATTATCACCTTCAGATATTTCTGTATACTTCATTAGCTAATTTAGCGAATTGTTCTAAGCTAAGTACCTCGCCTCTAATCCGCTCATCAAGACCACAGCTCACAATCATTTCCGTAATTTGAGCTTTGGAAAGTGACGGAAAAACCGAGGACATTGCGTTAGCCAGTGTTTTTCTTCTTTGATTGAAGGCCGCCTTGACTATTTTTTTAAAAAGCTCACCGTCGGAAATGGCCACCGGAGGCTCCTTGCGCATGGTTAGCCGTACAACGCTTGAACACACCTTCGGACTTGGCACAAAGCATTCCGCCGGCACATCGAAGAGAAGCTCCGGCTGGGTATACCAGTTGCACATCACGGTAAAGGCGCCGTATTCCGCCGTTCCGGCCTTGGCGCAAATGCGCTGAGCCGCCTCCCGCTGAACCATTACGGTTACCGTTTCAAAGCATCCCGCTTCCATAAAGGCAGCAAGCACCGGAGTTGTAATATTGTACGGCAGATTTGCGCAGACCACCGTGCGAAGTCCTGAAAAATGCTGGGACACAAAGGCCTTCAAATCCGTTCGCATAACATCCCCGGAAACGATCTGGACATTGTGGCAATCCGCCAGGGTTTCGCTCAGCACTGGCAGCAGAGTATTGTCCAGCTCAATGCAGACAACTTTTTTGGCTCTTTGCGCCAACTCTACTGTAAGGCATCCGATGCCCGGGCCCACCTCAAGTACGCCGGTGGTATCATCAAGGCCTGCTTCCTCCGCCATCTGCTCCGGAACCCAAGATGCCGACAGAAAATTCTGTCCCATTGACTTGGAGAATCGAAAGCCGTGACGTGCAAGCAGGGCATTTATTTGTTTTATATCGCAAAGATTCATATGGTTTTGAGTTTTCCTCCATGTATCGCACCAATAGAAGAGAAAACCTCCACAAAAGAGGTTTTTCTAATCTGAAGCTTTTATATTCTTCCGCCGGGGAAGATCTTGCCCTAAAGCCGCAGCACTAAAACACCTTTTCAAACGCCAGCCTGTGGGCATCCTCATCAGGTTCGCACTCTTGAAGGTAGATTGCACCGCAAAGGCAAAAGTCTAGCTTTTTCAAAAGCCCCTGCATGGCTTTATTATTTTTATGCGTGTCCACTCTTATGCTGCCCATACCGTTCTCTTTGGCAAGAAGCTCGGCGTCCGCAAACATTTTTGCGGCAACACCCTTTCCTCGTGCGGAATCCGCAACTGCGCTGCGGTGAATAGTGGCATAGTCCTGAGAGCGGCTTAGCCAATCGCCGTCAATAATCTTAAGGTAGTTTGGATCAGGCTCAAAGTAAACACATATAACTCCCAGCATCACCCCGCTGTCAAAGTATACGTGGCAGCGCTGCTTGTCAATATCTCTTTTAAAAATCTCAGCCGAGGGATATCCGTTTTGCCATTGGTCAACGCCGTTCTCCCTAAGAAAGCGCTGAGCCTGAGCTATTATTTCCATTATCTTTTGAATATCCTCATAAACCGCAAGTCTATGCTCCAAGATATACCCTCCTTGCCGCTCCAATTGCTGTCGCAAAATCGGAGTATTCGGGAATTATGTAGTCCAGCTTATAAAGCCTTGCAAAATTGTCATATACAGTTTTTGCAATTCCCGTTTGAGAAACACCTCCGGTAATCACAACATTTTTCACTCCATAGCCCCCACAGGCCAAAGCTGCGTGAGAGCCTGCAACCTCCAAAACCGTGTTGATGATGGCGTGTGCCCAGTCGGCATCTGTCGCCACATCACTGCATTTGGCAAGATTGGAAGCTGTCAAATCCAGCGGTAATGTATCTGTTCCGGAGAATAAATCTGCAATTGTTATATCAACGTTCAACCTGTTGCCGGTTTTTGCCATAGAAAACAGCGCCGGCAGCTCCGCTGTGCCGTACAATTTCTTTGCAAGCCCCCTAAGAGTTCCGCTTCCCACACCGCTTCCGCCGATGTGCATGAATCTTCCCTCTCTGGCAAGCACCAAGGAGGTACCAGTACCAATACTGACTACTACGCAGTTGGCTTTGCCTGATAACCACGAGCCACCCTCGCCGGTTGCATCTATTTCGGACACGAACTTCACAGGGGCAAGACTCCGCTTAATGTTGCATTTTTCAGCACCCACGCCAGTAACAGCAACGGCGGTAATATCCTCCACCGAAAAGCCGCAGCGCTGCACCGTTACCCGCAGAAGCTTTTCAACATCCCGGCTTACGGTACCCTCGCTTCTGGTAAACTGGATTTGATCCTTATTTATACCCACAATCTTTGTTGCAGAGGCGCCCATATCAAGCCCAACTATCATGCTCTCACTCCCGCTCCTCAAATTGCTTTATTTCTTCCTCCGCTTTAATCTCCGCAAGGAGCTTCTTGTCGGATTTTTCCGTAAAAGTCAGCTTTTCATACATATCGGGTCGGCGCTGCTTTGTGCGGATAATAGACTGCTTCCGCCGCCACTTGGCAATATTGGCATGATGTCCGCTGCGTAGTATTTCGGGCACCTGCCGTCCCTCCCAAATCTCAGGCCGGGTGTATTGGGGGTACTCCAAAAGCCCGTCCCAGTGGCTTTCCCCGGTGAAGCATTCTTCATCGGACAAAACCCCCGGAACCATGCGGCAAATGCAGTCTGCCACGGCCATTGCCGGAATTTCTCCGCCGGTAAGCACAAAGTCCCCAACAGATATTTCCTCATCCACACAGGCATCGATAAAGCGTTGGTCAATGCCCTCATAGTGTCCGCAAATCAGCACCAGATGATCATAATCGGCCTTTAGCTGCCTGGCCTTATTTTGGTCAAACTTCGTACCCTGGGGCGACATGTAAATTACCCTTGTTCTACGCTCCCCAGCACACTCCGTAATAAAGTCCAGACATGACTTCAGCGGCTGCGCCATCATAACACAGCCCCAGCCTCCTCCATAGGTATAATCGTCCACTTGACCCTGCTTATTTTCAGTAAAATCTCTTATTTGGATACAGTTTATTTCAATTATATCTTTTGCGGCGGCTCTGCCTAATATACTCTCCCCTAAAACACCCCTCATGGAGTCCGGAAAAAGTGTCATTATATCTATTTGCATAAGGGGCTTTTTAGTCGCCGCCTCATTTATTTCCATATTATTCTCGTCCATCTTCACATTCCTTCGATAAGACGCACGATTATTCGTCCCGCCTCTACATCGGTCTTTATGATGAATTCGTCCACATCGGGAATAAGGATTTCCCTTTTTCCCTTGACCACATATATTCTTCCCGAGGGTAAGTCCAAAACGTCGTCAAGCTTTCCCAGATGCTCACCGTTTTCATCGAAAACCTCAGCGCCGATAATGTCCTGCATGAATATAGTTCCCTTTGGAAGCTTTGCTTCACTTCGGTCTATTTTAACAGTCTTGCCCTTCAATACCATGGCGGCGTTAACGTCGTCAATCCCCTCCAGCGATGCAATAAGGCAGTCCTTATGCACCCGAGAGGACAGTATTTTCACGGGCTTGTCATTTATATAAAGAACCTTAAATTGGCGGAGAAATTCGGCACTGTCTGTCCAGGGAAGGATTTTAATCTCACCCTTTACGCCGTGTGTGTTTACAATTTCACCCGCATCAAGATATTTTTTCATTACGGTCTCCGTTCCTTTTGCTTCTAATGCAACTAAAGGGGGCATACTCTGCCCCCTTTGGTTTTTGCGTCAGTCCATAATTTCCACGGACACTTTTTTACCCTGTCGCTGCGCAACGGCTCTCATGAGGACGCGAATCTCCTTGACGATTCTGCCCTGGCGGCCAATTATTTTGCCCATGTCACCATCCGCAACACGAACCTCAAAGACGATTTCTCCGTCCTTTTCGATTTCGGTTATCTTAACTTCGTCGGGATTGTCCACAAGGCTGCGTGCGATGTAGGTTAAGAGTTCTTTCATGCTCGCCTTATCTCCTTAAAGTACCTCTGCTTTTTTAAGCAAAGCTCTGACGGTCTCGGTGGGCTGTGCGCCATTTGCGATCCAATACTTTGCACGCTCTGCATCAACCTTGACCGTTGCAGGAGCGGTAAGCGGATCGTAGGTTCCAATCTCCTCGATGCAACGCCCGTCACGAGGGGTACGGGAATCAGCAACGATGATACGATAGAAAGGATTTTTCTTTGCGCCCATTCTGCGAAGTCTGATTTTGACCATGTATATTCACCTCCATAATAAGTCTCTTTATATGCAAACGCTAAAATAGCGGTGCAATCATTAGAACGGCATTTTCGGCATCCCGGGGAAGCCCATCATGCGCTTACCCTTTTTTCCGCCCGCCATTTGCTTTGCCATGTCTCTCGTCATCTCAAACTGCTTTACAAGGCGATTAACATCCACAACTGTGGTTCCGCTTCCGGCAGCGATGCGCTTTTTTCTGCTTCCGTTTAAAAGTCCCGGATTATCCCGCTCCTTGGGTGTCATCGATCGGATAATTGCCTCGGTTCTTGAAATGGCCTTTTCGTCCACCTTCATTCCCTTAAGTGCCTTGGAATCAAGTCCCGGAAGCATTGCGGCAATATCCTTCAAATCACCCATGTTTTTAAGCTGCTGCATTTGGTCAAGATAGTCGTCAAAGGTAAATTGATTTTTCTTAAGACGCTCGGCCATTCTGATGGCCTTTTTTTCGTCGAAGTTCTGCTCTGCCTTTTCAATAAGAGTCAAAACGTCGCCCATGCCAAGAATTCTGGATGCCATACGCTCCGGGTGGAAGGGCTCGATATTGTCAAGCTTTTCGCCGGTTCCCGCATATTTAATGGGCTTTCCTGTGACAGCCCGCACTGAAAGTGCCGCACCGCCCCTGGCGTCGCCATCAAGCTTTGTAAGCATAATGCCGTTAATCCCCAATGCCTCGTCAAAGGCTGTGGCGGCGTTTACCGCATCCTGACCTGTCATGGCGTCAACCACTAAAAGGATTTCCGCCGGGTTTACGGCAGTACGAATGTTTTTAAGCTCATCCATGAGCTGCTCGTCAATGTGAAGCCGACCTGCGGTGTCCAGAAAGACGATATCGTTTCCATGGCGCTTTGCGTGCTCAATACCCGCTTTGGCAATGTCCACCGGGTTTCCCTGCCCCATTTGGAACACGGGAATCTCAAGCTGGGCGCCAACTGTTTCAAGCTGCTTTATAGCCGCAGGACGATAAACGTCGCAAGCCACAAGAAGGGGGCGCTTCCCCTGCTTTTTCATAAGTCCGGCAAGCTTTGCGCCGTTGGTTGTTTTACCTGCACCCTGAAGTCCCACCAGCATTACAACGCTGGGGGCTTGGGAAGAAATGTTAAGCTTAACATTTTCGCTGCCCATGAGTGCACAAAGCTCCTCATTGACAATCTTTATAACCATCTGTGCGGGGGTCAGGCTGTCCAAAACATCTTGACCGACAGCACGCTCGCTGACGGTTTTTACAAAATCCTTGACGACCTTATAACTGACGTCAGCCTCTAAAAGTGCAAGACGCACCTCCCGCATGGCTTCCTTAATATCCGCCTCTGTAAGGCGGCCCTTGCCACGCAGCTTTTTAAAGGCGGCGGATAATTTTTCAGATAAACTTTCAAATGCCATAAGAGTTCCTCATAAGGGGTCCTTAGTTTCTTATACCTTCAAGCTCCGCCGAAAGACTTCGGACGATTTCGCCCGCCCTTCCCGAACAAAGCTGTGCAAGCTCCGAAAGCTCGCTTTCCATACTGTCCAGCACCTTGCGCTGCTGCTCAAAACGCCGAATAAGGCCGACCTTCGCTTCCGTGTCCGTAAGCGTCGCTTCCCCTCGGACTATAAGGTCCCGAACGCCTTGTCTTGAAATTCCCATGACCTCGGCGATTTCTCCAAGGGATAAATCTTCAAACCAGTGCATGTTAAAGCAGCTTCGCTGCTTTTCCGTAAGCAATTCGCCGTAAAAGTCGGAAAGCATGGTCATCATAAGCGTTTTATCTCTCATGGCGGCAAACTCTCCTTCCTCTGTAAAGCAATATTACTTGACAGCTAAGTAATGATACCCTATGAAAAGCCCTCTGTCAAGTGTTTTTACTTTACAGCAAAGGAATATTTTCCAAATACTGCGGGAAAAGTATATAAAACGCAAAAATGAGGTGTGAAACATGGACAACCGGTCCGAAACGCTAACCTACACAAACGACGACACGCTCTCCTCCCTTGCCGAGAATATAGCAAGGGGCATCCATATGCAAGGCCGTGTGCCGTCTTATTCCATAGTAAAAGACCTTCAAAGTGCCCTACATCTTCTTGAAAAGCGCAGAGCCTCCTCCGCAGAACTTTTCTCCGGCGAGGCCGCCCCTCCACTGGCAGAGTGGCTTTTGGACAACTGCTGGCTGGCAAGGCGTGAAGGTCTTTCCGCCACCGCCGAACTTCGAGATGCAGGCAAGCTTCCTGCATGCAGCAGCGGCTCTGCCCTTCTTTTTCTGTGCACTGCTCTTATCCGCTCCGGTAAAGGGCGCATTACGGAGCGGCGCTGCAGTCTTTTTCTTGAAGGCTGGCAAAAGGTATATATGCTCACAGGTCGTGAGCTTCGACTATTCTCCCCGACGCTGAAGGCCGCCGCAATTATAGAGCTTGCTCATCTATATAAAAGCGGTGAAGCCATGGACGATAACGCCCCGGAAATGGCGGGCGCACTCTTTTCCACGCTGCGGCTTTTGTCCTCCCTTGATCTTGGGGAATTAGTCAAGGATTCTGATCGTGCTGAGCAACTTTTAAGTCAGGACCCTGCCGAGGTTTACCCCTCCATGTCCGAAAAAACCCGTAACTCCTATCGCCGTAAGGTGGAGCAGCTTGCCAAGAGCTATCGTGTAAGTGAGTATCGTGTGGCGGAAAAAGCTCTGCGGCTTGCTCGGGCAGGCCACGACGAGACACGCCATGTGGGATACTGGCTTTTTACCCGTCCCATGGGCGGCGATGAGCGCCCGGCCACCTCCGGGTTATACGTCATTACTTTTACTATTCTAAGCATCATTATTGCTTTGACCATTGCCGTAATTTACGAAATGCCCGGTCTTGGTCTCATTGCGCTTTTACCCATATCCGAGCTAATCAAGTCGCTTATGGACATGCTTCTTTTAAAATTCACCCCTCCGTTCCATATTCCCCGCATGGAGCTTGAGGACGGTGTACCCTATGAGGGACGCACAATATGTGTTATTTCTTCCCTGTTAACCGATAAAAACAGCGCAAATAAACTGGCACGCAAACTTGCGGAATACCGCTTTGTCTGTAGAAACGAAGGCGAAAACCTTCTCTTCGGCATACTTGCCGACCTTCCGGATTCTGATGAGCAAAGCTCCCCCTCTGACGAGGAAACTTTGCTCGCCGCAAAAAAAGCAATAGACCGGCTCAATTCCAAATACGGCGGCGGTTTTTTCTTTTTCGCCCGTGACAGGGTTTATAACAAGCGTGACAAGCGCTACATGGCATGGGAGCGCAAGCGTGGTGCAATTCTCGAGCTTGCGCAGCTTATCTGCGGCCGTGAAAACGGCATACGCTGCCTTTCCGGCAGCTCTCTTGGTCTTTCCGGGGTGAAATATATTCTCACCCTCGACGAGGACACTCGCCTCACTCCCGGTTCCGCAGGTGAGCTTATCGGGGCAATGCTGCACCCCTTAAATAAGCCTGTGATAGATGAAAAACGGGGTGTTGTCATCTCCGGCCACGGGCTTCTTCACCCCCGCATGACCACAGAGCTATCCTCCTGCACCAAAAGCCGTTTTACGGAAATCTTTGCAGGCCCCGGAGGCGCCGACCCTTACGGAAGCGACAGCAGTGAACTTTATATGGACATTTTCCAAAGCGGCTCCTTTGCCGGTAAGGGCATTTTGGACGCCGAGGTTTTTGTTGCATGTATGGATGGCCGTATTCCCGAAAATCGTGTGCTGTCCCATGACGCTCTGGAGGGTGCCTTTCTCCGTGGCGGTTACATGGGCGACACCGAGCTTCTTGATTCCTATCCCGGCGACCTTCTATCATATTTTCGCCGTATGCACCGCTGGACAAGGGGCGACTGGCAAAATGCCCCCTGGATTTTTGGCAAGGGCAGCGCTCTGGCTGAAATTGACCGCTTCCGCCTTTTTGATAATCTTCGCCGCAGCCTTCTTCCCCCCTTTTATCTTGCCTGCTTTTTGATTGCATTTTTCTCTCCCCTCCGTGGCTTCACGGCGGCGGCGCTAATATCCTTAGTTGCCATTGGCCTGCGACTATGCGTAAGTGTGTTTCAGTCCCTTTTTCACAGGAAGGACGATGTTCAGCTTCGTTGTATGAGCCGCACTCTCCGTGGCATAAACGCCGCTTTAACAAGAACGCTTCTTTCCCTCATTTTCCTGCCATATGAAGCCTACATTCTTGCTTCCGCCGCTTTAACGGCACTTTGGCGTATGCTTTTCAGTAAGCGCCGTTTTTTGGATTGGACTCCGGCTTCTGTGTCCGACAGCATGGCAAACGGCTGGGCAAAGTATCTGGTGCGAATGGCAGTGTGCCCCCTTACGGGCCTTCTTATTTTATTGCTAAGCCGCTCCGTCATGGGCATGGCAACCGCCATCCCATGGCTTCTTGCGCCCTTTTTCGCCTTTGACCTCTCCCGCCGGCCCAAGCCTTCACCGGAGGTTTCCCAAGGTGATAGGGCGTATCTTCTGCGCCGCTGTCGGGACATTTGGTCTTTCTTCTGTGACTTTTGTACCGCCGAGGACAATTTCCTTCCCCCTGATAACTGGCAGGAGCAGCCCCCTGTTGGCACGGCGCACCGCACCTCCCCCACTAACATCGGGCTCTGCCTTTTAGGCTGCATTGCCGCCCTTGATTTGGAAATCGCGACCCGTGAATCGGCGCTAAATCTTGTTTCGGGCATCCTTTCCACCCTAAAAAGAATGCCAAAGCATATCGGGCATCTATTTAACTGGTACGATACCCGTACGCTGAAACCCCTGCACCCCGCCTATGTTTCCACAGTGGACAGCGGAAACCTTGCCGTGTGCCTTATGATTCTGCGAGAAGCTCTTAAAGAGCTTGAGGAGGACGCCCTTGCCGCAAGCTGTGCGGAGCTTTTGGAGCCCATGTCCTTCACACCATTGTACGACAAAAAACGCCGTCTTTTCTCCATCGGTCTGGACGTTGAAACGGGTAAGCTCTCCAAAAGTCTTTATGACCTTATGGCCAGCGAAGCACGCACTGCCGGCTACGTTGCCATTGTCCGCGGCGACGTACCCTACCGCCACTGGCGTGCCCTCTCCCGCGCGCAGGTAGGCTTTCGCGGCTATCGCGGCATGGTCTCCTGGACTGGCAGTATGTTTGAATACATGATGCCAAGACTGTTTTTCAAAAGCGCAAAGGGTTCTGCCATGTATGAAAGTCTACGCTTTTGCAGCTATGTTCAGCGTATGCGAAGCGCCCCCGACAAGCTTCCCTGGGGCATATCCGAAAGTGCCTATTTTTCCCTTGACCCCGCTCTCAATTATCGCTATAAAGCCCACGGCTGCGCTGCCCTCGCCTTAAAACGAGGCATGGATGCCGAACTTGTCATTTCTCCCTACAGCAGCTTTCTTGCCATGAACTGCGGAAAAAAGCGGGCCATTTCCAACCTCCGCACCCTCGAAATTGCCGGTGCCGGCTGCCGTTACGGCTTCTGGGAGGCAATCGATTTCACAAGGGAGCGCAGTGCTGCAAACCGTGGCGAGCCCGTGCGCTGCGTTATGGCTCACCATTTAGGCATGAGCCTTGTTGCTGCCGGCAACCTCCTTTGCGACGATCTGATGTGCAAAAGACTTATGCGTGATCCCGCCGTGGCTGCATACTCCTGCCTTTTGGATGAAAAGCTTCCCCAGGGCGGACTGCTCCTTCGTCGACATGCGGAAAAAGCTCCGGAAAAGCCTCCCCGCAAAACAGCGGTATATTGGGAAAGACGAGGTGAGTTTCATGACCCCGCCGCCCCCGTGTGCAGCAAGCTGTCAAACGGGGTGTATAGTGTTATGTTAACTGATAGCGGTTGCACCTCCGCCTCCTGCGGCGAGCTCGTACTGTACAAAAACACCGGGATGCTGCCTGCCATTTCCCCCGGAATAAGTTTCAGTCTTATCCGAGACGGGTCAGAAAACCGTCTTCTTCCCACGGTAAGCACGGATGGCAAAGCAAAAAGCGATTGGTGTTTCACGTTTTCCGGCGCAGGCTTCAATTCTCTGTCCACTGATCTCCGTTCCCAGATAAAGCTATCCGTCTCCGCCTCTGAAAACGGCGAAAAACGTGTAATCTCTGTAAGCCCCCAAAATGACCTTGTCCAAAGCTGCGAGCTTTTAGTGAGCCTGGAACCGATATTGGCGCCTCTTGATGATTATGTTAACCATCCTGCCTTTTGGCAGCTTGGCATTCACGCAAAGCTCAGCGGCGGGGCGCTAATTCTGCACAGGCTGAGCCGTGGACGCACGTCGGATTCTTATATGTGTATCGCCTTCTCCGAGCCGGCTGTTTTCTCCGCACGGGGGGAGCATATCCCTGGACGCTGCGGAGAAGCCATGTTCCCCTTGGACTTCACGGAAAACGGCGGTTGGCTTTATCGTCCTTATGTATGCGCGAGGCTTCCAATCCGTATTGCCCCGGGCTGTGACAGCGCCGTAACCATGGCAATAGCCCTTGGCAGCAGCGAAAATAAAGCCTACTCCTCTGCTTGCCGCATATTGGTCTCAGAAAGCTCCGACACCTCAACTTTCCCCGCTGACAGTGCCACCTGGCTAGGTCTGAGCGAGCGTGAGACTGAAGATGCAATGGAACTTTTTCGTGCCATTGCCTTCCCCGCCCAAAAGGCTGCGGTGGACACCTGCCCCAAGGACTTTCTT
>CAZJYY010000040.1:7707-18950 GCA_964550315.1 uncultured Oscillospiraceae bacterium | reverse complement strand
TAGTGACGACTCTGGCGTCGGACATGGATAATCCCAAAAAGCAGATTCCCCAGGCTCTTCTTTTGGGCGGAATAATTATTGCGGTGTTCTATATGTTCGCATCCTTCGGCATTGGAGCGGCAATACCGGTGGATGAGCTGTCCACCTCCTCAGGACTTTTGGACAGTATTGCCTATATGATAGGAAATAACTGGGTCATAGTTGCCGTAGGACTTATGATGCTGTTTACCTTCGTGGCGAATCTTGTGTCCTGGGCATATGGTTCCACCTATGTTGCCAAGTATGCCGCCGACCAAAACGACATGCCCGCTATTTTCAGCAAGACCAACAAGGACGGCATTGCCAACCGCACTCCCATACTCAACGGCATAATTGCAAGCGTGCTTGTTATAGCGGCGCCCTTCCTGCCAAATCAGGATGTGTTCTGGGCCTTTTTCGGAGTCGGCGTGGTAACGCTGATGATAGCCTATATCCCCATGTTCCCAGCGTTTTTGAAGCTGAGAAAAATTGACCCGGATATCGAGCGTCCCTTTAAAATTAAGGGCGGCAAGGTAAAGCTTGGGCTTATGGCCTATGTGCCCATGGCACTTATCATAATTTCCCTTATTTTCACTGTTGTTCCCATGAACACCTCGGCAGAGGAGCTTAATGCAAAGCTTCCCCTTCTTGTGGGAGTAATAATTTCCCTGATTATTCAGGAAATTATCGTTGTTCGTGGCGAAAAGAAACGAGCGCTTTCAAAGGAATAGGCCCACCGGGGGAGGCGGGCCGCCTTTCGAATCAATATTTTGGCTGCACTAATTACCCCAGGAGACTTGTATTGCGAAAATCGGAGTTTTCTTCCATAGACTTCGAAAAAGGCAGTGCAAGGGCGGAGGGATGGTGGGTTCTCCTTCCACCTGCATCCCTCCGCATTTTTTTGCCTGAAAAAGGTGAAATTGCATTCCAAGGGTAGTATAATGGCTTGGCAAGCGGTCTCCCAAGCCCATGAAGGGGCGAGCCTTCCGATTCCAAGGGCATGGGCAGCCGGCATTTTCAATTGCTCCATAGGAAGTGTACCGATGATAAAAGCAGATTATATTTTATACAGCAGCGCCGTTTTTACCGGCTGCGGTGATAGGGCTATGCCCGGTGCAGTGGCGGTGGGAGACGGGCGTATTATTTTTTCCGGCACTGCGCAGGAGTGCGAAGGGCTTGTTGGCGGAAGCACCGAAATTGTGGACTGCGGAGACGGTCTTATAATGCCCGGATTTCACGACGCCCACCTGCACACCTATTTTGCGGCGCTTTACATGTCGGAGCTTGTTGCACATTGCGGCGAGTGTACCAGCGAGCAGGAATGCGCAGAAAAGCTTTTGCCCCTTGCCGAAACCTTGCCCGGGGACGGATGGCTTATAGGAACCATGTGGTATCATCCTCTGTGGAAAAATCCGGAACCGCCCACAAAACGCTCCCTTGACAGACTTTTCCCGGAAAGACCGGTGTGTATGATAAACGGGGAGCTGCACAATGTGTGGCTAAATAGTGTGGGGCTTCGTCTTTTGGGAATAAAAAACGAGAGCCGTCCGGTGGAGGGCGGCGTGTATTACCGTTTCCCTGATGGGGAGCTTACGGGGATGATAGGCGAGGCCGCCGCCACGGATATAATGCGCAGGGTACTTAAATTTCCCGCCCATGAGGAGGATTCCTTATATCGAAAATTTATGAGCCATCTGAATTCAAAGGGGGTCACGGCCCTTTGCGATATGGCGCTTACGGCGACACCGGGTGGAGATTTTGTAAGGGACGATATATATGAAAGGCTGCAAAATAAAGATCAGCTCAGCCTTAGAGTCAGCATGTATCCCACACTTACAAAGGAGCTTGACCGCCCCAGAGACTTAAGAAAAAAATTCGGTAGGCAAATGCTTCGTTTCGGAGGAGTAAAACAGTTTTTTGACGGGGTGTCCTCTTGCCATACAGCGTATTTGAAAGATGAGTATACCAACGCCCGCTTTGAGGGCGATAGGGGAAGAACTACGATCCAGCCTGAGGAAATGCGAAAGCTGGTTATGGGTGCCTCGGCGGAGGGCTTTGCCGTGCGTGTGCACACCATTGGCGACGAGGCGATACATCTTATGCTGGACTACTTTGCGGATGCAAGGGAGTCGTTCAAAGGTACCTGCGGAAAGCAGGTTTTAGAGCATTTGGAAAATTTTCAGTGGGAGGATATTCCTCGTTTTAGGGAAATCGGGGTAATTGCCTCGGTTCAACCTCAGCATATAATGTACGACATTGAGGCCTGTCAAAGGGATTTGGGTACGGAGCGGGTAAAGCTTATGTGGCCCTTTCGTAGCCTTTTGGACGCAGGGGCACAGCTTTCCTTTGGAACAGACTGTCCGGTGGTGGAGTGTGAGCCTCTTTGGGGGCTTTATGAGGCGGTGACACGAAGGTCGGCGCAAAGCGGAAAACCTAAGGAGGGCTGGAATAATAAAGAGTGCATCACCTTGGCAGAGGCCATAAGGGCGTATACCCATGGCGGAGCAGTGGTGGCGGGTCTTGAGGATGAGTTGGGAACGCTGGAAACGGGAAAGCTTGCTGACATCTGTGTTCTGGACAGAAATATTTTTGAGGGGCAGCCTGAAAATATTTTAAAGGCCGGTGTAAGACTTACGATGGTAAATGGGAAAGTTGTTTATCGGACTTAAGAGGCGGAAAAAGTCAAGTATAATAGCCTCCTGCGGTGGCAAAATAACGCATATGAGGTGGGGACACAGGGGCCGCAATACCAGCGCTATGTTCTTAATGCACAATGAAAAAGCGCACTTTTTGTTTGAAGCAACATGTTTGAGTGTGCAGTCTTGTGATACAATCCCCATAGAAAAAGAGCTTTCGAAAGGAAACTAATCATATGTCAAAAATAGTAATCGCCCTGGGCGGCAACGCTCTTGGCAACACCGCAGAGGAGCAGCTAGCGCTGGTCACAGAAACCGCAAAATCCATAGTAGACCTGGTAGAAGCCGGAAACGATGTTGTTATCGCCCACGGCAACGGCCCCCAGGTCGGTATGATAAACCTTGGCATGTCCACCGCAGCAGAGGCCGGCGCAATCAAAGCCGCCATGCCCTTCCCCGAGTGCGGCGCAATGAGCCAGGGATATATTGGCTATCATCTTCAAAATAGCATCCAGAACGAGCTGAAGGCAAGAAACATCGCAAAGTCCGCTGTCACCGTGGTAACACAGGTGCTGGTTGACGAGAACGACCAGGCCTTCGTAAAGCCCACCAAGCCAATCGGTGCATTCTACACCAAGGAGCAGGCGGATAAGATTGCCGCAGAAAAGGGCTACACCATGGTTGAGGACGCAGGACGTGGCTATCGTCAGGTAGTTCCCTCCCCCAAGCCCGTGGACGTTGTAGAAAAGGACGCTGTCGCTGCTCTTATCGCAGCCGGGCAAATCGTCATTACCGTTGGCGGCGGCGGAATTCCCGTCATAAACAAGGGCGGAAAGCTTGTCGGCACTCCTGCGGTTATCGACAAGGACTTTGCCAGCGCAAAGCTTGCAGAGCTTGTAAAGGCAGATATGCTCATAATTCTCACGGCGGTGGATAGAGTAGCCATAAACTTCGGCAAGCCCGATCAGAAGCTTCTTGAGAAGATGAACCTTGAAGAGGCTCAGAGATATATTGACGAGGGTCACTTCGCACCCGGCAGCATGCTCCCCAAGGTTCAGGCAGCCATGGGCTTTGCTAAGGCCGGCGGCAAGGCAATCATTGCAAGCCTTGAAAACGCAGGAAAGGCCATCACCGGCGAGAGCGGCACGGTCATTATTAAGGACTAATTTAAGCTACAATTACTCATGTAGTAATCTTCCTCCATAATCCTCTTCCCGCACAAAGGGCGCAGCCATATGGCTGCGCCCTTCCAGTTTGAAAAAGAAGCATGCCTTTGGCATGCTTCTTTTTCAAAAAGGTTCTCGGCCTGCGGGCCTCGCAAAGTAAGGCTTCTGAGGCGCATGTCCCCAGAAGCCTTGTAATTTGACGATTTTTGCCCGTCAGACCAGACAACTCGCCGTGCCGGACAAAAATCCTTTTGCGCGGCAAAAGGACGGGCAGACCGGAGAGAAAAGGCGCAGCCATATGGCTGCGCCCTTTAACGTTTTGATAGATTAAGTTTTTAATCCCAAAGCTTTTGGGGATACTTGCCCTCGTCCTTCATGCGGCGGATAGCCTCCTGCAAAATGGGCATATCCTGAGCGTAGGTGATGCCGTACCATTTGTCACCGCTGTGCAGTACCTTAACACTTGCTTTCTTCTCGTCCAAAAGCTGACCCACCACCATGGGTAGGAAGTATTCACACTTCAGAGGATTTTCGGGCAAGGCCTTAGTAAGATATGCCGCCATGCGGCTTTTAAGCTCCGTGAACATGGAGTGTTGGAAGCCAAAAAGGTTTAAGGAAACCGTGGTGTTACCGGCGATGGGAGTGAAGGTTTTGCCGTCATCCTCGGTATAAGCGCCGTCCTCGCCACGCTTTTCAATTTTCGTGCGCTCGGTAATGCCCGTCAAAAGTCCGTTTTCGTCGGTTTCACAGATTCCGCGGGCAACACTGCCGCTGTCGCTCATGGTGTTTTTGAGAAGATATCCCACCATGGCATGCTCACCCTCGCTGCGATCCGCAGCAAGGAAGTTATAAATCTCACGGTATGCGTCCGCACCGTAAAAATCGTCGGCATTTATAACGGCGAAGGGGCCGTCCACCTTTTCGGCAGCGGACAAAACCGCATGGCCGGTGCCCCAGGGCTTTGTGCGCCCCTCGGGGACGGTGAAGCCCTCCGGCAGATTTTCAAGGTGCTGATAAGCGTATTGAAGGTCAATATACTTGCGAAGGCGTTTACCGATATGCTCTTCAAAATCGGCTTCCTTTTCCGCTTTTATTATGCAAACGACCTTTTCAAAGCCTGCACGTTTTGCGTCAAAAATAGAGTAGTCCATAATAATATGGCCCTGCTCGTCCACAGGGGCAATCTGCTTCATGCCACCGTAACGGGAGCCGAGACCGGCTGCCATAATTATAAGAGTCGGCTTTTTAGTGCTCATTTAAAAACCTCCCAAATCCCTTGGATGATTAGCCAAGAGATTACTTTTTTCCTGCAACGTCGTTAATGATGTCGTTCATTTCTTCCCACTTTTGCTCCATGTCCTCAACCAGCTTAAGCTGCGTGCGGCAGCGCTCAAGGTTGTGTCCGTCGTGATGAATTCTAAAGTATTTATCTCCTTCAAGGTAGTCCGTAAGAAAACGGGCGCCACACTCCAGGGTCATAAGCTTTGCGCCCAGGGGCAGGGTTTCAATTTCCGTTTCCGTAAGAGCGTCGCCGCAAGCACCAATAAAGCCTTGGGCGTAGGTGCGGAAAAGCTCAAGACTCATGCTGACCTTTGAAAGGTCAGTTTCGTCCTCGGCCGCTGTTGATGCGCCGAAGCGGATGCTGTCGCCAAAGTCAAAGGCAACAAGGCCGGGCATAACCGTGTCAAGGTCGATAACGCAAATGGCCTTTTTGGTTTTGTCGTCCAGCATAACGTTGTTGAGCTTGGTGTCGTTGTGGGTGACCTTCAAGGGAAGCTGGCCGCTCTTTAGAAGCGCCATAAGCCCCCGCCCGTCCTCCTCACGGCTGAGAAATCCCTCAATCTCCCGGCGGCAGGTTTTTGCCCTGTCGCACACGTCGTTTTCAACGGCACGGCGAAGGTTTTCAAAGCGCACGGGAGTGTTGTGGAAGTTAACTATAGTCTCGTGAAGCTGCTCGGCAGGAAAATCCGCCAAAAGCTTTTGAAAATTTCCAAAGCCCACGGCGCTTTCGTAAAAATCCTGGGGGCTTTCCGGACTTTGAAGGCAGATACTGTCCATCACAAAATCATAAACCCGAAAATACTCGCCGTCAACATCCACATAATATTTTTTGCCCTCATGGGTGGACACTAAATTCAGCGCCCTGCGGGGGTCGTGAAGCTTTGCCTGCAAAAATTCTGTCACTCGGGCAATGTTTTCCATAAGCTCGTCCGGATTTTTAAAGACATGGCGGTTAACGTGCTGCAAAATATACCACCGGCCGCCATCGCACACTATCTTAAAGGTGTCGTTTATGTGGCCCTCGCCGTAGCGCTCACAGGAGATTACCTTTCCCTCAAGGGCGAAGGCGGCAACTGCTCTTTCAACTGACTCGTTTGTCATATGTGTTCCCTCGTAATTTAGATTTCGTACCAGCGAATTTCGTTGGCGGAAAGGCTAAGTTCAAAACTTTCGCCGTCCCCACGGAAAACTCGGGTTGTCTGGGGCTCGTAGGTGTTGTTTACAACACAGTATTTGCCGTTCTTCGGGTAGGCGTGAACGTCTACACAATAGTTTTCGGAGTACCAATTTTCAAGAATGTCCTCGCTATGGGCACTCCAAAGCACGCTGCGCAGAAGCACACGGCAGTTTTCAAAGCTCATGGGCAGGCCGCTTATATAAACCCCACGGCCCTTGCCGTACTCGTTAACTGCCATCTGCACTTCCTTGTCTCCGGAGACTAGCACCTGAGCGCCGGACAGGGCATAGATGCTCTTTTTTCCTTCGCCGAAGTCCACAGCGCCCTTGCAGTCTGAAAGAATAAAATGCTGGGGATTCTCCTGCCAGTTGTACTTGTCGTAACCAAGGGTAAAGCCGGTCTCCTTTTCCACGCCGAGAATCTCGGCAAGCTGAAGATAGCGCCCCTGATACTGATGTCCGCCGGGTTCGCCCACGCCGATAAAACCGCCGCCATTATAGACAAACTCTCTAATTGAAGACACGATCTCCGGATTTTCCCACCAGATTCCGCCGGTGTGGGCGGTGTCTCCATCGCCTACGGAAATGATAACGTCAATATCCGAAAGGGCGCTTTTGTTTTCAAGGATATCCTCAAAGGATATGAAGGAAACCTCCAGCGGAGCTCCGGAAAGGGCTTCAATTACGCCGGCGTAGCTGTAATTTTGCTTTTGGTAAAGGGCGTGATGCACCATGTGGCAGCCCCAGGAGCGGCTTTTGCCCCAGCAGTTGAGAACGGCAACCCGCTTTGCGCAGTAGGGGGTAGTGCCGTGAATATTGTCGTAAAGCTCACGAAACTCCGCGCACACGGAGCTTACATAGTCGATGAACTCCGGGAACTGAATTGCAAGCTTTAGATAACCGCCGTAGCCTATGCGGTCAATTGGCTTTCTTAAAATGGCACGCCTTGCTGTCACCCAGTTCTCCTTGGCTTCACGAACGGGATCGCCTCCTTCATGGAAGGTGTCCGGGAAAAAGTAGGGCAAAAAGCGGCCTTCACGGTAGGCCACTCCCTCAATGTCGGAAATGAGACGAAGGGTGGAGCCATTGCCTACGCTGCCGACAACAGCATCAAGACCGATTTCCTTGAAATGCTCGAGGTAGGGCTCGGTGCCGATGAAGTGATCCCCAAGGAACATCATGGCTTCCTTGCCCAGCTCGTGGGTAATGTCTACCATCTCCTTGGCAAGGGCGGCGACCTCACGACACTGGAAGTCCACAAAATCTAAAAATTCCTTGCGGGGAACACGGTATTGGCCGTTGTAGTAGCCCTCGTCGATTATGTACTCGGGACGGAATTTATAGCCTGCCTCCCGTTCGAACTGCTCCAAAATGTAGGGGCTGACAGAGGCGCTGTAGCCGTACCAGTCCACATATTTTTCCCGCTTCAGCTCGTCAAAAATAAGGGTGAACTGGTGGAAAAAGGTGGTGAAGCGAATAACGTTGACATAGGGATGCTCGGCGATGAACTTCCTAAGACGCTCCATAGAGTATTTGCGGGTCTTGGGCTGGCGCACGTCAAAGGTTATCTGATGCTCGAAGTTTTTCCAGTCGTTGACCACGGCGTTGTACATGTGCACCGGGTCCCAGATAAGGTATGCAAGAAAGCTTACGGTGTAGCTGTGAAATTTTTCAGCGGGAGATATGGTGACATCTCCGGTTTGCTCGTCATAGCTCCAGTTTTCGCAGGGGACGACCTCTCCGCTTGTGCGGTCAATTACCTCCCACCAGCGGCGAATGTCGTCACGGGTGTTTACCTCCATGAGCTCGTCGGCAATATTGTCCATAAGATGGATGGAAAGGGCTTCGCTCGTGGCGGTGCGGTGCCCTGTCATGATGTAGCACTGCTGCACCTCGTCAGGATTTGCCTTTGCCCAGGCATTATCTTTTCTTGTGGTGTAATAGGTGCTGTATATCTTTGCGCCAACGCCCTTCAGCTCAGCGGGGAAATCCGTACCGTCGCAGTCACGAATGGCGTCTGCTCCCCATTTTTTTATAAGCTCAAGAGTTTGGGGAACAACATCTATGTCTGTGGGGATGGTTACCCTACCCCGATTATCAATGCTCATGGGAGTTCTCCTTAGTTGGTTTTTTCTTAGGCTTGGGATCCTGGAAGGGCTTGTTATAAATGGCAAGGCAGGTTAGAAGAAGGACGATGCCCACAAGCATTATAAAAAGACCCGAAAGCTTGCCCGTCATTTTCCAGCCGATTATCAAAAGGGCCATGCCCAGCACAAATAGGGAGGGCATTAGCGTCATGCGCAAGGCCGGATGCTTTTTCCAAAATTTCATACCTTCACCTTAGCCTTTCAATCCGCCGACCGTCATGCCCTGGGTCAGCTTTTTCTGCACACAGATATATAGAATCAAGGTGGGCAGCATTACCAAAACAAGGCCGGCATAAAGAATGCCGTACTCCGCCTTGGACTGCTGCGACTGCATCAGGTTAAGAAGTCCCACCGGCAGGGTCTTAAGACCCTTTGCGGAGCTCATGAGGGTCATGGAAATAATGTACTCGTTCCAAAATGCAAGGAAGTTAAAGAGAATTATGGTTATGATAGAGGGCTTCGCCATGGGGAAAATAATTTTAACCATGGTTCTGCCGTAGCCTGCGCCGTCAATATATGCCGCCTCCTCAAAGTCGTGGGGGAGGGTGGCAAAATAGCCGGAGAGAAGGTAAATGGTAAAGGGCAGCGCTGTGGCGGCATAAACCAAGGCAAGAACAAAAAGATTGTTTAGCAAAAAAGCGCTTCCCAGCGTGGTTTTAAGAAAGGCGTCGCCGTCCTTAAGCATCAAAAAGATGGGGACAACGATGTAGTTCACGTTTATAAAAAGGCCGCCCATAAAGCAAACGTTCAAAAACGTGCGCCCACGGAAATTGAAACGGGACAGGCAATAGGCTGCAGGAAGTGCGATTATCAGAAGAAGCCCAAGGGCAAGGGCTGTGACAATGGCGGAATTAAGCATGTAGCTGCCCATGTTGGCGCTGTTCCAGGCGTTTACAAAGTTTTGCCAGTAAAGACCCTGGGGAAGTGTCCACGGGTTGCCGTAAAACTCGCTGTTTTGCTTAACGGAGGCCAAAAACACCCAGGCAAGGGGGACGATTATCATAATGGCCAGGGTAATAAGCGCCACATAGATAAAGATTTTATAAAGGACGTCCGCAGACAGACTTTTTTTGTTTTTAACCATGCTAAGCCCCCTTATACTTCCAGTATGTCACGCTTGGTGACCTTGTTTACCATGGCGCTGAGCAGGAAGGAGAATAGGAAAATCACAACGCCTGCGGCCATGCTGTAACCGTATAAACCCGCATCCTTCTGATTGTACATAAAGCTTAAGCCCACGTCCGCCATGCCTTTGGCAATCATTGCTTTCACAAAAAGGAAAGCCATGTTGATGGTGGAGATGATGAAGAAGGTGAGGGTGGTACGGATATTTGTCCAAATAAGCGGCAGAGTTATCTGGAAGAACTGGGTTACACGGCCTGCGCCGTCCAGTCCTGCAGATTCGTAAAGGCATTCGGGAACTGCCGACATACTGGCCATATACATGACCATATAATATCCGATTGCCTGCCAGACCATAGCCATAATAACGCTTACGATAACCATGGGCTGGTCCTTCCAAAGCACCATTACCGTTTCGCCGGAAACCAGGGATAAAATACTGTTAAGCATACCGTTTTCCGGCTTGTAGATGGCGGAGAAAATACCCGCAATAACTACAACAGATAGAATGTTGGGAATATAGAAGATGATGCGGAAAAAGTTCTGCCCCTTGATTTTTTCTCGGGTAAGGATACCGGCAAAAATCAGGGCGAAGAAGAAGGTTACAACGGTGACCACCACAATGAGAAGGATGGTGTTCTGCATTGAGGTAATAAATTTTGTGTCCTTAAAAAGCGCTGCAAAGTTACTTAAACCCACGAAGGTTTCGTCGGGGGAATAGGCGCCGCGCTCATAAAGTGACATTCGGAACACGTTGAGGGTGGGTATAATCATAAAGATGAAAAACAACAGTGTAGCCGGCGCAATACATAAAAATAAAAAACGGCTGCGGCTTTTGCTTTTTCTCATGTACTCGACCCCTTTCTGAAGTATAGTTTCTTTTTTTGCGTGGAAGCGAAGCTTTAGAATAATATGGTATCAACATAAAAGGAGCGGCGATGAGTAGGTCACTACTCATCGCCGCCTACTGTATTTGTCTATGCTTTTTAAGGCGTTAGATTACTTCAGAAGATTTTCACGCATAAGATCGCTTGCGGCCTTGAAGCCGCTGATCCAATCCTCTGCAGTGGTGTTTCCGGAAACAAGTCCGTTCACGGGATCGAAGAACTCTTCGCGGTTGGTGCCCAGGCCCGCAACGGAGCTATAGGATGCAAAGCCGCCGATAGCTGCCTTTGCGCCGTTGTCATAGATGGAGTAGAACATCTGATTGTCGCCTTCAAGCTTGTCAGCAATGTTCAGAACGGGCTGGATAGCGCCGGCCTTTGCGAAGATTTCGCAAGCGGCATCACTGTAAAGGAATGCGATAAACTGCTTTGCAGCATCCTGATTCTCAGAGCCGGAGGGAATCCATGCCTGCTCAAACCAAGTGTAGCTGTAAGCGTCGCCGCCTTCAGAAACTGCGGGAAGAGCGGTCATGCCCCACTTGAAGCCTTCTGCACGGGGAGCGTCTGCCATTTCGCCGACGATCCAGGTGCCGTTGGGCATGAACAGAGCCTTGTTATCAAGAACGAGCTGCTGATTCTGAGTGAAGTCAGTGTCGTTTGCCTGTGCGGGGGTTACGGGGTTGGTGTAAGAAGCAAGCTTTGTAACGATGTCAAAGCAGGTCTTTGCAGCGTCGGTGTCCCAAATGCCTTCAGAGTAGGTGGTAGCCTGGTTGAAGAACTCGGGGCCGCCTGCGGCATACATAAGAGCATAGA
>CAZJYY010000040.1:0-7607 GCA_964550315.1 uncultured Oscillospiraceae bacterium | reverse complement strand
TTGAAGAACTCGGGGCCGCCTGCGGCATACATAAGAGCATAGAAGAATGCGTCAAAGTATCCGGTGGTGGGGTAAGTAAAGAGGGAGATTCCTTCTGCCTTAGCGGTTTCGCCCAGTGCCCACATTTCATCCCAGGTGGTGGGAACTTCCCAGCCCTTTTCCTCAAAGAGGCCTGCGTTGTAGAAAAGTCCGCAGGGGCTGTAGAACATGGGAGCAAGATAGGTCTTTCCGTCGCCGTAGGGGTTGGTAAGTGCGGTGTCGGTGAAGCCGCCGGCAATCTTGTCGGAAACCTTTACATCCTCGCCGGGAACGGTCATGCTGAGAACGTCGGTGATGTCAGCGATCTGGTTGTCCTTGATGAACTGGTCGGTAAGACCCTTGTCACGGCCGGTAGCCAGATGGATAACGTCGGGGAAGTCGCCGCCCTGCATGGAGGGTCCGATAACGTCTTCAAGGTTCTTGTCGGTAAGAAGGTCAACCTTGATGCCCGTCTGTGCGGTGAATGCGTCGCAAACTTCCTGCCACATGGTGGGATATGCGTCCATATAGCCGGATGCAAGAGCTGCGACCTGAATGGTGGTTTCTTCTGTTACGGGCGTCTGGGAGTCTTCGGGCTTAGTGGTGTCGTCGGGATCTGCCTTGGGAGCGCATCCGGCGAACAAAGCGACAACCAGTGTCAGTGCAAGAATGATACTAAGTGTCTTTTTCATAATTTCCTCCTGATAAATTTTTTGGTGGTGCAGGCACCGCCGTTAACGGAAGCCGTCGCCGACTCAATCCGTTTTATCACCCTCATTATAGCAGAGCGACAACCAATATCAACGCCAATATTGCTCTTGAATTTAGAAATATTGCTGTGTTAAAACACTTCTATGTTAAAATGCAGTAAAACTAAGTACTGCTTTTATTCAAAATGCCCAAGACGATTTTTCGACATGTTTACTATTACGGGGGAAAGAATTGGCAAATACTTGTCAATCTTTACATACTTGCATTTTTCGTAAAAATAGTATAGCATATTCTACATAATATCTTGCTTCCAAATTTTTATAATTATTGCGAAGGAGGGGTGAGGCATGGGCAGCCGGCGTTTTGACGTTCAAAAGGGTATCCTGCTTGACAATAACATGAAGCTTATGTATGTCAGTTCATCAAGATATGATACCGACTGGCTCAGCATACCCCATACCCATTCGTGTACGGAGCTTTTTTACTGTGTAAGAGGTGTGGGGCAGTTCGTTATTGACAATGTGTCCCACCCCGTGGGCAGTGACGACTTTATAATTGTAAACGCAAATGTGGAGCACACGGAGGTGAGCTTTCCCACAAACCCGTTGGAATATATTGTTCTTGGCATTGACGGTGCGGAATTCACCCTTCCCGGCCGTGGAGAAAATAGCTGGATGACCATGAACTTCAGCCAAAGTCCGGAGAACATTCTTCCATATTTGAGAGATCTAATGCGTGAGTTGGAGGAGTGCGCCAACGATTATGAAACCATATGCCGCAGGCTTATGGACATTATTATAATAAAAATTATTAGGCAGAATAACTGCATCCTGAACATGGTGGGTGCAGAAGCTGTAAATAAGGAATGCGCTGAAATAAAGCGATATATCGACCTTCACTATCGGGAAAGTCTTACCCTTGAGCAGCTTGCGGGTCTTGTGCACATAAATAAATACTATCTTTCCCATTCCTTCAGTAAGGCTTATAATTGCAGTCCCATAAACTACATGCTCAGCCTTAGGATAGGGGAAAGTAAGTATATGCTGACGAAAACTAACCACTCCATTTCACGAATAAGCCAGATTTTGGGGTTTTCATCCCCCAGCTATTTTACACAGAGCTTCAAAAAAAGCGTTGGGATCAGTCCAAACGAGTACAGAAATCAAAATAAATGACGGAGGTATTATAACTATGAACATTCTTGTTACCGGCGGCGCCGGATACATCGGCAGCCATACTTGTATTGAGCTTTTGCAGGATGGACATCAGCTTATCATTGTTGACAATTTTTCGAATTCAAAGCCAGAGATTCTAAAATCCATAGAGCAGCTTTCGGGAAAGACCTTCAAGTTTTATGAAAGCGACATTCGTGACTATGAGGCAATGAGCCGCATTTTCAAGGAGAACAAGGTGGACGCTGTGATCCATTTTGCAGGACTTAAGGCGGTGGGTGAATCTGTTTCCATGCCCCTTGAGTACTATGACAACAACATCACCGGCGGACTTGTGCTGTACCGTGCAATGAGGGAGGCAGGCTGCAAAAAGATAGTGTTCTCTTCCAGTGCAACGGTATACGGCATGACAAATCCCGTGCCCTTTGAGGAAACCATGCCTACAAGTGCCACAAACCCCTATGGCCAGACAAAGCTTATGCAGGAGCAGATTTTAATGGATCTTGCTTTTTCCGACCCGGAGTGGAGCGTTTGCCTTTTGCGCTACTTTAACCCCATCGGTGCCCACGAAAGTGGACTTATCGGCGAGGAGCCCAATGGTATTCCCAACAATCTTCTTCCCTATGTGATGCAGGTTGCTGTGGGCAAGCTTAAAGAGCTTTCTGTTTACGGCGACGACTACGACACTCCCGACGGCACCGGCGTTCGGGACTATATCCACGTTGTTGACCTTGCAAAGGGACACCTTGCCGCTGTGAAGTTTGTTGAAAACCGCAGGGGCTGCGAGGCAATAAACCTTGGAACAGGACGTGGCACCAGCGTTCTTGAAATCGTCTCCGCCTTTGAAAAGGCAAGCGGAAGAAAGGTTGCGTATAAAATAACGCCCCGACGCCCGGGAGACATTGCCACTTGCTATGCCGATACGAAAAAGGCGGCAGAAATGCTGAGCTGGAGTGCACAGTTTGACATTGCAAGAATGTGTGAGGATGCTTGGCGATTTGCGGAGAAGCGCTATCTGCAGGCATAGAATAAGAGCATAAAATGCCAAGGCGTTTGTGATGGTTTTATAAGTCTTGACGGGACAAATTGTATAAAGGGGAAATTATTTTGCGCCCCGATTGAAATTTTCCCGTCAAGGCTGTAATATTATATGGGGGAGTTTATGCAGCTTTATACAGTGCTAGCTCTCACTACACCAAATCAGGGAGGCGTTTCTACTCCAGACGGATAAAAAACCGACATAGACACGTTTACCCGAGATAAAGGAGGAAAATCCGCCGGACCGGCGGTGCGGCAGTATGGAGATCTGTCGTAATGCCCTTGCAGTTTCGCTCTGCATGGGCGAGGCACAGCTTGAGGATTCATCTGTGCCACGGTCAAAGCAGTATGTCAACTGTATCCCTTAAGAACGTCAAGAAGATTTACGAGGGCAACGTAACAGCGGTTCACGACTTCAATCTTGACATCGCAGACAAGGAATTTATCGTTTTGGTCGGCCCCTCCGGCTGCGGTAAATCCACCACCCTGCGGATGATTGCAGGCCTTGAGGAAATCACCGAGGGCGACCTTTTCATTGATGAAAAGAGAGTTAACGACGTGGAGCCCAAGGACAGGGACATCGCCATGGTCTTCCAAAGCTACGCTTTGTATCCCCACATGACGGTGTATGACAACATGGCCTTTGCGCTTAAGCTGCGCAAAACGCCCAAGGCAGAAATCGATCAGAAGGTTAAGGAAGCCGCAGAAATTTTGGGCATTACAGAGTATCTTAAGCGCAAGCCCAAGGCGCTTTCAGGCGGACAAAGACAGCGTGTGGCAATTGGCCGTGCCATTGTCCGTGAGCCTAAGGTGTTCCTTATGGACGAACCGCTTTCAAACCTTGACGCAAAGCTCAGAAACCAGATGCGTGCCGAGCTAATAAAGCTTCGCCAGCGCATAGACACCACCTTTGTGTACGTTACCCATGACCAGACTGAGGCCATGACCCTTGGCGACCGTATCGTTATCATGAAGGATGGCTATATCATGCAGATTGGCACACCACAGGAGGTGTTTGACCATCCTGCAAACATCTTTGTCGCCGGCTTCATTGGCTCGCCACAAATGAACATGTTTGAGGCAAAGCTTGAAAAAAGCGGCGACGGCTTCACCGTGAACGTTATGGGAACGGAAATTGCCGTTTCTTCCGAAGCTGCGGTAAAGCTTAAAGAAAATGGCGCAAAAACCGGAGATATAAGCCTGGGAATCCGTCCGGAGCATCTTTGTTTTGCAGACGCCGATGCCCCCTCCGCCATCAAGGCCAAGGTGGATGTTTCCGAAATGATGGGCTCGAGCTACCATGTCCATATCAATGTCGACGGACAGGACGTTGTTTTAGTGGTTCCCACCACAGAGCTTCCGGCGTCCTTCAAGGGCGGCATTCCCTTCGGTGCGGAAATCGCTTTTACCTTCCGTCCCGAGTTTATGCATCTCTTTGACAAGGAAACCGAGCAAAATCTAATCTAAAAACGCAATATAAGCGGACTGCACACAGCTTGTGCAGTCCGCTTTTCCTTTTATAAAGCGGGCGGGGAGAGGTCTTGGCTTTATGCGGTGCCTGGTATAAAGAAAAAATTTTAGGTGCAGCGCTGCACAGGGAAAGGAAGTTTTTCGGACAGCATTCCACGTAGGGAAGAAAAATTTCCGGTAACGTTAATTTGTTAACAATATGTGAATATTGCAAACATCCTCATTTTACCTATTCACAAAGGGAGAAGAACGTGCTATTATAATATCATAGTTTGACAAATAAATAACAAAGCCAAACGGAATAACATATATTCGGAGGAATGAGTACATGGCAAGATTTACATTACCAAGAGACCTTTATCATGGAAAGGGCGCGCTGGAAGCGCTGAAAACCTTTAAGGGCAAAAAGGCTATAATCTGCGTTGGCGGCGGTTCCATGAAGCGCTTCGGCTTTTTAGAACGTGCACAAAAGTATCTTGAAGAGGCCGGCATGGAGGTTAAGCTTTTTGAAGGCATTGAGCCTGATCCCAGCGTTGAAACCGTTATGAAGGGTGCAGCCGTTATGGCTGAGTTTGAGCCTGACTGGATCGTTGCCATGGGCGGCGGCTCCCCCATTGACGCTGCAAAGGCAATGTGGATAAAATACGAGTATCCCGAAATCACCTTTGAGGATATGTGCAAGGTTTTTGGAATACCCAGCTTGAGACATAAGGCTCATTTCTGCGCAATTTCGTCCACCTCCGGCACTGCCACTGAGGTTACTGCGTTCTCCATAATTACCGATTATCAAAAGGGCATAAAGTACCCCATTGCCGACTTTGAAATTACTCCCGACGTTGCAATTGTTGACCCTGATTTGGCGGAAACTATGCCCCAGAAGCTTGTTGCACACACCGGTATGGACGCCATGACCCACGCCATTGAAGCCTATGTTTCCACAGCAAACAGCGATTTTACCGATCCCCTTGCCCTTCATGCAATCAAGATGATTCAGCGTGATTTGGTGGACTCCTACAAGGGTGACATGGCGAAGCGCGATTCCATGCACAATGCCCAGTGCCTTGCGGGCATGGCATTTTCCAACGCCCTTTTGGGCATCGTTCACTCCATGGCTCACAAGACCGGCGCAATTTTCGCCGATTATGATGCGCATATTATCCATGGTGCGGCCAATGCCATGTATCTTCCCAAGGTAATCGCCTTTAACGCAAAGGACGAGACTGCAAAGAAGCGTTATGGCGAAATTGCGGACTTTATGGGACTTGGCGGCACGAGCCTTGACGAGAAGGTTGCCCTTCTTATTGCCTATCTGCGCAAGATGAACGATGAGCTTAACATTCCTCACTGCATAAAGCATTACGGAAAGGATAGCTTCCCCGCCGAGCAGGGCTTCGTTCCCGAGAACGTGTTCCTTGAAAGACTTCCGGAAATTGCAAAGAACGCCATTTTGGACGCCTGCACCGGTTCCAACCCCAGACAACCCAGCCACAAGGAAATGGAAGACCTTCTCAAGTGCTGCTACTACGACACCGAAGTTGACTTCTAAATAAAAATATAAAAAACCACCTCTCTTGTAATTAGCAATTGCAATTTACAGGAGAGGTGGTTTTTGTATTAAGAAAGCCATTGGAAGAGTGGTGGATATGCAGAAAAATCAAGGCTTTGTTTCGGAAATCACTTTTTCCAAGCCGCCGGCAATAAAGGCATCCACAGCCCGTCGAACCTCCATCCATGTGTCGCAGTCCATGCTACGGCCCGCCTTGCTGATAGCAAAACATCCGTTAATTTGAAAATAAAAAAGAGCTTCCGCCTGAACGGCGTTAATGTTGCAGCGGGAGGTTATTTCCTTTACAAAAGCATCCTTGTGGCGGGAGGCGATTTTTTCAATAATTCGTCCGCTTAAGGCTTCGTTTAAAAGAAGCACGCTGTATTTTTGATTGTGGCGAACCATTTTGCACAGGGAATTGGAGCACTGGTCAGAGGAGCAAACCCGACCCACCTGCAAATGGGTAAGAAGGCCGTCGGCATCCGCAAGAAGGTCGTCTAAAAGCTCGTCCAAAACCTCGCTTAACTCGTAATAATGAAGATAGTAGGTTCCTCGATTTATTTCCGCTGTCCTGCAAACGTCGCTTACGGTTATTTTTTCAAGGGGCTTTTTTTCCATAAGCTCCAAAAGGGCATCCTTTATGACATTTTTGGTGTAAAGCGTTCTTCTGTCTGTTTTTCTTTCTGACGATTTTTCCATAGCTGCGCCTCCAAAGAGTGGTAAAATGATTGTAACGCAGCGTATAGTATTTTACAAGCTGTTGATAAGTTTTCGCGCAGTTCATATTTTCTGAGCAAATTTTCAAAAACTGTACTACAATTATCACTCAAGGAAAAATTGCCTATGAACGGCAGCGCAGCAGTTGTTGCCAAGGTCGCAAACCCATAGTATCATGTTTGCACAGAGGATTATCGATTCCTGCGATTATCTTGTGTTTATTTTGGGGTGCACCCATTGTGGTCCACAACACGGTGTGTGCGCCCTAAAACTACCCCGGTCACATGAAAAAGCTTTGGAAAATAAGCTGTTACAGGGGGATTAAAATTTTCTTATATTTAAATGCTCTTGAAAAAGGCAAAAAAGGACGACCCGATTGTTTTCGGATCGTCCTTTACTTATCTTTTGGTGTTAAGACAGCGCATAGCGTTTATGATTGCAAGCACCATTACGCCTACGTCGGCAAAAACGGCAAGCCAGATGTTTGCATGCCCGGTTGCGCCCAGCGCCATTACGGCGGCCTTTACTCCCAAGGCAAAGATGATGTTTTCTTTGACAATGCTCATGGTGAAGCGGGAAAGGCGGATGGCCTTTGCAATTTTTAGGGGATTGTCGTCCATAAGCACCACGTCGGCCGCTTCTATGGCGGCATCGCTGCCCAAGCCGCCCATGGCTATGCCCAAATCAGAGCGGGACAAAACCGGAGCGTCGTTAATACCGTCGCCCACAAAGGCGAGGGTGCGCTTGGGCAGGGTTTCCTTAAGGAGACGCTCAACCTCCTCCACCTTTTGTGAGGGAAGAAGTTCGGAGCAGATTTCGTCCAAACCAAGCTCCTGACCCACAGCCTCCGCAATGCGGGCAGAATCTCCGGTGAGCATAACGGTTTTTTCAACGCCAAGCTCTCGAAGGGAGGAGATGGCCGCCTTTGAGCCGGG
>CAZJYY010000039.1:0-20619 GCA_964550315.1 uncultured Oscillospiraceae bacterium | reverse complement strand
GTAATGGTTTCCAATTCATTATCTTTGTTGACACCTTTTTCGAGAAATTTGCCTCCTACCCCTATTGACCGAAGCCGCCGTCAACGCCGATTACCTGACCGGTTATAAAGCTTGCTTTTTCAGACACGAGGAAGGCGGCAAGCTCTGCCACATCCTCAGGCGTTCCAAGTCGGCATAGTGGAGTTTCCTCAATAAGCACAGATCTATCCTGAGCTGAAAAGCCGGCCATCATATCCGTTTGGATAACGCCAGGGGCAATACAGTTAACGTTGATTCCCGACGGCCCAAGCTCCTTGGCGAGGGCGCGGGTCAAACCGATAACCGCGGCCTTGGAAGCGCTGTATGCCGCCTCGCAGGAGGCACCGTGAACGCCCCACACTGAGGACACGGTGACAATTGAACCGGACTTTTCATGAATCATATGGGGCAGGGCACATTGAATACAATTATACACTCCGTCGCTGTTAACGGCAAACATTTGTCTCCATTTTTGGAAATTTATTTCCGAAAAAAGCCCGTATTGTGAAATTCCGGCGTTGCAAACGAGAACATTTATCCCGCCTATTTCGTCAAACATGCGCTGCACCTGAGTAAGCTCAGACACATCAGCGCAAACCGCCTTTGCGTTAAGCTCCGTTGCAAGAGCTTTTGCGGCGGCCTCGCTTTGGTTATAGTTAATATATACCTCAAAGCCGTCACGGGAGAGTTTTCGGGCAATTTCTGCGCCGATACCCCGGGAAGCGCCGGTTATAAGAGCTTTTTTCATTATTATTCCTCCTGTGGAAATAATTTGTTTTTGGAAACACTGAATATAGCTTAATATGCAGCAAGGTGATAATTGAAAATAAAACATATATGTGCTAAGATGTGTTTCAGACGAAGTGGAGGTCTTTTTATGAGTAATATAATCTGCAAAAAGTGCGGAATGGAGATAGACGCAAGTCTGGGCGAATGTCCCTATTGCGGTACGGTGTACTATATAATTCCCGAGGAAATGCCGCAGACTCCGTCTGCTTTTTCCCAGATACCCCCCAATAGCGGAAGAACGCCATCCCACAATGGTATTGACCTTGAGCGAGCGGAAAAGAAGGATATTTTCAGCGCCGGTGTTTGGCAAACGCCGGAGGAGGATAGCGACAGCACAAGAATTTTCCGCCAAAGCGAGCCCCAGGGTGTAACAAGACAGCAGCCGCAAAGACCGCAGCCACGAAGGGCACCCCTGAACAATGTGGATGATGACGAAGAGGAAGTCTTTTCAGGACGCAAGGGTATGAACAATAGAACGAAGCAGATGATTGTGGCAGCCGTGGCGCTGCTTGCAATTTTGACGATGGTGCTTTCCTTTATGAGCGGTGCCTTCGATTTTAATAAAAACTCCGCACAGGAAACCATGGTTAATGTGGTCGGGCTTGAAATCGAAAGAGCAAAGGGTCTTCTTGAAGGCCTTGGCCTTGAAGTGGGAACCATGCTTGAAAACAGCACCGAGACTCCGGGGACTGTTCTTGAGCAAAGTATTAAGGAAGGCAAGCGCTTTAAGTCCGGAGATAAGATAACTCTGACAGTATCCTCTGGCCAGGATGAGAATAACCCCATCCAGGTTGAGGAAGTAATCGTAATTGCCCTTTTGGGCAAGACCTTTGACCAGGCGCTCCACGAGCTTTCTCCCACGGGGCTTATTTTGACACGGGCTGAGGATATGTATGACGACGATGTTGAGGAAGGAAAAATAATTTCCCAAAGCCCTGCGGCAGGTTCAACGCTTCAAAAGGGTGACCTTGTAACAGTTACCGTTTCTAAGGGCCCGGCACCATTTAAAATTACCGTTACGGCAGGCGCAGGCGGAAGTGTTTCACCGGCCGGAATAACAGAGGTTAAAAAGGGCGAGAGCGCTGTATTTACAATAACACCTGACGAGGGATATGAAATAAGCGACGTTAAGGTTGACGGAAAGAGTGTTGGTGCCCAAAGCAGCTACACCTTTACTGATGTAGTGGGCGACCATTCGCTGTATGTCATTTTCCGGGAAAAGCCGGATACCATAGGCGGAGCTATAGATAATGCAATAACCGATTTTATCGGATCTATTGGAAATTAAAGGGGAATTATCCTCATTTGAACCCCTCCGGCATCATCAACCAGCACCTCGGCAAAGGAGGGGGCTGCGGAAAGTCCGCAGCAGCCGGGATTAAGCACACGCATTCCCGAAAGCTCGGCACAGTGAGCCTTGTGAGTGTGGCCGTACATGGCAAGGTTTGCGCCGGAAAAATATGCGGCGTTTAAAAGCGAGTCAAGTCCGCTTTTAACCCCCAGCTTATGCCCGTGGGCAAGATAAAAACGTATGCTGTTTACCTCTATCACAAGGGACTCCGGCAAAGATATATTTAAATCGCAGTTTCCCCGAACCGCTTTTAGCGGGATTTGGGGAAACTGCCTTTTTATTTTGTTTGTGTCGCCTTCGCCATCACCCAAATGAATTATCATATCGGGCGCAGAAGCTTTGATGGCGCAAAGCATTGCATCAGAATGTCTGTGTGAATCGGAAAAAACGGCGATTTTCAAGTAAAACCCTCCTATATTGGAGAAATAGAGTTATATTGTAACCAATTTTCCCTTTGCGAATATAATAAACCGAGAAGTATTTGCGGGGAGGTACGGAAATGGGAGATTTTGAGAAGCTGAGCAAGGAATTTATGAAAAGCGGAAAGGCAAATTCATTAGGTGATCTTGTAGGTTCCGCCGAAGGGAAAAAGATTGGCAAGATGATAGACGGGGAAAAGCTGAAAAAAGCGGCTATGAGCGGGGACAACGCAACTGTAAGTGATATTGTGGGTAAGGTTATGGCCACGGAAGAGGGCCAAAAGCTCTTTAAAATGATCAGCGAGCGCTTCGGAAAATAATCGGGGAGGGTTTGCCGTGAGCCAGCTGGAGGATATGATAAACGGGGTTTTAAACGACCCGGAGCAAATGAAAAAAATAATGGATATAGCAGGCTCAATAATGGGGGGCGGCGGAGAGTCGCAGCCCGCAGGCGAAGCGGAGCACCCGGTGGAGCCGCCAACAGATTTAGGCGGCATCATGAAGGGCCTATCAGGTCTATCGGGTCTATCAGGCCTTTCCGGCCTATCGGGCATTCCGGGGCTATCGGGCCTTTCAGGAGGCTTGGGAAACCTTGCAAAAGGCTTTCTAAGCGGCGCAGGAGGCAGAGACGAAGAAAAAACCGCTCTTCTTGAGGCGATGCGCCCGTGGCTGTCAGAGAAAAGGCAGGGTAAGTTAGACCGGGCCATGAAGCTTGCAAGAGTAATGCGCATTGCAGGAGCAGCGTTTTTGAAAAACGGAGGCCTGAAATGAAGAGATATATTGGGAATACCGGCGCAGTGGAAAGCATTCCGGAGCCGGAGGATGTGCTGACGGCGGACTACACAGCGGACTATCCACGGCAGGAGCAGGAGCACGCTGACCATGAGGAAGGCAATACAAAGAAAAGACCGCACAGCAAGAAGGGCATCTTAAGCGAGCTAAGCGGTCTTTTTTCAAGAGCTGTGAGCTCCGTTCCGGAGACAGAGGACCTTATCTTAATTGCGGTTTTATATCTCATGTACAAAGAAAGCGGAGACATTGAATTTTTGCTTATAGCGGGTGCTATGCTGTTTCTTTAGAGGGTGGTACGAAAATGTCGTCCTTGGGAGTGGAAAGGTCAATGGAGCTTGATTCCATGGAGTAAATAAGACTGTCACCCTCATAAATTTCAGCAGCAACCGGCAAGCCGGACAGTACCGATACGTATATTTGGTTTACATAATTAGAGTCTCCGCTTGCTACATAGGAAACATAAATGCAGGGAGCATCAAGCTTATCAACATATCCTGTTTCCAAAATACTATCCGAGGGAAGGGTTGAAAGCTCCTCGTAGCTTATTAAACGGGCAAAGCTGTCAGCATAGCGGGAGGAGGGACTGGACAAAGAAGCGCTAAAGACAAGCTCGGGCGAATCATTGTACCAGGTGTATATGGTACCGCCGCTTATGATGGTGTTTTTAACAATGCCGTTTTGATCCCAGCCTACGCGAAAATCGTTGCCCCTTTTCCAAACAGTCATGGCTGAGGTGGCCTGCCCACCCGTCCAGTAGTTAGTGACGTTAAAGGTGGACATATAGCTTTCCTGCTTATCAAGTGATTTCACCACCGACTGAACATTATCGGCAGAAAGCTCGATTTTTGTGCTGGCATCCTCCAAGGGCTGCTGGGAGGATGCAGGCTCGGGCAGAACGATGGACGGTGTGTTCACAAGTGGAGTGGTATTTCGCATAACGACGAAAACCACCACAAGAAGCACCACAATAGGGATAAAAATTATGAATGCCTTCTTGCTCATGGCATGAAATCCTCCGGTGGGGCAGCCCGAAGGCCAAAGCCATAGGAAATTGCGTCCGCAATACGGCGGCAGGCACAGCCATCGCCATAGGGATTAACCGCATGAGCCATGGTATTATAAAACTCGCAATCGGTTAAAAGTCTGTGGGCGAGGGAGAAAATGCGCTCCTCGTCAACGCCGGCAAGAGCCACCGTCCCGGCCACCACCGCCTCGGGACGCTCGGTTTCACGGCGAAGCACCAAAACGGGCTTGCCCAAAGCGGGAGCTTCCTCTTGTATTCCGCCGCTGTCGGTCATAACAAAATAGCTTTTGGACATTAAACGGTGCATGTCAAAGGCATCCAGCGGCTCAATGAGATGTATGTTTTCGGCATTACCCAAAAATCGGTTGGCCGTTTCCCGCACAACGGGGCTTAGGTGGACGGGATAAACGATATCAAGGTCTGAAAAGGTGTCGGCAATACGGCGTACAGCCTTAAAAATGCTCTCCATAGGTGCACCGTAGTTTTCACGGCGGTGACAGGTGAGAGTTATTAACTTTCGGTTTACATAATCAACATTGCCCAACTGTGTGCTTGCAAAGCTGCCATCCCCCACAGTATATTTCATGGCATCGATAACTGTGTTTCCGGTGACAAAAACGTTGTCTGAAATACCTTCCAGACGGAGGTTTTCCCGGTTTTGAGAGGTGGGGGCAAAATGATACTGGGCGATTTGACCCACGAGACGGCGGTTCATTTCCTCTGGATAAGGAGAATAGCGGTCGTATGTCCGCAGACCGGCCTCAACGTGGCCCACAGGAATCTTTGCATAGAAGGCACCCAGCGCTCCGGCAAAGGTGGTCGTGGTGTCTCCATGAACGAGAACCAGGTCGGGCTCAGATGCGCTCAAAACGTCTCCCATGCCCTCCAGCACACGGCTGGTGATGTCGGACAGAGTTTGACCCTTTTTCATAATGTCCAAATCATAGTCGGGGGAAATGCCAAAGCTTTGAAGAACGCCGTCAAGCATTTCACGGTGCTGGGCGGTAACGCAAACGATGCTTTCAATTTCCGGGCGGCTTTGCAGCTCCAAAACCAGGGGTGCCATTTTTATGGCTTCGGGTCTGGTTCCAAAAATGGACATGACCTTAATCTTTTTCATCACTATCCTCCGAGTTACTGTTACCGTCGCTTTTTTCATGGCTGCTGTTTTCAGCGTTGTGCTTTATTCTTGCGGATTCGGCATGCTTAATGCCCTTATAGGCAAACACCCACAGTGCGGCGCACACGCAAAAGCCCAGAATAAGGATAAGGGCTTTCATTTCGCCGCTGGTGGCAATAACAACGGCTGCAAGACCCAAAATAGCGCTTATCATATACAAAATGGCGACAGCCTGCTTTTGGTTAAGACCCATGTCCAAAAGCCGATGGTGAAAATGGCCACGGTCGGCATGGAAGGGGCTTTGCCCGTGAAGAAGGCGGCGGCAGAAGGCGAAAAGAGTGTCAAAAAGGGGAACTGCCAACGCAAGCAAAGGAACAGCGAAGGAAATAACGGCGTAAAATTTGAAAAGTCCCATTACAGAGACGGTGGCAAGAACATAGCCCAATAAAAGCGCACCCGTGTCGCCCATGAAAATTTTTGCGGGATTGAGGTTATAGGGCATGAAGCCAATGCAGGCACCGGCAAGTGCCGCAAGAACAATGGCAACATTGGCGTCAGCCACGAAAAGGGCAATAACCAGCATTGTAAGGCTGCTGATGGTGGAAACACCAACAGCAAGGCCGTCCAGTCCGTCAATTAAATTGACGGAGTTTGTAATGGCTACTATCCAAAAAATGGTGATGGGGATTGTCCAGCCGCCCAATACAAGATAGGGCGCTTCGGTCCAGAAAAAGGGATTCACCAAAACTTCAATTGTTACGCCGTGGAGCACGGCGACCAAGGCGGCAAGAATCTGCAAGGCAAGCTTTACCCAGGCGTTCAGGGAGATGATATCGTCCACTGCACCTGTGGCAACGATGATGACACAGCCCAGAAGAATACCCTGAAGCTGACGATCAATATCCGCAAAAAGCAGAACGCTTATAAGGAAGCCTAAAAATATGGCAAGTCCGCCCATGCGGGGGATGGGATGGTCGTGAACACGGCGTTCCTCACCGGGAACGTCCATTGCGCCCACCTTGCAGGCAAAGGATTTAACGATGGGAGTTGCTGCAAGACTTATTAGAAGCGCAGCTCCGATAGAAAATAAAAGTTGGATTATAAGCTCCTTGTCGATGGACATGGTACTTTTCCTTTCATGACGGCGAAAGCCTTAGCCGGCAACAAAGCCGACCTTTTTATATACCTTGCGAAGAGTTTTATTGGCGGCATAGGCGGCCTTCTGAGCGCCCTGCTTGTACACAGCTTCAAGATAGGCCTTGTCCTTTGTAATCCGCTCTGCCTCTTCACGGATGGGACGCAAAAGCTCCACTACGGCTTCGCCCACACGGGGTTTAAAGTCACCGTAGCCCTTACCGTCAAACTCACGCTCAATTTGCTCAAAGCCAGCCCCTGTAGCCACGGAATAAATCTGCATAAGGTTTGAAATGCCGGGCTTTGTTTCAGGGTCGTAGCGAACAATAGTGTCACTGTCTGTAACGGCGCGCTTGAAGCAGCGCATAATATCTTCGGGCTTTTGCATGATATATATGCAGCCGCCGGGGTCACGGTCAGACTTGGACATTTTGTTTTCCGGGGAGGTAAGGCTCATTATACGGGCGCCCACCTTGGGGATAAAGGGCTCGGGTATGGTGAAAACATCGCCATAAACTCCATTGAAGCGGGCGGCAATGTCACGGCAAATTTCAACATGCTGCTTTTGATCGCTTCCCACGGGGACAAGGTCAGCCTGATAAAGAAGAATATCGGCTGCCATAAGAGCGGGATAGGTGAAAAGCCCGGCGTTAATATTATCGGAGTTCTTGGCACTTTTATCCTTGAATTGAGTCATGCGGGACAGCTCGCCGAACATGGTGTAGCAGTTCAGCACCCATGCAAGCTCGGCGTGGGCGGAAACATGGCTTTGAATGAAAACCGTGTTCTTTTCAGGGTCAAGACCGCAGGCAATATATTGGGCAAGCTGCTCCAGCGTGCGGCGGCGAAGGTCGGCAGGAGTCTGACGAACGGTTATGGCGTGCATGTCCACTATGCAGTAATAACAGTTATAATCGTTCTCCAGCTCCACCCAGTTTTTGATTGCACCAAGATATGAGCCGAGCGTAAGCTCTCCCGAAGGCTGGATGCCGCTGAAGATTGTTTTTTTAGGGGCTTTAATTTCGTCCATTATTATGTTCCTTCTTCTTATTTCTTAATTCCCAGCTCCTGGGCAAGCTTGCCGAAGGCGGGAAGGGCACGCTTTATCATGTCTCCGGATACGCAGTAGGCAATGCGCACATAGCCGCTGCAGGCAAAGGAGGTGCCGGGGACGACAAGTATGTTATATTTTTTTGCCATATCGCAAAAGTCCTTGTCGGCACAGGGGGTCTTAACCCACATGTAGAAGGCACCGTCGGGATAGGCGCACTCGTAGCCAAGGGCGCTCAGTCCTTCGTATAGAAGCTTTCTATTTGCGTCATATGCGGAGATGTCCGTGCTCTCGTCAAGACACTTTGCCACGGCACGCTGCATAAGGGAGGGGGCATTTACAAAGCCGGACACACGATTTGCTATACAAAGAGCGTCAAAAATGAGGGCGGCCTCGTCAGCTTCGGAGGGAACGACCACATAGCCTATGCGCTCGCCGGGAAGCGACAGAGACTTGGACCAGGAATAGCACACCAGTGTATTTCGGTATAGGCTTGTAAGCCATGGAACGGCTGCGCCATCATAGGCAAGCTCACGATAGGGCTCGTCGGAGATGAGGAAGATGGGGTGGCCGTAAGCTGCCTCTTTTTTCTCAAGAACAGCGGCAATAGCTTTAAGGGTTTCCTGAGAATAAATAACGCCGGTGGGGTTATTGGGGGTGTTTATAATTACCGCCTTGGTTTTCTCGGTGATTGCGCTTTCAATTGCGGCGGCATCGGGCTGGAAGCTAGGGATGTTTGCCGGAACTACCACAAGCTTTGCGTCGTAGTTTGCAACATAGTTACCGTACTCAAGAAAGTACGGTGCGAGGGCAAGAACCTCGTCCCCAGGGTTGAGAAGCGTTTTTAAAGCTATGTTGAGAGCGCCGGCAGCGCCCACAGCCATAACGATGTTGCCGGCTGAAAATCCGGTGCCGAAGCGTTTATTTAAGGACTTTGCAATGGCTTCACGAACGTCAGGATAGCCGGCGTTGGGCATATAGCCGTGAACGAAGGTTGAAGGGCCTTCGGAAAGAACTTCTTTAATTGCGCAGTTAAGAGCCTCGGGAGCCGGGAAGTAAGGATTTCCCAGACTAAAGTCATAGACGTTTTCCCGCCCGAATTGTTCTGCAAGGCGGTTGCCTTCTTCAAACATCATGCGGATGGCGCTGTTGCGCTGGGTAAGAGCATACATTTTTTCAGAGATATTATGACTCATTTCGTGCACCTCGCTTTATTGCCAAAATAGTTTATTACATAATTAGTTTACAGATTATTGTAACACGTTTCATCTGTCCTTGACAATCCCTGCCTGATGAAATATATTTACTAAAGTATCATTGCAGCAGAAGAAAGGAATAGTCATAAAAATGGACATGAATTGGTTTGAGGATATGGAGCAGCGTATTCCCAAAGGTGAGGTTCGCACTCGTTTTGCGCCCAGCCCCACGGGATATATGCACGTGGGCAATCTTCGCACGGCTCTATATACCTATCTTATAGCCCGCAGAGCGGGAGGAAAGTTTATTCTTCGCATTGAGGACACCGACCAGGAAAGACTGGTGGAGGGTGCAACGGAGATTATAAATAAAACCCTTAGAGAATGCGGACTTTCCCATGATGAGGGTCCTGACGTGGGTGGTCCTGTGGGCCCCTATGTCCAGACTGAGCGCAAGCCCCTTTATGGAAAGTATGCCGCGCTTCTTCTTGAAAAGGGCGGGGCTTATCGCTGCTTTTGCAAAAAGGAAGATGCTGAGGAGCACGAGGGCTTTGAAAAAAGACAAGACCCCTGCCGCGAGCTTTCTAAAGAGGAATCTGACGCAAGAGCCGCTGCCGGAGAGCACTTTGTCATAAGACAGAAAATTCCCCATGAGGGCACTACCACCTTCCACGATGAGATTTTTGGGGACATCACCGTGCCCAACGATTCGCTGGACGATAATGTGCTTATTAAGTCCGACGGACTTCCTACCTATAACTTTGCAAACGTGGTGGACGATCACCTTATGGGCATTACCCATGTAGTGCGTGGCAGCGAATATCTTGCCTCGTCACCCAAGTATAACCTTTTGTACGAGGCATTTGGCTGGGAAATTCCCAAATATGTCCATTGCTCGCCCGTAATGCGTGACCAGCACAACAAAATGTCCAAGCGCCACGGCGACCCCAGTTATGAGGATCTTATCTCCCAGGGCTATCTTACGGATGCCGTTGTAAACTATGTTGCCCTTCTGGGCTGGAGTCCCGGCGGTGAGCAGGAGATATTCTCTTTAGACGAGCTTGTGAAGATTTTCGACATTGCCGGTATCTCAAAGTCTCCGGCAATATTTGATATTGAAAAGCTCACCTATTTTAACACAGAGTATATTAAAATGCTCCCTGCTGAAAGATTTTTGGAGCTGGCGGAGCCCTTTATTCGTCAAAGCGTTAAAAGTCCCGCAATCGACATTAGCGCCTTTGCACCCCTTCTTCAGCCACGCACGGAAAGACTGACGGATATCCCCGAGAAAATCGACTTTTTCGACGAGCTTCCTGAGTATGACATTGAGCTTTACACCAACAAAAAATCAAAGACCGACGCTGAAGTATCTCTCGAAATGCTCAACGCGGCACTTCCTGTGATAGAAGCAATTGTGGATTGGTGCGATGAAAAAATCCATGATGCGCTGGTAAGCCTTGCAGAGAAGCTTGAGGTGAAGAATGCAAAGCTTATGTGGCCTGTGCGTATAGCCGTTGCCGGAAAAAGCGTTACACCCGGCGGCGCTGTGGAAATTTGCCGCATACTGGGCAAGGAGGAAACGCTAAGACGTATACGCAAGGGAATTGAAAAGCTGAGCGTTTAATTCTCCATTCATATATGCAGAAAGCTTGAAAGAAGTTTTCCATGAAATTTATGGAAAGCCCTTCCGCTAAAGCTGACAAAAAAACGAAATTTCAGAAATAATTAACACAAGTAAAACACCCCTTTTGCGGAAAAATACTGCAAAAGGGGTGTTTTTATGAAAAAGACCATTGCAATACCAATAATTGCTGTGTTTTCGCTTATTGCCATAGTGGGTGCAATTTATGGTATAAGTGCCGAGAACAAGGCGATTGATTATGAGAGGTATATTTCCGCAAACTACCGCCACGCCTTCAGCGAGCTTGCTGACGGAATTTCTGACCTTGACAGCGCTTTGCAAAAAAGCCTTCTTGTTACAACGCCGTCTCTGGCAGGAACGGTGTGCACAGAGGTTTACGGCAAGGCTCAAACTGCAGGGATGGCCTTGGGCGTTTTGCCCCTATCCTCCACACAGCTTGAAAAGACGGCGGGCTTTATTAACAGGGTGGGGGACTATTCCTTTGCACTGCTGCAAAAGGCAAGCGCCGGGCAAAGCTTTACCGAGGAGGAGCGGGCAAATCTTCGCTCTCTTTCTGAAACAGCGACGCTTTTATCCCAAAACTTGAAGGCCATGCAAAATGATATAGGCAGCGGGCTAATTACCCTTGGGGAATACGAGGGTAAAATGAAAAAGCTGGATGACAGCGAGGGAGAAATTGTGCCCCAGACCCTTGGCGACAGCATGGGAAAGGCCGAGGAGGAATTCCCCGAGATGCCCACGCTGATTTACGACGGGCCGTTTTCTGAGCATTTAAGATGCCAAAAGCCGATTTTTGTGGAGGGGATGGAGGAAATGGATGCTTCCACAGGACGGCAGGCTGCGGCAAAATTTCTTGGGATACGGCCGGAAAGCGTATTCCCGTCCGGTGAGCTGCGGGGGGATATTCCGTCGCTTTGCTACGGTGCGCAGTTGGATAAGTCCGAGGTAAGCATTTGCCTAACAAGACAGGGCGGCGTTGTATATCAGTTTATAAGCTCAAGAGTGCCAACGCAAAGCACCCTTAGTGTAGAGGATGGCATGAAGGCCGCAAAACGCTTTCTTGAAATGCACGGCTACAAAGATATGAAGGAGAGCTATTATCTCATAAGCGACAATGTAATGACCGTGAACTTTGCCTACGTTCAGGACGGCGTTGTGTGCTATCCAGACCTTATAAAGGTGGGAATCGCCATGAATGACGGCTCGCTTATAAGCTTTGAAGCCCACGGCTATGTGTGCGCACATAAGCAAAGAGAGCTTCCCCCGGCGGCAATAAGCCCGGAGCAGGCAAGAGCCAAGGTTCCCCAGGATATAAACATTTTGGACACGAAGCTTGTGCTTATACCCGACAGCGGAAAAAATGAGGTGCTGTGCCATGAATTCCAGTGCGAGGATGCAAAAGGCCAGCAATATATTGTATATGTGAATGCCCTTACCGGTGAACAGGAGCAAATACTAATTATTCTGCAGGATGAAAATGGCACATTGACCATATAAAAAAGCTGCTGCGGTTATACCGCAGCAGCTTTTTATTAAGACCGTTACAATGGTTTGGACTTTTTAGACATTATTTCATGTAAAGTCCCACAAGCTCAAGCTTTTCGTTCATGGACAGAGTGAAGGTCAAATCAGCATTTTCGTATTTGCACACAAGAACTACCACGGCATATTCATTGCCGGTGGCATCATCCTTTGTGCCCGCCGTTACTACCTGCAAATACTCCTGAAAGCTTCCGGCAAAGCTTAACTGGCGGTCCCAGGCTTCCTCAAGCTGTTGGGCGCTTACCTGGTCTTTTAAATCATCTTGAAGCTCCTCCGCCAAAGCAGAGTAGTCCATGGTGTTTGTAAGCTCCACAATCTCCTTGCCTCGGGCGATTACCTCATCCTCGTCAAAGCCCTTGGGAAGCTTGTTGCCGGAGCAGCCGCCAAGGGCGAAAACGAGACATAATGAAAGTGCGGCTGAAATGATTTTTTTCATGATACCGTCTCCTTATACTCTATAAAGCAGACTACCATAGGAGGGATAGGGCCAATTGTCCTTGCTGCAAAGTCCTTCAAGGCAGTCTACCGATTCACGAAGGGCGGCCATATTTGGAATAACCTTGTCGCGATAAAGCTCAGCCCGTGCCACAAGGTCGCTTTTAAAGCCAAGGGCCTCGTCGGCTGAAGCTTGCAGCGTGGCGCAGCGGGAGGAAATGTGCTCCGTAAGCTGGGCAACACGCTCTAAAAGGGAAAGCTCGGTTTTGCAGGAAAGCTTTTCGGACACGGCTCTCAAGGAGAGTATGGCGTCCGCAATTTGCTTTTCATAGCCGATAACTGCGGGAATAATGTCCCGGCGAACCATCTCGCCCATGACCTGCGCTTCGATATTCGCCTGCTTACAGTAGTTTTCAAGAAGAATGTCCCGCCTTGCACGAAGCTCGGTTCCAGAGTAAACCCCGTGGCGCTCGAAAAGAGCAACATTTTTAGCGTCCGTAAGATGGGGCAGGCAGTCGGCGGTGGTGGGGTAGTTTGCAAGACCGCGCTTTTGAGCTTCCACGACCCAGTTTTCGTCATAGCCGTTTCCGTTGAAAATAATGTGGCTGTGTGCGCTTATGGTGCAGCGGATAAGCTCATTAAGGGCTGCGGTGAAATCCTTCGACCCTTCAAGCCTGTCAGCAAACTGGCGGAAGGATTCTGCCACGATGGTGTTTAAAAATGTGGTGGAGGCTGATGCGGACATGGAGGAGCCAAGCATACGGAATTCAAACTTATTGCCGGTGAAAGCAAAGGGAGAGGTACGGTTTCTGTCTGTGGTGTCCCGCGGGAAGGAGGGAAGAGCGTCCACACCGATGGTGAGACTGGTTTTTTCCACCTTATCATAGGTTGTGCCGGTTTCTATGGCGTTCAAAATCGCCTCAAGCTCGTTGCCAAGATATACGGACAAAATGGCGGGGGGCGCTTCATTTCCACCTAAACGGCAGTCGTTGGCGCAGGAGGCCACAGATATGCGCAGAAGATCCTGATACTCGTCCACAGCCTTCAAAACGGCGCAGATGATAAGAAGGAACTGGGCATTGTCCTCCGGCGTGTCGCCCGGCTCAAGAAGATTCACACCGTCGTTGGTGCACAGCGACCAGTTATTGTGCTTGCCGCTGCCGTTTACACCGGCAAAGGGCTTTTCGTGAAGAAGGCAGGTAAGGTCGTGGCGCTTTGCCACTTTGCGCATAATTTCCATGGTAAGCTGGTTGTGATCAACGGCAATGTTGGAGGTTGAGAACATGGGCGCAAGCTCATGCTGAGCGGGGGCGGCCTCGTTATGCTCGGTTTTGGCGGAGACACCTAATTTCCAAAGCTCTTCGTCCAGCTCCCGCATGAAACCGGCAACTCGCATTTTTATAGAGCCGAAGTAGTGATCGTCCAGTTCCTGACCCTTGGGGGGACGGGCACCGAAAAGGGTGCGCCCGGTGTAAATTAAATCCTTTCGGCGATTGTATGTACCACGGTCTATAAGGAAGTATTCCTGCTCAAGACCTGAGGTGGCGTTAACCCGCTGGCAGTCGTTGCCGAAAAGCCGCATAATGCGCCGTGCTTGAAAATCCAACGCTACCATGGAACGCAGAAGGGGTGTTTTGGTGTCCAGCGCTTCGCCGCCATAGGAGCAAAATGCCGTGGGGATGCACAAAACACCGTCCTTTATAAAAGCGTAGGAGGTGGGGTCCCAGGCGGTGTAGCCCCGAGCCTCAAAGGTGGCGCGAAGGCCGCCGGAGGGGAAGCTTGAAGCGTCCGGTTCGCCCTTAATAAGCTCCTTGCCGGAAAACTCCATTATTACCTTGCCGTTGGGGCGGGGGGATAAGAAGCTGTCGTGCTTTTCGGCAGTTATTCCCGTAAGCGGCTGGAACCAGTGGGTGTAGTGGGTGACACCCTTTTCAATGGCCCAGTCCTTCATGGCATTAGCAACAACATTGGCGGTGGAAAGATCCATTCTCCCGCCTTTTTCGATGGTGTTTTTAAGGGTGGTGTAGGCATCCTGGGGCAGACGTTCCCGCATGACGGTTTCGTTAAATGCCATGCAGCCGAAAAGCTCGGGTAAATTAGTCATAATAGTCATCCGTTCCGCCGCCTTGCGTCGGCGTAAATTGAAGTTTGAGAGCACATCTTATCATGCAAGGCAAAAGAAATGTTAAGATGCTTATATTCCACAGACTAAGCGTGGACAATGCTCCACGCACATAGTTGCTTTAGGGAGATAAGGATTTTATAAGGGCTTCTTTTTTATCTGGCCGAACTGACGGGGATAAAGGGGAGAGGTGGGACGCAGCTTTTTTATAATCACCGCACTGTGGACAATGTCGGTGCCGGGTATGGTGTACTTTTTTATTTCCGCCTGCCCGCCGCCCAAAACGGCTATGGCGTTGGAAGCTTCGGAAAGCTCGTCTTGACAATCAGGCCCCTTCATAGCGATAAAAACACCGCCCACATGCACAAAGGGCAGACAAAGCTCACAAAGGATGTTGAGCCGGGCAACAGCACGGGAAACCGCAATGTCAAAGCTGCCGCCAATGCTTGCGGCCTCCTCCTCGGCACGACCACAGACGCAGCGCACATTTTCAAGAGAAAGAGCCGAGCACACCTCGTTTAAAAAATTTACACGCTTTTGGGTGCCGTCAAGGAGTGTGGTGGATATGTCTCGCTTCAAAATTTTCAGCGGGAGTCCGGGAAAGCCTGCACCGGTACCCACGTCAATCAGTGAAGCACCGTCAAAGTTGTAAAGAGAGCACAGGGCGGCACAGTCCAAAAAGTGCAGCCGAGCAGTATCTTCTATGCCCTTTATGGCTGTAAGATTCATAACAGCGTTGCGCTGGGAAAGAAGCTCGTAATATTGTTCAAAGCCGGACAGTACGTCTTCGGTTGGGACGATGCCAAGCTCTTTTAGGCCATCGGTCAGAATTTTACGCATAGAAACCTCCCGGAAAATGTAAACAGGGCATATCCTTTGATACACCCTGTTACTTTATCATATTTTTTTAAAAACGTCTATATCCTATGCGTAGAAATCGTGGTCGCCGATGGTTGCAACGAAAACACGGGTTTTGGCAAACCATGAGGACACACCAATGTCAGGGTTTACAAAATAAAGTGAACTTCCAACATTGTTGTAGCCGTCAAGACAAAGCTTTGCTGCGACGATGGATTCTTCATTAGGCTCGGAATAGATACTGCCTGTTTCGATAACACTAAACTGTACGCCGTACTTCTTGTCGAAAATGACGCCGTAAATAGTGTCAGGACAGGTGGGATCGGCAACACGGTTCATAACAACATTGCCAACGCCGATTTTGCCGTCCAAGGACTGGTTTCCAGATTCGGAATTTATCAAGCGGGAGAGCCAATAAAGATCCTCCTCGTTGTAATGCTTGTCACCGCTTTCTATAAGCTTAAGCTCCTCAATTGCCAAGCTGACAGACTGGGTTTCCTCGTGCCACTGCACGTCAACTCCAAAAACCTTGGCAAGCTCACGCACGGGGACGCAAAGGGCTTCGTCAAAAACAAGCACTGTTCCCGGGGCATAAAAGCAGCGTCCGTTTGCGCTGAAGTACTGGCTGCCTTCGGTGGCTTTAATCTCAAGACCTTCGGATTTTAATGTTGCGGTATTTGTTTCAGCATCCCATGTGGTTTCGGTGGGACCCACCAGCGCTTCAGTGAACTGACGCAGGGGGACGTATGTGGTGCCGTCGACCTTTATACCGTCGGCAGCCTTTATCCCGTTTAGGTACATGCAAACAGCTCCGGCATCTTCAACCTCCTCGGTTGCAGGGGAACTTGCAAAACCAGACATGGTAAATGAGAATAAACAAATAACGCATATTATGAAAATATTAAGTTTGAAAGTAGATTTCATAACATGCTCCTCATCAGAAATTTGATTTGTGGACAGAAATGTACAGAACAACATCCTGCAAGCTAATTATATTAGTTTTTGTGCTTAATTTTCAATGGCAAAATTGTACAAAATGACGATTCGACTTTGATTCAAACTCAACATCCCCCCCAAATGTAGTTGAAAAACTGAAGCAAAAACCCGCAAAGTCCCAAAATGTAGTACTTACTATAGCACAAAGAAAGAGCAAAAAAGCTCGTAAAACATCACTTGGGAGGGGTAAAAATGCAGGATAGTTGCCAATAATTTTTCATTATGTAAATCGTTTTTATGAGAGAGCTTAATTTTTACAGCACTTTTCAAAGCGCAAAAACAGGGGAAATGTGGGGAATGAATTTATCAAAAGGCGGGTGCATAACATATGAAGTGGGAAGGTGGTGGTGATTGTGCGAAAAAATAAACTTGCCGTAATAATCGTCCTTTTAGCGGCAGCGGCGTTTGCCTTGTCCTCACGGGGAGTTATCCACGAGCTGAAAGCGGCGGCGGAATCGGCGCTGAATCGATTGAGAAATCCGCAAGAAGAGAAAGTGGAGATTGTTCCTTTTGATAAAACAGTCATAAGGGATATTATCCCTGTGCCGGAAGCATCGCTGCCGCCATTTCCGTCGGATGTGAACATACCCAAAGCGCCAGAACCGGAGCCGGAAAAGGAGCAGGTGGTATTACCCACTACCATAGAAGGCGGTGTTGTTATGAACAATGCCACAAGCTATGAGGTGGATCTTGTGGAACTTCTTTCCCAGGAGCACTCGGTTAGGCTGCCTAAGGAGGGCGTGCAGATACTTATTATACATACCCACGGAAGTGAGGCATATTCGCCGGACGGCACCAGTGAGTACAAGCCCACAGACACCTTCCGAACCGATGACAAGCGATACAGCGTTATTCGGGTGGGAGACGAGCTTGCAGCCTGCTTTGAAAGCTATGGTCTGTCTGTTCTTCACGACCGGGAAATATATGACTACCCAAGCTACACCGGAAGCTATATAAGAAGCGGTGAAGCGGTGGAAAAACATTTAAAGGAGCATCCTGAAATCACGGTGGTTTTGGACGTTCACAGGGATGCCATCGGTACCGGTGACGTAATTTACAAGACCCTTGCAGAGGACAAGGGACGCTCCAGTGCGCAGATTATGCTTTTGGCAGGTACGGAGGAAAACCTTGCCCATCCCAACTGGAGGGAAAATTTGAAATTTGCCTTTGACCTGCAATCTGCGGTGGTGGAAAAATATCCAACGCTGGCAAGACCCGTGGCGCTGAAAAAGGAGAGGTATAACCAGCATCTTACAACAGGCTCGCTTATTGTGGAGGTGGGCAGCAGCGGAAACACCTTGGACGAAGCTCTTCGGGCAATTCGTCTATTTGCAGATGCGGTGTCCCCAATTCTTCTCGATTTACGCCAGTCGGATTGAAACAAAAATATTAAGCCAAAAAAACGCTGTCCTCCCTGAATAATCCGACAATACTCAGCCGATACTTTTGAAAGAAGGCAACGAGTATTGCCGCAAATTACAGGGAGGAAAAAGCATGAATATTTGTGATATCATGACGGGAAACGTAATATCAATCGGCGAGGACGAGCCGGTGCTTGCCGCCGCAAGGCTCCTTAAGCGCAACAACATCGGTTCGGTTCCCGTTCACGACGGGCGGGGAAAGCTTAGAGGAATGCTGACAGACAGGGACATTGTCCTTCGCTGCGTCGCCTCGGAGGCAGACCCTAAAACTGTGCGGGTTGGGGAGATAATGTCAAGAAGCCTTGTGACGGTTAATCCCTTTGACAGCGCAAACGCTGCCGCAGAGCGTATGGCATCAAACCAAATACGCAGAATTCCCGTTACGGACAACGGTATGCTTGTGGGAATAGTGTCCCTGGGAGACTTAGCCAGAAACGACGATTTTGAGATGGAAGCCGCCGAGGCGCTTTCTGAAATTTCTTCAAATTTCAGAAAAAATTAGCGGCAGTTACAATGATTTTTTCTGTCGCCTCGGACATTTCGGGAAGCTGAGATTCCGGCAGGGGATTTTCCCCGAAGCCAAGCTCTATGGTATAGCCAGGACGGTCAAATTCTTTTATGAACCAGTCCTTATAGCCGGCATTTCCGCTTTCCCAGGGCGTGCTGTCCAAATCGTAGCCGGAAGCCTCAGCAAGGCGCTTTCCCAACTCATATGAGCCTTCGGGCTCAAAATCCCCATATTTCCAATAGATAACACGTCCCTGACTGTGGAGGGCAATTATGCATTGAGGGGAGAAGTACCCGGTTAGTGCGGAAAGCGCCTGAGCTTCCGGCTCGGACAAGGGGTGGGGGCCAACGTAGTCTCTGGGAGCAGGGGCAAAAAAGCCTGCGTCCGCCTTTATACGTTTGGCAAGCTCCCAGCCGGCAGGATATTGAAGATTTAGGTCGACACCCCGAATGTTTGCCTTCCAACCATCGGGATAAGGAATTTGAGGGAAGTTTAGGCCAATGTCAGAGGCAGTGCTTATGGCATCTTTTTGCTGAAGTCTGCCGGTCACAAGGGCGGTGCCGTCAGGATTGACCTCCGGAACAAAGCAGAAGCTGCAGTGCTCCAAAAGCTCCGCCGCAGAAATGCCGTATATCGCGGCGCCATTTTTTACGGCGGAGCAAAGCTCACTTATGAAGCTTAGAAGGGCAAAGGAGGTCAGCCACTCATTGGCGTGGTGCGCAGCGGAAACAAGAATACGCACCTTGCCCCAGCCCATGGAAGCTGACAAAAGCGGAGTGCTTAAAACGCTTTTGCCGTAATTTTGAATTTTTATTAAAGAAGGATATTTTTGCTTTAAGGAATAGAGCAAATCCTGCGGGTTTATATCTGAATACATTTACAATACCTCCCAGCAAACAACAAAGTTGGAAAGACAGCCGAAGCCATCATTTCAAGGCAAAAACTTACAAAATGCTGTAGCGCAGAAACCAAAGCGAAAAATGCAAAAAGGAATGAAAGCAAAAAATTGCATGCCCGCTTCTGCATTTATTTTGCGTTCCCGCGACCATACTTGTAGGGCAGAAATAAAGAAGCGGGGGATAAGGGATGATTTTACAAAAAAAGAGAGTAATGGCACTTTCTGCGGCTGTAATGCTTTGCACCGCAATGCTTCTTCCATCAACGGCGTATGCAGTGCATCAGGAGCGGATGATAGTGCCCATGGGAAAAACAGTAGGTATTCAAATTTTTACTGATGGTGTTGTAGTAGCAGGGCTTACAGGGGCAGAAGGCGGTTCTGCCGCAGCAAGGGCCGGACTTCTTCCGGGAGACTTAATAATCGGTATTGGCGCAGACCCCATAAGAGGAGCAGAGGATCTTAAGGCGGTACTGCCCAAGCTAAGCGGAGAGAAGATTTCAATTACGGTGGTGAGAGGGGATAAAACCCTTCAGCTTACATTGGAACCGGATATGAGCAATGGAGCGCCGGAGCTTGGCATGTGGCTTAGAGACAGCATTTCGGGCTTGGGAACCATAACGTACTTTGACCCCAAAACGGGGATGTACGGAGGCTTGGGTCACGGCATCAATGATGCGGACACAGGTATGCTTCTTCCAGTGGGTAGGGGAGAGATCATGATTTCCTCAGTAAGTGATGTTGTTAAGGGCAGCGTCGGAGCACCCGGCGAGCTTTGCGGAGCGCTGGATAAAAATGCAGTTTGCGGCAGCGTTATCAAAAACACCGGCTGCGGAATATTTGGAGAGCTGAAAACAGCAAGACCCTCACAGGACCAGGCAATACCCCTTGCCCAGGAAAAGGAAATAGAATTGGGAAAGGCCACCATTTTAGCCAATGTAAACGGATGTGAAACGGCGGAGTATGAGGTGGAAATCGTAAGGGTCTATCGTGGAGACATGAGCGGAAGAAGCCTTATGCTGTCCGTGACGGATGAAAATCTGTTGGAGCTTACCGGAGGAATCGTACAGGGTATGAGCGGCAGCCCCATAATACAAAACGGCAAGCTTGTGGGAGCAGTTACCCATGTTCTTGTGAACGACCCAACCAAGGGCTTTGGCGTTTCGGCAGAGATGATGCTTGATACCATGGATACTCAGATCGTAAAAAATGCAGCTTGAGTTTGCGGGGGACGATTTTACGTCCTCCGATTTATTTTTTTCTTTTGCGCCTGCGACCGACTTTTACAGAAAAATCTCGCCAATTA
>CAZJYY010000038.1:0-20883 GCA_964550315.1 uncultured Oscillospiraceae bacterium | reverse complement strand
CAAGGTTATCGAGGAAAAGGGCGGAATCGTTGTTGCTGACTACAACTGCTTCGGCGACAGAACCTTCGGACCTGAGCTGAAGGTTGATGATGCTGACGTTATGGGCAGCATCGCAAAGTACTACCTGACCCGCAACACCTGCCCCCGTGAGCTGGACAACCGTCCTGCTATCCACAAGGAAATCGTTGAAGCCTGCAAGGAATACAATGTGCAGGGCGTCGTATACCAGAAGATGCAGAACTGCGAATGCTGGGGCGGCGAGATTTATTACCTCGAGCCTGACCTCAAGGCAATTGGTGTTCCGGTTCTTCAGGTTGAGCGTGAAGAACAGATGGCCAATGCCGGACAGCTTGCTATCCGTGCAGAAGCTTTCATCGAAATGTTAGAGAAGTAAGAAGGAGGAAATACCATGTCTAAAGCACCGAAACAGAACTTCGATCCCACTCAGCCGGTCAATATGATTGAACTGACCTGTGACCAGGTTGATAGCATTTATCAGCACATGCTCACCAAGGGCATGCCTGAAATAATGTTTACCGTTGACATCCAGAAATTCACATGGGAAGAAATCCGTGATGCGAAGAAGAACGGCAAGAAGCTCGTCGCATTTGGCGGCCCTGTTCCCGTAACCATTCTCCGGGCATTTGACTGCGTACCTTTCTTCCTTGATACTATCCCCACCCGTATAGCTTCCATGGAAGACCTTTGCGGCCGTTTCGTTGACGAAACCGAAAAGTATGCACCTACCTCCATGTGCGCCATCGATAAGGCACAGCTCGGCTGCGTCCTTAAGGGCGAGCTTGGTGTTCAGGTTGACGCTTTTGTTCACGCATCTGTCCCCTGCGACAGTGCCCGTATTGCATATCCCCTTATTGAGCGCGTTCTCGACTGCCCCTGCTACACCTTTGACTGCCCCTTCCGTCATGACGACAAGGGCTATCAGTATGTAGCTGACCAGATCGAAGCTTTCATCCCCTGGATGGAAGAGTTCACCGGCCTCAAGTGGGACGCTGAGCGTAAGGCAAAGTTCAGAGCTATCAACGAAGAGTCCAACAAGGCTTACGAGCTCCTTATCCAGCTTGGTAACCTTCGCAAGAAGACTCCTTGCGTGCTTCCCGGCCGTATGCTCGTTCTTAACGAGATCATTGCTCCTTTGGCAGGCACTCCCGAAGTTACCGCTATGCTCCAGACTCAGCTTGAAATGGGCAACATGCTCGCTGACATGGGCATGACCGCAACCAAGTGCCCTGAAGAGCGTTATCGTGTCTGCTTGATGCAGAACATGCTGTGGTCCAACACCGGCATCATGGACTGGATGGAAAAGACCTACGGCGCAATTACCGTTATGGACGGCTTCGGCTATCAGGACGGCATCCTTATCGACGATCTGGACGATTGGGAGAAGGTTAAGTATCAGACCGCTAAGTCCATGCTTCTCGTTCCGATGATCCACGGCGCTACCGGCCCGACCGAGTACTGGCTGAAGGTTATCGACAAGATGTACGAAGAGTTCAGCGTAAACGTTTCCATCTTCATGGGACACGTTGGCTGCAAGCACACTTGGGCTTCCGGCAAGATCGTTACCGACTACATCCAGGAAAAGTTCGGTATCCCCACTCTGTACGTCGACGTCGACGCTATCGACCCCCGCTACAAGAGCACCGACGAGCTCCGTGCACAGATCGGCGAATACATGGAATCTGTTGTTGGAGCAGAGAACTTCAGAAAGGACAAGTAAGCTTGTCTTAAACCCCATACTTAAAACCACGGCCGTAGCGGTCAGCCACTACGGCCGTGGCTTAAAAAATCTTTCAACCCCGGCGAGCACGGGTTAGACCCGTGGACAAACAGGCAAAAAACCCCTTTTAAACAGTATATGAGGCCAAATTGGCTTTTATATAGATAAATACTTCGTGAAAGTGAGGAAAAACAATGGATAATATAAAGTCGATCGCAGTTACCGGAAAGGGCGGCACGGGAAAAACCGTTGTATCTACCCTTCTTATTCGCCTTTTGGCGGATCGTTTTCCCGGTAGAGTTCTTGCAATTGACGCAGACTCCGCAATGAGCCTGTGCTATACCACCGGACTTAAAGTAGAAAAGACCGTCAGCCAGCTTCGCGGCGAGCTTCTTGGTGCTCAGGATGCAAGAAATAAGCTTAACAGCGGCCCGACAAAGGACCTTATGCGCAGCCTTCTCGCCCATGGCGATGGGTTTGACCTTATGACCATGGGTCGTCCTGAAGAACCCGGCTGCTTCTGTGCCTGCAACGAGCTTTTACGTTACGGAATAGATTCTCTTGCTGACGAGTACGATTATGTTATAGTTGACGGCGAAGCAGGACCCGAGCAGCTTAACCGCCGTGTTATGAAGTCTGTGGATTGCCTTTTGGTTATGGCTGACATGTCTGCAAGAAGCCTTCAGACTGCTGCCGGTATTATAGAGGTTGCCAACAAGGGCGATAATAATATCGATGTTAAGCAGGCGGGTCTTGTACTTAACCGTGTTCGTGAGGACTCACCCAAGGATGAGCTGCTTGCAAGAGTCGGACTTGAGGTTTTCGGCGAGCTTCCCGAGGATGCTCTTGTTAACAAGTTTGACCGTGATTGCAGGTCCCTCTTTGAGCTTCCCATGGACAGTGCCTGCCCCAAGGCGGTTGCTGCAATTATCAAAAAGCTTATTCCCGAATATTAAGGAGCTTTAAAAATGCACGAGATAGAAGACCATGTCCACATGGATGGCACGGAGCATTGCCATGGTGCCCATGCACATGGACATCCCCATGTGCACACCAACAAAAAAGCCGTTATGGACAGGCTCTCCAGAGCCAAGGGACACCTTGAATCCGTGATATCCATGATCGATAACGACAGAGATTGCGCAGAGGTGCTTATTCAAATTGCAGCAGTTCGCAGTGCAATAAATAATGCGGGTAAGGTTCTTCTTCAAGATCACATAACCGAGTGCGTTACGGAAGCGGTTTTAAACCATGACCAGGAAAAAATAGATGAACTGAACAAGGCAATTGGGCAGTTCATGAAATAAAGCGGTTTAAAAATTTAAGTATAAAAAGACAGGCGCACTGCGCCTGTCTTTTTATACTTCTTTCCCCTGCTGTGTCCCAAGGGGGCAAAATTATAGGAAAAATGGAAAAGTTACTGCGTAAAATTACAAAAAGTACGGTAATTACCGAATTTTAAGGGTTAATTATTAGACAAGTCAACAAAGAATTCTGCGTGTACTCTTATATTTTTAACAAAAATTTCCTTAGATTTCATTTGCCGTTGCAATCATTAGTCAAAGAGTTTAAAATGAGAACATATATGGATGGTTATGAGATAATAACTGCACATATTGGATAGGAATAATGGTAAAGGAGAATAGACATGGCAAAAAGAAACCTGAGCTGCGACTGGAAGCAGTATTACAAGGATCACCTCATTACCCTCGAAGAGGCTGTTGACAAGGTTGAAGACGGCGACAGTATATTTGTTGGACAGGCAACCACAATTCCTCTTGAATTCTTTGACGCAGTGCACGAGAAAAAGGAGAGATTTAAGGATCTTACGGTTTGGTCAAATGTTTACAACGGACCCGTAAACATGATTTTCGACCATGATATCAAGGGACACATTAAGCTTAAGAGCACATATCAGCTTCCCATGGAGCGTATGGGAATTGATGAGCGCACAATTTTGCCCCTTGGCTCCGGCTATGACCAGTATGAGTATTCCCTCTGGGAAAACGGAGTTAACTCCTCCGCAATGAGATATTGCCCTCCCGATGAAAACGGCTACTGCAACTGCGGCTGCTACGGCGTTTGCACCAACCTTACCATTGCCCGTGACCCCCGTATTGTCAAGAAGTTCGCATTCATCGACAAGACCGGTGTTTTCCCCGCCCCCGGCCCCAAGGAGGAGACTCAGGTTCACATCACTGACTTTGACTACATAGTCGAGCTGGACACCGAGATGATCGACATTCCTTCTCCCGCACCCACACCTGTTGATGAAAAAATCGGCAGCTACATTATTCCCTACCTCCGTGAAGGCGATAAGATTCAGATCGGTTACGGCGGACTTGGCGAAATCATCATCAAGGCTCTCAACGACTTCTCCGGCACCTTTGAAATCTTCTCCGAGGTTCTTTGCGACAACATGGTTCCCATGGTCGAGTCTGGAAAGATTACCGCTCTTCACGCATCCAGCCCCGGCGGCTGCAGCGAAGCTACCTTTAAGTGGCTTGCTACCACCGATAAGGACGTTCGTCTCTATGCCCGTACCCTCTGCATTGAGCCTCTCGGCGTTATGGAGCAGGAGAATATGGTTGCCATCAACTCTACCTTCATGGTTGACCTTCTTGGTCAGTGCTGCTCTGAGGCACAGGGACTTAAGCCCTATACCGGCATGGGCGGCTCCTTGGCTTACATTTACGGCAGCCAGCGCTGCAAGGGCGGAAGAAGCTTCATCTGCCTGCGCTCCACCTATAGAGACAAGAACGGCGATCGTCAGTCCAACGTCGTTCCCTGGCTTCCCGAAGGCAGCATAGTTTCCATGCTTAAGAACTATGTCATGTTCATCGTCTCCGAGTACGGTGTAGCTGACGTTTACCTTAAGACCTATGTTGACCGCATTAAGGCTCTCATTAAGATTGCCCATCCTGATTTCCGTGAGTGGCTGAAGGAAAAGATTCTTACCACCCCGCTTATCGAGGAATGCGACTTCGGCGATGATTACGACATGTTTGATGGCAAGCAGCCTGAGCCCAGACAGCCCAACACCTGCATCCCCTTCAGACAGTATGTATTCCCCGTCAGAGACGATTTGGAGAAATAAAACTAAATTTTTTCGGGAGAGCTGCAGAGATGCAGCTCTCCTTTTTCTTTATTGTGGAACTCCGGCATATAATCTATAGGTAATATGCTTATTACGCTTTTACCAAAATGTCAGACGGATTTTGAAACGATATGACAAATATTGGGTTTTTAGTTAAATAGCCTTGCAAATGAAATTGCACAAAGGTACTATTAACAATAGTAGGTACAGATTGCTTCTCATATTTGGCGGATTTATCTAAAATTCTGTATTTCAAGTAAAGGAGATTATAGTAATGGCGGACTGGAAAGATTACTACAAAGAACATTTGACAACAACAGAAGAGGTGGCAAAAAAGATTGTCCCGGGTGACGTTCTGTGGATGGGACAGGGACCGGAAATTCCCTTTGGCTTGCTTGAGGAAATGTATGCCCATATGGACGATCCCGAGTACAATTATCACGACATCTTCCTTATTTGGAATGTTTCTACCTATCCGTTCCAAATGCTGTTTGACCCCAGCACCAAGGACCATTTTCGCATGACCAGCTTTTTCAACCTCCCCTTGGAGAGAATGAGCGGCGAGCAGGGCGTTATGGAGTATCACTCCTGCGGCTATGACCATCTGGATCAGGGCTTTTTCGAATACGGCGGCAATACGGTTGCTTTGCATGTGTGCCCACCGGATGAGGACGGCTACTGCAACTTTGGTCACTACGGCGTGTCCACAACCTCCCTTATTGCAAACGATCCCCGTGTAAAGAAGAAAATCGCTTTTATCGACAAGACAGGACAGTACAGTATCCCCGGTGACCGGAAGGACGTTGCAATTCACATCAGCGAGTTTGACTACATAGTTGAAGCTGACACCGAAGTCGTTGAAATTGCGCCCGCCGGCCCCACAGAGGTTGACAAGAGAGTTGCAGCCTTCATCATGCCCCACATCAAGGAGGGCGACAAAATTCAAGTTGGCTTCGGCGGACTTGGAGAGGAGATTCTCTCCAACCTTCGTGGATTGAAGGATATGGAGATTTATACCGAGGTGGCCTGCGACTCCATGACCGACCTTTTGCAGGAGGGCGTTATCTCCAAAATTACCGCCTCAAGTCCCGGCGCCTGCTCTCAGCGGTTTTTCAAGGTTCTATCCGAGGATCCCCGTGTGAAGCTTTTGCCCAGAAACAAGATGATCGAGCTTTTTGAAATTGCCAAGCAGGATAATATTGTGGCAATCAATGCCACCTTTATGATTGACCTTCTTGGTCAGGCCTGCTCCGAAGCTCAGGGGCTTACTCCGTATTCCGGAGTTGGCGGCAGCTTTGCTTACATTTACGGAGCAATGCGCTCCAAGGGCGGACGCAGCTTCCTTTGCCTGCGCTCCACCTATAGGGATGCCAACGGCGACAGACAGTCCAACGTGGTTCCCTGGCTGCCGGAGGGCTCAATCGTTACCACACCCAAAAACTACCAGATGTTCATAGTATCCGAGTGGGGCGTTGCAGACGTGTATCTTAAGACCATGCCCGACAGGATAAAGGCTCTTATTAAGATTGCCCATCCCGATTTTCGTGAATGGCTGAAGGAAAAAATCCTTACCACCACCCTTATTACCGAGCGCGATTTCAAGGATTACGATTTGTTCGACAACGTGCAATAGGCACTTAGGAAAGCACCCCCGCACAATCATGCGGGGGTGGTTCTGAATTAAAACAAGTTACATTATGAGGTAATTCTGTTGAATTTTGCAAAAAAGGAAACTTTTGTCAAGATTTTTTGAAGCAAAGTCCAAAAAGCTCTTTCAAATTCCCATGAATTGCACAAAGCTTACAGATTCAATTCGAATTACTTTGCAATTTTTGGGGAATAGGTATAAAATTTGTGTATCTAAAGGTGTAAAATCCATATGGAGGGGCGACAGAGCAGAAAAGAGTAAAATATTAACCGCAGACAGAAAACCTTATTCTATAACAGCATCCGCAAAAACATTTTCGTACTTCTGGAACAAATAAAGCCAAGGGGAGCAGACAGTATAAGTGGGGGTAGTCTGCCCTCTGCTTTTGGTATATTTGAAAATAATTTCACGGAAAAGGAGAATTCTACATGGCGGACTGGAGAGAGTACTACAAGGAGCATTTATTATCTGTTAGCGAGGTAGCGAATACCATAAAACCCGGCGATGTTGTTTGGCTCGGTCAGGCTTCAGAAATCCCTGCTGATATTCTTGATGAGATGCACTCTCATCAGGAGGATTTCAAGGGCGTAACCCTGCAGTGGAACTGTACGAACCAATCCTTCGATTTCCTTTTTGATCCAAGCTCCAAGGAATATGTAAGGCTTCAGGGATATTTTGGACTTCCCCTGGAACGAATCTCATCAGAAATGGGGATTTGTGAGTATTTGGGCTGCAACTTTGACTATTTCAACCAGTGCCCGGATGTTCATAACATCAACACCATGATGGTGCGCTTGTGCCCGCCCGATGAGGACGGCTACTGCAACTACGGCACCTATGGAGTTTGTACCACAAGCCCCATTGCGAAGCATCCAAACGTTAAGAAGAAAATAGGCATAATTGATAGAACGGGTAACTTCCCGGCTCTTGGCGACAGGGCAATTACCGCCATTCATGTTACCGATCTTGACTATATATGCGAGAGCGACTCCGAATTTTTGGAGGTTCCCGCACCTGAGGCAACGGAAGTGGATAAGAGCCTTGCAGCTTACATTTCTCCCTACATCAAGGACGGCGACAGGGTTGAAATCGGTTGGGGCGGCCTTGGCGAAGAAATACTCAGAAACCTTAAGGACAAGGGCATTAAGTTCGAGGTGTTTTCCGAGGTTGCCTGCGACAGCACCCTTCCCCTGCTGAGAGAGGGCATAATAACCCACATAACCTCGGTGGCACCGGGGGCGTGCTCTGTGGAATTTATGAAGCAAATCGGTTTTGATGACCGCATTACGCTGGTTCCCCAGATGGAGGGCATTCATCCCTTCGCAATCGCAAAGGTTGACAATATCGTCGCAATAAACTCCACCTTCATGTGCGACCTTATCGGTCAGTGCTGCTCCGAAGCACAGGGGCTTACCCCGTATTCCGGCGCAGGCGGCTCCTTTGCGTACATATACGGTTCCACCCAGGCAAAAGGCGGCAGAAGCTTTATCTGCCTGCGCTCCACCTACAAAAATTCCGCAGGGGAGCTTTGCTCAAACGTTGTTCCCTGGCTTCCCGAGGGCAGTATAGTTACCACCCAGAAGAACCTTGTAATGTATCTGGTTTCCGAGTGGGGCGTGGCGGATGTTTACCTTAAGACCCTTAAGGACCGCATCCGTGCGGTTATTCAGATTGCCCATCCCAGCTTCCGCAAGGAATTGAAGGAAAAAATTTGCACCACACCGCTTATCTCCGAGGACGATTTCCCCGAGGATTATCCCGTGTAATGCAAGCATAATAAGCTGCCCGGCGCCGCAAAAATGAAGCGGCGCCGGGTTTTTTATCTTTTTATCTGTAATGTTATTGAAATGTTGAAGGTAACTTGATACAATATAATTCACTTTACATGAGAGACATGAGAGGCGCTGCCGTTATGAGATATGCAACAAATGAGTTTCCCGAAAGTACCCAGCATTTAAAATATGACGTGGTTATTATCGGAGCCGGAATAGCCGGACTCTATACAGCTCTCCACATTGACGAAAGATACTCCTGCTGTATTTTAAGCAAGGGTGATGTGGAGGTCAGCAATTCATGGCTCGCCCAGGGCGGCATAGCTGCGGCTATAGCCATGGACGACCGTCCGGCATATCATTACGAGGATACCTTTGAAGCCGGCGCAGGACTGTGCGAAAACGGTGCCGTCAGCGTTCTCGTTTCGGAAGGACCCAGCGAAATTCGACGTTTGGTAGAAATGGCAGTGCCCTTTGACCTTAACGAGGAGGGCGATTTGGACATCACCCGTGAGGGTGGGCATCGCCGCCGCCGCATTGTCCATGCGGGGGGCGACGCCACAGGAAGAGAAACGGTGAAGGCCCTTGCTCATTTGGTTTCCCAGCGCAGAAACGTTACTTTTATGCCCCACAATTTCTGTGCGGACATCCTTACCGGCGAAAACGGTGCCGTAAGCGGCATTGCCGTTTTGGACGGTACCGAAACGCAGTATATTATAGACTCCGGCAGTGTTGTTCTTGCAACGGGCGGGATTGGTCAGGTTTATAAAGTAAGCACCAACCCATCTGTAGCCACGGGAGACGGACTTGCCGCCGCAGTGCGGGCGGGCGCTACCCTTCAAGGAATGGAGTTTGTTCAGTTCCATCCCACAGGGCTGTGGACTGATAAGCACGAAAACCGTGCCTTCTTGATTTCTGAATCTGTCCGTGGTGAGGGTGGACTTCTTAAAAATGCCGATGGTGAGCGCTTTATGGTGGGTCAGCATGAGCTGGCGGAGCTTGCCCCTCGTGATATCGTTGCAAGGGGGATAACAAGAGAGCTTGAAAAGCGGGGGGAGACACATGTTTTCGTGGACATTACCTCAAAGTCAGAGGACTACCTGAAAAACCGCTTCCCCACAATTTATAACGAGTGCAAAAGCCGTGGATTGGACATTTCAAAGCAGTGGATTCCGGTTTGCCCTGTGCAGCACTATCTTATCGGCGGCATTGCAACAAATCTTCACGCAAAAACCAATATTGAAGGGCTTTATGCCTGTGGCGAGGCGGCTTCAACAGGGGTGCACGGTGCAAATAGGCTTGCGTCCAACTCCATGCTGGAGTGCCTGGTGTTTGGCAGGCGTGCAGCGGAGCACATTAACGCCCGCCTTGCAGAACCTAAAACGATGAGGCCTTCTGTGCTGCCGAGTCAGAGCACTCGTCCGGTGGTGGAACGTGATTTTATGGCCCTTCGTAGTGAGATACAGGAGCTTATGAGCGAATACTGCTTTGTTTCCAGAAATGAGAAGGGGATGCTTACCGCTAAAGAGCGCATTTCCTCAATTAAGGCGGAGCTTGAAGAAAGCTTTTATCCGGGAAGAGAATATATTGAAACACTGAACGTGGCAAGCATAGCCTGCACAATTTTGGAGGCTGCCCTTGCCCGCAAAGAAAGTGTGGGCGCACATTACAGGGAGGACTAACGTGGAATATTTCGGCCTTGACGACCTGATTCTCTCCGCCCTCAAGGAGGACGTTGGAACAGGGGATATTACCACACTTAGCTGCATACCGGCGGAGAACCGCTCGGAGGGATACTTTCTTTCCAAGGCGGAGGGCGTGGTTTGCGGAATTGATGTGGCAAAGCGGGTTTTTGAGCTTGTGGACAAAGAAATTTCTTTTACCGCCTTTAAAAAGGACGGGGACAAGGTTCAAAAGGGCGAGCTTATTGCCGAGATAAGCGGCCCCTCCAGAAGCATTCTTACCGGAGAGAGAGTGGCGCTGAACCTTATGCAGCGTATGAGCGGCACAGCCACGGAAACCGCAAAGGCGGTGTCCCAGGTTGCGGGAACCAAAACCCGTATTGTGGACACAAGGAAGTCTACCCCGGGACTTAGGGTGCTTGAAAAGTACGCTGTGCGCTGCGGCGGCGGACACAATCACCGCTTTAACCTTTCCGACGGCGTGCTTATTAAGGATAATCACATTGCGGCAGCCGGCGGAATATCAGCAGCGGTTGCGGCAGCAAGGGCGGCCGTTCCCCATGTCATGAAAATTGAAGTGGAAACGGAAACCTTAGAACAGGTTGAGCAGGCGCTTTGCGCCGGTGCTGAAATCATCATGCTGGACAATATGAGCAACGACATGATGGCCGAGGCCGTCAGGCTAATTGGCGGAAGGGCTATAACGGAGGCTTCCGGCAATATGGGCGAGAAGGATCTTTCGGCGGTTGCAGCCACGGGGGTTGACCTTATTTCCGTGGGCGCCCTTACCCACAGCGTCAAAGCCTTGGATATAAGCCTTAAATTCAAAAAATAAACACTTGTGGCAGGCGCTTGAGCACCAATTGTAAAAATTTAAACCCCTTGGAACACAATTAAAATGGGCGGCACTTCTAATTGAAGTGCCGCCCAATATTATTACCTGCCCACAGGGCATCAATTTTATTTCACATCACAAATGAGACCGTAACCGCCGTTATTTCTGCGGTAAACCACGGAGAAGGCGCCGCCCTCATCCTCGTTTTTGAAGGCAAAGAATTGATGCTCCAAAAGGTTCATTTGCAAAATTGCTTCGTCTGTAGACATGTTTTTGATGGGGAAACGCTTTGTACGGACAACATCGAACTCCTTTTCCTCCGGCTCGTCGGGGATTTCCGGAGCAATTTCACGCTCAAATGCGCCTTCACGAAGCCGCTTTTCAAGGCGGGTCTTGTTCTTGCGAATCTGACGCTCAATTGAGGCGCAGGCAGAGTCAATTGAGGCATGCATATCGCTTGTCGCTTCGCTGACTCTATAAAAGGTGCCGTTGTTCTCGATGGTGACCTCTGCTTTATATCTGCCCCTTTCGGAGCTGAAGGTTATAAAGGCTTCTGCATCTCCACGGAAGAAGCGATCAATTTTGCCGATTTTGCGCTCGGCATATTCTTTGATCTCGTCGGATACCTGGATTTTCTTTTCTATAACGGTAAACTTCATACTGTCCAGCTCCTTCTTTGGCATAAGCCGTGTATTAGGTTCGGGGCAAAAGCCCATGCGGTCTGTCCCTCGCCTTGTTTATATTATACCATAAAATCAGAAAAACACAATTGCAATTTAGTGCTTTTTGTTAAGAAACTGTAAAATATTTCCGTTACGGGACGACTGTGCGGGGAATGAAGCTGAACATGGGTGTGGGGCAATTCATGGGAAACCGTGTGATTTGACAATAAATGCCCCAGTATATTTACAGCCCATACATGTTGTATATAATTGAATCTTAAAAATATGTTATAGTGCCAAACTGCCCATGGGGTCCCAGGGCTTTAGAGAAATGGGCGTTTGCTTAAGCTCCGCAAGGTTTATATCGGAGAGGTATTTTTTGTCAATAAGGATTTGGTAAAGATACTCGGAAAACCACTTGTCGCTCATGATGTACCAGCCCTTATTGCCGCTGTCCTCACCCCAACTGTTTTCAACCTTCCAGCGGTCGGGATGGCCATTTTCGTCAAGATTGACTCCGGTAAATACCATGGCGTGGGTCATAAGGCTTTCGCCGTAATCCAAACGCTGCGCCTTATCCATGCCCAGATCATAGCCGAAGGTCGCTTCATAGTCAAAGCCGTCAAGGTCCATGCTGCCATATTCACGGTTAAGAAACTTACCCACGTCACAGCCAAACCATACGGGCTTTCCGTCCTTTAGCTGGGCAATGGCGTATTCCTTAAGCTGCTCAATGGGGAGATTAAGATAAAGAACATCGTGACCACCCTTAACGTTGCCTAAATAGGAAACGGTATAGGTTTTGTGGAAGGGTTTATCGGCGGTGGGAGCATTTATAATGCTTACATAGTCATCAAGATCCCAGCCAACATATGTATTGAAAAAGTCGCGGGGGTCCATATTGCTTATGCGGATAAAGTTTTTATCCTTGTCCCTAAGCTCCAAATTAACGGCTTTAGGGGGCTTGCCAAGTGCTATGCAGAGGGTGCGGTAAATTTCACGAAGCATACCGTCCTTCATACTGTCAAGCTCGGCGAGGCTGCTGCCGCTGCTGTGGGCAGTGCGAAGCCGGCAGGCGTATTCCCGAAGCTTTGCCGTCATAAGACGGTTAAGATCACGGGTGTTGGAGGAATGGTAGCTCTCCGGCATCATTTCCTTGGGGACAACACCGTATTTTTCAATGATGTTGCGGAACATATCCCATTGGCCGCCGTCGCCCAGGGGGGCTGTGAGCAAATGGGCTATAAGCCTGTCACCCAGAGGCATATCAGCCGTTTCGATTATGCTTTCAAGGAAGTAATTGCACTTTTCCAGCTTATCGTAAAATAGGGTGTATGCCTGGGAAAGTTCAAAATCCTCCAGATTCAGCTTCTGCATTATCTCGTAGGACATTACATTGGTGGCAGCAAACATCCAGCAGCGTCCTGACTGCTTCTGGTTTTTTACGCTGCCGGTTTCAAGCTCCGTGGAGAAGCCAAAGCGCATACGGCGTGGCATATCGTAGGAAAGGGAGGCTGCGTCAAGCCCGTTTTTTACCACGGCGTTCATTGCCAATGCCGAGGAGCTGCGGGACTCAAAATCGGTTTCCAATTCCCTTAGTGTTTGTAAAGTAATACTAATCAAAAAATGTCACCTCTTTCAATTTCGTTCAAGGGGAGCCAAGGAATTATACAATGTAAAAATTGGAATGTACAGCGGACGTGAAAATAATTAAAGAAATGTTCACTTTTACTTGAAAATTAGAAATTCATGAAGTATAGTAGCAGTCAGCATATTTTGCTATGGAGGTTCCCATGTTTAAATATATGAGGCGGGGCAGGGCATTTTACAGAGATATTCTTGTTCTTGCGCTGCCCATGATTCTTCAAAACCTAATAATGACAAGTCTTGCCCTTGCGGACACCTTTATGGTAGGACTTTTGGGAGAAGCACCAATGGCGGCGGTAACCCTTGCAAATGCGCCGGTATTTGTTATAGATTTAATGGTGTTTGGCCTGATGAGCGGCTCTCAGGTGCTTATAAGCCAATTCTGGGGTAAGCAGGATAAGGACTCCATTAACCGGGTTATTGGCATCGGATTCATGTTTTGCGGGTTTACAACAATGCTTTTTTCACTGGTTTGCATTTTTATACCCCATCAGTTCATGTCGCTGTTTTCAAATAATGCCGACCTTGTGGACTTAGCCGCAAAATACCTGCGTTATGCCGGACCGTCATATGTTTTCCACGGTTTTGTAGGGGTATACGTTGGAGCGAACCGCGGAATGGAAAATCCAAAAATAGGGCTTTACATTTTCGGCGTCTCAGTGTGCATAAACACCTTCCTCAACTGGATACTTATTTTCGGAAAGCTGGGTGCTCCCGCAATGGGAGTTGAGGGCGCAGCTCTTGCAACCTTTATTTCCCGGGTCTGCGAGTTCATTATAATGGTAGTACATATGGCTCGAGACAAACACTTTAGATTGGATATAAGAAAAGCGGTCGCTCCCGGTAAGCCTATGCTGAAAAAGTACATAAAATACTCCACACCCGTTGTGTTTAACGAAACGATGTGGGGCCTTGGCACGGCCCTGTACCCGACGATAATGGGGCACATGGAAAATAGCAAGGAGATTTTAGCCGCATTCACCATAGCGGGCAACATTGAAAAGCTGTGTACGGTTGCGGTGTTCGGCGTTGCAGCGTCTGCGGCCACCATTGTTGGTCGGGAAATAGGACGCGGCAACAAGGACAGCGTTTATCAAGTCGGTCAGGCACTGGGTACCATCGCCTTTTTGCTGGGACTGATGGTGGGAGCGATTATGATTGGGCTTATCTTTGTGTTTATTGAGCCGGTTATGTATCCTCTATTTAAGCTCTCGCCCATGGCACAGCAGATTTCCACAATGATGCTGTTGATCACCTTTATTTTCATTGCGCCACGGGGCTTTAACAGTACGAATATCGTGGGCATCCTTCGAGGCGGCGGGGACGTTCGGGCCGCAGCACTCATAGATACACTGCCCCTTTGGCTGGTGGCGCTGCCCATGGCGGCAATATGCGGCCTCGTGCTTCAGGTGGGCGTTTTTTGGGTGTCCATAGCCATGGTAGCCGAGAATATCGTTAAATTTATTTTCGGTATGATAAGATTCCACTCAAAAAAGTGGATAAATGACTTAACCATAATGGAAAAATAAGAAAGGCCTGCGTCCGGAAGGACGCAGACCTTTTGGCGTTTTATAATATTGCGATGGCTTCAATTTCCACCTTGACATCCTTGGGAAGACGCGCCACCTGCACCGCAGAGCGGGCAGGGCAGTTGTCGGTAAAAAATTGGGCATAAACGGAGTTCATAACGGCAAAATCACCCATATCTGCAAGGAAAACCGTGGTCTTAACAACATTTTCAAGACCGGCGCCGGCGGCAACCAAAACGGCTTTCACATTGGAGAGGGACTGCCTTGTCTGGGCTTCGATATCGTCGGCAACAACAGCGCCGGTGGCCGGGTTAATGGGGATTTGGCCGGATACAAATACCATTGTTCCGGTGGCTGCAATGCCCTGGGAATAGGGACCTATTGCAGAGGGGGCTTTTTCGGTTGAGATAATGCTTTTGCTCATGCTTTTGCTCCTTAAGATTTCAATTGTAAACAGTATAGCACGCTGTGTGAAAAAACAAATGGGGAATCATGTAAAATTTAAAGTTTTTTTACAATTGGTAATTTATATAGCAAGATGTAAATAAGCCTGACCTTGTCCACCAGACAGAGATTTATTATGGGGGTGAAGCCGCTATACCCACTCTATAGGTGGACAAAGCCCGCTCAAAGATCAAAGCCCCTTTGAACAATTTGCAGAAATGTGTCTATGGTGTTGAAAAAATTAGAAAAAGTGTTAAAATAATAGTGTTATGCATTTGTCGGTATAAACGGCAAAAATCTTTCAATCACATTGGGAGGCATTAAATCATCATGGCAAAGAAACAGTTTAAAACGGAATCAAAGCGCATTTTGGATCTTATGATCAACTCAATTTACACTCACCCGGAAATTTTCCTTCGTGAGCTTATCTCCAATGCCAGCGACGCTATAGACAAGCTTTGCTACCTGTCCCTTACCGACGAGAAGGTGGGCATGCAGCGTGCGGATTTTAGAATCAAGCTTGGCGTCTCGGAAAAGGACCGCATAATCAGCGTTTCCGACAACGGCATCGGCATGACCAAGGAGGACTTGGAAAACAACCTGGGCATTATCGCCAAGAGCGGTTCTTTGCAGTTCAAAAACGAGATGGACAAATCGGGGGAAGCCTCCGAGCTTGACATTATCGGCCAGTTCGGTGTTGGCTTTTATTCTGCATTTATGGTGGCTGACACGGTCACAGTCATCACCAAGGCATATGGAAGCGACACCGCCTACAAATGGCAGAGCACCGGAGTTGATGGGTACACCATTGACGAGTGCGAAAAGGACGGCGTTGGCACCGACATTATCCTGAACATAAAAAACGACGTGGAAGAGAGCGAATACACCCGCTTCCTAAACGAGATTTCTATAGGTCAGCTTGTTAAAAAGTATTCGGACTTCATCCGCTGGCCAATTGTAATGGACTTTACCGAAACTGAGGAAGTGGGATCCGGCGAATTCGATGCCGACGGCAAGCCCATAATGAAGAAGGTGCCTAAGGTTGTTGAGGACGTTATCAACAGCATGGTTCCCATTTGGCAGCGTCCCAAGGAGGAAATTTCCAAGGAAGAATCGGATAACTTCTATAAGAACATATACTACGATTACGAAAACCCTGTTGCTACCATACGTGTAAATGCCGAGGGAACAATGGAATATAAGGCAATGCTCTTTATTCCCGGCCGTGCCCCCACAAACTTCTTCTCTGACCAGTTTGAGCACGGACTTCAGCTTTATTGCAACGGCGTAATGATAATGGAGCGCTGCAAGGACGTTATCCCTGACTGCTTCCGCTTTGTTCGTGGCGTGGTTGACAGTCCTGATTTTCCTCTGAACATCTCCCGTGAGACACTTCAGCATGGACGGCAGCTAAAAATCATCAGCAATAACCTTGAAAAGAAAATCAAAAACGAGCTAAAGCGCCTTATGGACGAGGAGCCGGAAAACTACGAAAAGTTCTATAATGCTTTCGCTCTGCAGCTAAAGTACGGCCTTTGCGAGAATTACGGCGAGAAAAAGGACCTTATAAAGGACCTTCTCATGTTTTATTCCAGCAAGGAAGAAAAGCTTATTTCTCTTAGGGAATACAAGGAAAAAATGCCCGAGGAGCAAAAACTTATATACTATGTATGCACTGACAGTCTGACCCGTGCGCAGGAGCTGCCCCAGGCAGAGCAGGTGCGGGACAAGGGCTATGAAATTCTTTATATGACTCAGGACGTGGATGAATTTGTAGTTCGCCAGCTTGTGGAGTATGAGGAAGTTAAGTTCTGCAACATCACCAATGACGACCTTGGCCTTGAGGACGAGACGGACAAGCAGGAGGTCGAAAAAAAGCAGGAGGAGTGCCGGGAACTTCTCGATTTTGTTAAGGAAACACTGGGCGAGGGCATTGTGGACGTCCGTCTTTCCACAAAGCTTAAGAGTCACCCCGTTTATTTAACAGTGGAGGGAGAAATTTCCATTGAAATGGAAAAATACTTCTCCATGATGAAGGGCAACGAAACCGCCCAAAATATAAAGGCACAGCGTGTGCTGGAGCTAAACGGTGAGCACCATGCCTTTTTAGCCTTGCAGGAGGCATTTGAAAGCGACAAGGAAAAGGCAAAGAAGCTTGCAAAGATACTTTATTCCCAAAGCCTTCTCATTGCCGGCCTTCCCATGGACAATCCGGCTGAGTACACAGAGCTGGTCTGTGAGCTGTTCTAAAAATTATGTAAACCAAAGGAGTGCGCATTATGGAGCGGAAACTCGGAATATACATTCACATACCCTTTTGCGTGAGTAAATGCTCGTACTGCGACTTCTATTCACTGAGTGGTCAGGACGACCTGATGACAAGCTATAAGCGGGCGGTCATCCGCCATATTGAGGAGACCGCCCCACAGCTTGAAGATTATTATATCGACACGGTGTATTTTGGCGGCGGAACGCCCAGCTATTTTGGTGCTGAACGTATCTGCGACATTTTCAATGCCCTTAAAACCAACGCAAAGGTGCTGAAAAGTGCCGAGGTGACGGTGGAGATGAACCCCGAAAGTGTTACACAGGAGGGGCTTCACGCACTGCGCGGCGAGGGAGTTAACCGTATCTCCCTGGGCGTGCAGTCAGCAAACGATGATATTTTACGCATAATAGGTCGGAGGCACAATTTCCGTCAGGCGGAAAATGCAGTAAAGCTTGCCAGAAGCGAAGGCTTTGATAATATTAGCCTGGATCTTATTTATGGACTGCCCAGCCAGACTAGAAATGATTGGGCGGAGACTCTGGCAAGAATTTTGGCACTTCACCCCCAGCACATTTCCGGATATGGACTGAGCCTGGAGGAGGGCACGCCAATCTGCAAATATAAGGGTACGGAATTTCTTCCCTCTGACGACGATCAGGCGGATATGTACCTTTATATGACGGATATACTTGAGCATTACGGATATCCTCAATATGAGATATCAAATTTTTCCCTTCCGGGGAAGGAGTCACGCCACAATCTTAAATATTGGCGGCTTCGGGACTATATGGGCTTTGGTCCCGGCGCCCACTCTTGCATAGGAAATGTACGTTATAGCTATAAGAGAAATGTAAATGACTACATTAGGGCAATGAGCGGTGCAGATGTGGACATTATCGATGAGTACGAGAAGATAAGCAAGCTTGATAGGGCGGCAGAGTATATCATGCTGGGCATGAGAACTGTGCGGGGCATATCAAAGCGGGAATATATGAGCATATATGCAAGCGGCTTTGACGGCATGGAATACCTTTTGGGTGAATATGAAAAGAAGGGGTGGACTAAGCTTACCGGTGAGCGCTGGAGCTTTACGTCCTCGGGCTTCCTTCTTTCCAACATGCTTATCGGCTCTCTTTTGGAGGCGCAGTCGGATGAGAAGAAGTCTGCAAATCCGTGGATTAGGGACAATATGATTGAGCCTGAGCCAAGGCTTGAAACCTCCGCCGGCGGTGCAAACCACGGTTAGGAAACAAACTTTGAAGGATTACGTCGAAGTATGGGGGCAAGGTTTGCCGAAATACACAGCAAGGACGGATAATTATATGAAATTGATCAGTGAAAGGCCGACGAGAAATGAGGCACCGCCGCAGAGAGCCGCTGTGCAGCAGGAAAAGGCCAAAAAAGTTAAAAGGCCAAAAAAGGCTCCGTCACCTGAGAGTGAAAACAGGGGACGCAAAGCTGTTTTAATTGTCGCCATTTGCGTTGTGGTGCTCTGCGGAGCATTTTTCGGCGTGGGCGCTTACGCCAATGGTAAGGATACCATTTTCAACAAGGTTTATCTGGAGGGGGTGGCGCTTGAGGGGCTTACAGAGTCTCAGGCGGAGCAAGCACTTTTGGCTGCCGGACTTGGCAGCGAACAGGACAGAACCCTCACGGTTAATATGCCGGCAGGCTATACGCTGGAGATTAGCGCCAAGGCCGCTGGCTGCTTTGTTAGTGCGGCAGAGGCGGCAGACTTTGTTTACAATGCCTGCCACGGCAGAAGCTTTTTTGATAATACCCTTAACTACATACGCTGTATGATTGCCGGAATGAATCTGACAGTCGGCGACTGCATGGAATTAAACGAGGAATATGTCCGCCAAATCACGAATAAGGCGGCCAAGGATACGGCCCTTGCGTTGATGGACACTGAAATTGAAATCGGTGAAACGGAAATCAGCGTGATAAAGGGCGCAAGTGCTGTGGTCATAGATGAAAACGTACTTTACGACATGGTTAAAAAGGCATTGGAAAACGGCGAGGAAACCATCAGCTACACTCCTGAACAAAGCGGTCCGGCAAAGGAAATCAACATGCAGGAGCTGTATGACACCATTTTCGCAGAGCCGGTAAATTCAGAATATGACCCCGTTACCATGGCCGCAACAGAGCATGTTACAGGCCGCAGCATTGACATTGCCCAGGCGCAAGGCATTTGGGATCAAGCCCAAAACGGCAGTAAGGTGGTAATTCCCCTTATAATCACAGAGCCGGAGCTGACAAAGGAAAAGCTTGACAGTATGCTTTTTTCAGATGTTTTGGCGCAGAAAACAACCTATTTCCGCACGAGCAGCTATAACCGTATCAACAATATTACCCTTGCGGCGGCAAGCTTCAACGGAATGGTTTTAAACCCCGGGGAGGAATTTTCATACAATAAAGTTGTGGGCGAGCGCACCACAGCCGCGGGATATCTTCCGGCGGGCGCATACTCAGGCGGCGAGGTGGTTTCGGAGGTTGGCGGCGGTATTTGCCAGGTCAGCTCAACACTTTACTACTGCACGGTGCTTTCAAATCTTGAAATTACAAGCCGCACCTGCCACTATTTCGGCGTTGATTATTTGCCGGCGGGTATGGACGCCACGGTAAGCTGGGGCGGACCTGAGTTTAAATTTAAAAACAACAGCGAATACCCCATAAAAATAGTCACGGAAGTGGACAAAAACGACAAGTCCCTCACAGTTAAGATATTCGGCTCCAATCCCGAGGGCATTCGTGTTGACCTTCGTGCAGTTACCTGGTCAGTTGCAGGGGGCTTTGCCGCCCAGACCTACCGCATGGTATACGACAAGGACGGTAACCTCATAAGCGAGAAGGAGGAGGCAAGAAGCACATATCACTATCATGTTGACCCGTCTCCAAGCCCCTCTCCAAGCGCAGAGCCCACACCGAGCCCCAGCGTACAGCCGACTCCCAGCGTGCAGCCCAGCCCCAGCACGCCGCCAACGGACACTCCACAGCCTACCGCACCGGTGGAGCCAACGGTGGCACCACTGCCGGAGACACCGGTTGACCCCGTTGTGGAATAGGGGTATAATTCTTTCACTTTTAGAAGCTAATGCCCAAGGGCGTTTTAATACAGGAGGAGAAAAACCAATGAGTAAAGGAACGTTTTACATCACAACACCGATTTATTATCCGTCGGATAAGCTGCACATAGGCCATGCCTACTGCACCGTAGCAACGGACACTATTGCCCGTTATAAGCGAATGTGCGGCTATGATGTCATGTTCCTTACAGGCACCGATGAACACGGCCAAAAAATTGAGGAAAAGGCTAAGGCAAAGGGTGTTACCCCCCAGCAGTTCGTTGACGAAATTGTTGCCGGCAAGGGCGGAATTCTTGATTTGTGGAAGCTTATGAACATCTCCAACGACCGCTTCATCCGCACCACGGACGATTATCATGTGGAGTCTATTCAGAAGATTTTTAAGAAGATGTACGAAAAGGGCGACATCTATAAGGGCAGCTATAAGGGCAAGTACTGCACCCCCTGCGAGAGCTTTTGGACAGAAAG
>CAZJYY010000037.1:0-22005 GCA_964550315.1 uncultured Oscillospiraceae bacterium | reverse complement strand
AACCGTTTCTCTTTTTTGCGAGCTAAAAAAGAGAAATGGTGTTTTGAGGTGCGGCAGGGGGCTTCTGCCCCCGCCATTCCACGGCGAATCCGCAGAGATTTGTTTTAAGGGGCACCGCCCCTATACTCCTCATTATCGGTGTGCAATAAGTGCGAAATAATTAACATGCTTGTGCAAAACACCTGTTTTAGCTCTTAATTTTCGGCGCTTTGGGCAGGCGGCTTTCATTGACATCCCGAGGGAGCTGTGCTATTTTTAAGTTAAAGTACAAAATATTGTAAATAAAGTCGAAGGGGCATGACATTATGAATAACGAAAAAATCATCACCGGACTTTCCCAAATAGTTGGTGCCGGCAATGTAAGCTGCCAGGAAGCTGCCATTCTTGAAGCGTCAAAGGATGCCATTGGTTTTCGCCGCTACGAGCGTGCCGACGGCATGTGCAATGTTCCCCATGCACTTTGCGTAGTGAAGGTTGACAGCGCTCAAAAGGCTTCGCAGGTGCTTAAATTTCTGAACGACAACAAGGTGAAAACCACCCCCCGTACCGGCGGCTCCAGCGTTACCCAGGGCATTGAGCCTGTTGAGGGCGCCGTTATGCTGGACGGCTCTGATATTAACGAAATCATCAAGATTGACGAGGTCAACATGCAGGTCACAACCGGCTGCGGAACTCCCCTGCAGCACCTTGAAAACCACCTTAACAAAATGGGCTACACCACCGGCCACAGCCCCCAATCCATGCCCCTGGCTCAGATGGGCGGCCTTGTGGCAACCCGCAGCATAGGCCAGTGGAGCACCCTTTACGGCGGCATTGAAGACCTTCTTGTAGGGCTCGAAGCCGTTCTTGCAAGCGGCGAGATTGTCCGCATTAAGAACGTACCCCGCCGCTCAACCGGCCCTGACCTCCGCCATCTTTTCCTTGGCTGCGAGGGCACTCTGGGCTTCATCACCGAGGTAACTGTTAAGATTTTCAAATATAAGCCCGACGAGCGCTGGATGTGCGCCTATCAGGTTGACACCATGCAGGACGGTCTTGATGCCATCCGTGAGATAATGGTGGAGGGCTACCGCCCCGCCGTTGTTCGCCTGCACGACCCCGCCGAGGTCGCCACACTATTTAACTCCGTTACCGACCCCGGAAAGGCCCTTATGCTCTTTTTGGCGGACGGCCCCCGTGCCGTTGCCGAGGCAACCGGTGCTGCGGTGGACGCAATCGTGAAAAAGCACGGCGCAGCCTCCCTGGGCACAAAGCCTGTGGAATCCTGGATCGAAACTCGCAACAATATTTCCAATGAGCTTGAGGAAACCAGCGAGCAGATGCACTCCATGGGCACCTGCGTGGACACCTGCGAAATCTCCGCAGGCTGGTCTGAAATCGGCGAAATATACACAGCCGTGTGCGCACGAGCCAGCGAGGAGATGGAAAACCTTATCGTCATCGGCGGGCACAGCTCCCACAGCTACATAAACGGCACTAATATTTACTTCCAGTTCCTTTTCCAGGTGACCGATGAGCATACCTGCCAGGAGGATTACATGCACGTTATCCGCATCATCATGGAGGAAACTCTTAAGCGGGGCGGCTCCATCGCCCACCACCACGGCAGCGGAAAATACCGCACGGCATGGATGCCCCAGGAGCACGGAAGCTCTTATCCTCTCATGTATAAGCTTAAGGAGGCTCTTGATCCCAACGGCATCCTTAACGAGGGTATTCTTCTGGTGTAACAGCCGTCAAAATATGCTTATGGAGGCTTCAAATTGAACGCTGACAAAATAAACAGGAAACTTATTAATAACGGCTTTGGCCGCTTTCTTGCCCGAAAAACAGACCAGGGCATTACCATGATTGGCGCAAGCGACAGCTGGGATGAAATAGTAAACGCCTGCTTTTGCGCCGCAAAAAAGCACAGTCGAGTGCATGTTATTAACGACTGCACCTTCACCGGGGACAAAATCCCTCCTATCCGTTTGCCCGACAAATGCGACAATGCCATTGAAGGCGCCCGCCCAGACGTTTTGATAATCGGCGGCGGTGTGGTGGGCACATCCATCGCAAGGGAGCTTATGCGCTGGAAGCTGGACGTTCTTCTTGTTGAAAAGGAATATGATCTTGCCCTGGGCGCCTCCGGCAGAAACGACGGCTGCGTCCACCCGGGAATAGATCTTCTTCCCGGCAGTCTCAAGCGAAAATATAACCTTGCGGGAAATCGCATGTTTGACACCCTCTCAAAAGAGCTGGATGTGGAGTTTGACCGCTGCGGTCAAACCGTTGTGATGGACAGCAAAAAGCTTCTTCCCATCATGCCCCTTGCAAAGCTTTACTTTAAGTGCATGGGCCTGGGCAACGTAAAAATTCTTACCCAAAAAAAGCTTCGTGCCCATGAGCCGGCAGTGAGGGACGAAATGAGGTGCGGACTCTTTTTCCCCACAGGCGGCATTGTCTGCCCCTACAATCTAACCATTGCCTTTGGCGAGAACGCCGCAGACAACGGGGCAAACTTCTCCTTTGATACCGCCGTTCTGGGCATGGAAACAAGGGACGGTAAAATTATTTCCGTAACCACCAATCGTGGCACTGTGTATCCCAAGGTAGTGGTAAATGCCGCAGGCGTGTTCACCGAGGAAATTTCCAAAATGGCCGGCGACCGTTTTTATTCCATTCACCCAAGAAAGGGCACAAACACCATTTTAGATAGGAAAACCGTTACCATGGTTCGCAGCTCCTATTCCCTTATAGGCGGGGCAAAAACCGCAAACCACTCAAAGGGCGGCGGTATAGTCCGGACGATCGACAACAATGTGCTTGTTGGCCCAGACGCCTTTGAAACCTATAAAAAGGAAGATTTCACCACCGAGGGCAAGAACATTGCCGCTGTTTTTGAAAAGCAGGGACGTGCAACCGAAAAGCTGCACCAATACGATGCCATAACCTATTTCTCCGGCGTTAGAGCGCCTACCTTTGAAGAGGACTTCATCGTTGAAAAAGGACGCAAGTGCAAAAACATCGTCCATGCGGCGGGAATCCAGTCGCCTGGCTTGACAGCCGCACCTGCCATCGCCGTGGACGTGTCCAGAATGTGTGTTGAGCTTCTTTCCGTTCAGGGAAAGGCCGTTGCTAAAAACACCGGCTTTAATCCCTACAGAAAGGGTATTCCCCATGTCGCCCACATGAGCGACGCTGAGAGGAATGCGCTTATCAAAAAGGACGCTGCCTACGGTGAAATTGTCTGCCGCTGTGAGGAAATAAGTAGGGGCGAGATTGTAAACGCCCTAAACCGAAGCATTCCCTGCACCACGGTGGACGGGGTGAAAAAGCGCTGCCGTCCCGGCATGGGACGCTGTCAGGGTGGCTTTTGCGGCCCGCTGGTGGCAAAAATAATATCCGAAGAGAAAAACATCCCCCTTGAGGAGGTTTGCAAGGCAGACGCCGGAAGCAGGCTTCTTTTTGGAAAGAGCAAGGGAGGGGAGAATCATGGCTGATTTTGATGTAACCGTCATAGGCGCCGGCCCCGCAGGTCTTGCCGCTGCGCTTGCCGCCGACGAAAAGGGCAAAAGCGTTCTTCTTATTGAGCGTGCAGCCCGCATGGGTGGTATTTTGAATCAATGCATACACGACGGCTTCGGTCTCATACGCTTTGGTGAGAAGCTCTCCGGCTGTGAGTATGCCAACCGCTATGTGCGTATGGTTGAGGACTCCGGTGTGGAGGTTTCTCTTCTTACCTTCGTCACTCACATTGAAAAAGTAGACGGTGTTTTTCACATTACAATAGTGTCAAGAGACGGTGTTCGCACCATCACAAGCCGCACTCTTGTTTTGTCCACCGGCTGCCGTGAGCGTACCGCAAAGCAGGTGGGAATCCACGGAACACGCCCCGCCGGGGTTTACACGGCGGGTACTGCGCAGTATTATATAAATATACTGGGCGAAAAGCCCGCCCGCCGCTGCGTTATTCTTGGCAGCGGTGACATTGGGCTTATCATGGCTCGCCGCCTCACCCTTGAGGGAACGGAGGTCTTGGGCGTTTATGAAGTAAAGCCCACCCCCAGCGGGCTTACAAGAAATATCGCTCAGTGCCTTGATGATTTCGGCATCCCTCTTCATGTCAGTCACACTGTTACCCGTCTTTTCGGCGAAAGCCGTCTTGAGGCGGTTGAGGTAGCTCAGGTGGATGAGAAAATGCGTCCCATTGAAGGCACGCAAGAAATCATCCCCTGCGACACTCTTATTCTATCTGTGGGTCTAATCCCCGAAAATGAGCTTGCCGAAAGCCTTGGCATCGCCCTTGACAACAGAGCGAAAGGCCCCGTTTGCGACCAAAATTACGAAACCTCTTTGGACGGTGTTTTCGTCTGCGGAAACGCACTTCATGTGAACGACCTTGTGGACTACGTTTCCGAAAGCGGCAAATCCGCAGGCAGCGCCGCAGCGGAATACTGCGGCAAAAAGCGTGAGCTTGCCGAAATAATCCCGGGACGTGACTTTCTTTACGCCGTACCCGAGCGTCTTGATTTGAACAGCGACTGCTCCAAAACGGTGGTCTTTTTCCGCAGCCGTGAGGAACGGGGCAAAACGCAAATCGATGTTCTTATTAACGGCCAAAGCGTGTATAAAAGAAGATACCCCAAGCTTAAGCCCCCGGAGATGGAGCGCATAGAGCTTGATTTGTCCGCCGCAAAATCGGGAGACAAAATAACTCTTGAGCTTTCGGAGGTATAGCGAAGCTTCCTTCTCGCTAACCGTATTTGAAAATTTTTAATCATCTTATCATTTCTTTGTCTTGCGTGATAAGATGATTTCCAAAACGCAAATTTGTGCCGATGCAAGGCAAAGGAATGGATGATTTAGATGGAAAAAAACATAACATGTATCGTTTGTCCCAACGGCTGCACGCTTAACGTCAGCACGAGTGGTGAGGAAATCGCCGTTTCCGGCAACAAATGTCCCAAGGGCGAGGAGTACGCCCGCGCTGAGCTTACAAACCCCATGCGCACACTTACAACCAGTGTGGCAACGGTTTTCCCGCATCAGCCTGTACTTCCGGTGCGCACCAGCGGCGCAATTCCCAAGGGAGAAATTATGAATGCAATGAAGGCCGTGAACACAATTGTCGTGGACACTCCCAAGGCCTGCGGCAATGTAATTTGTGAAAATTTCATGGGCTTCGGCGTTGATCTTATAGCGACAGACGATTTAAAGGCATAGCGCAGTGCCGGATTCATTCGGCGCAGAGCCGACAAATTAGATAAGGAGGCTCCCCCTTATGTATGACAACTCTCTGGTTCTCACCTTCGACGTTGGAACGCAAAGCGCCCGGGCGGTGCTTGTCGACCCCAAGGGCAACATCCTTTATAAAGCGCAAAAACAGTATGAGCAGCCATATTACTCGAAAAACCCCGGCTGGGCGGAGCAGCGTCCTGACTTTTACTGGGAAATAATCTGTGAGTGCTCCCAAAACATCAGGGAACAGTGCGGTGAGCGGTGGAAGGATATTATTGCCGTAACCGTAACCACAATCCGTGCCACGGGGATTTGTCTTGACGGGGAGGGAAAACCCCTTCGGGATGCTATCGTCTGGCTTGACAACCGCCAGGCACGGTGCGAAAAAAAGCTTTCTGCACATATGCGGGCACTTTTCAAGGTAATCGGCCTTACAAACACGATTGAGCTTCAGCGCAGAGCCTCCCAGTGCAATTGGATAGCTGAGAACGAACCTGAAATTTGGGCAAAAACCAAGCATTTTGTGCAGCTTTCCACCTATCTGTGCTTCAAAATGTGCGGCAACATTGTAGATGCAGACGCCTCCTGTGTGGGGCGCTATCCCTTTGACCACAAGACCCGCACCTGGATGAAAAAAAGCAATCCCGCCCGCTGCATTTTTGACATCAGAAACGATCAGCTCTGCAAGGTGGTAAAGCCGGAAACCACCATGGGCGTTGTGACCCCTCAGGCGGCGAAGGACACCGGCCTTCCTGAAGGGATTCCTCTTATCGCCACTGGCTCTGACAAGGGCTGCGAAACACTTGGTCTTTCCGTAATCTCCAATGACAAGGCAGCCTTAAGCTTCGGCACCACCGCCACGATCCAGTTTTCAACGGACAGCTATGTTGAGCCGGAGCCCTTCATGCCCGCTTACTGCGCCGTTATTGACGGCCGCTGGAACCCCGAAAAAGAGGTTTTGCGTGGTTACTGGCTTGTTTCATGGTTCAAGCGTGAATTCGCCGCCAAGGAGTGCATGGACGCCGAGCGCGAGGGCGTTTCCGCCGAGGAGGTTTTGAACCGCAGGCTCAAGGACATCCCCGCAGGCTGCAACGGGCTTATGCTTCAACCCTATTTCACGGCGGATACCAACATGCCCTTTGCAAAGGGCGCTGTTATCGGTTTTTCCGACGTACATACCAGAATCCACGTTTACCGCGCCATAATTGAGGGGATAAATTATTGTCTTTACACCGGTATGCGCACCATGGAAAAGCGGGCAAAAACCAAAATAAAAACCCTTTACGCCGCCGGCGGCGGCTCTCAAAGCGCCGAAATCTGCCAGATTACTGCCGATATGTTCGGTCTGCCCGTTGTTCGCACCCAAACCCACGAGGCCTGCGGTGTGGGCAGCGCCATGATAGCCTTTAAGGCTATGGGTCTTTTCAAGTCCTACGAGGAGGCCTGCGCAGCCATGGTCCAGGAAAAGCACCGTTATGAACCGGACATGGAGCTGCACCGCTTTTATGACGGTATGAGCTCTCAGGTGTTTGGGAAAATTTTTGATAGGCTTTTGCCCCTATACCACATTTCCGAGCGCAAATGCAGGCATTACGGACTGGACAAATTCGAAAAATAATGTAAAATCAAAAAGAAAGGCCGGACGCCCCCGTTTTGTTGAACGGAGCAGTGCCGGCCTTTTTCCGTACATTTCGCCCTCTACACCGGTCAAAATTTTTAAAAAGGCGGTGCTATTATGAAAATACTTTGCTGCTTTAAAATTGTGGCTGACTATGATAAGGTTGTACAGCGTGATTGGGATTCGGCAAAAGTCCCGGGGCCGGACATCGCTTATGTAAGGAAAATAATAAGCTGCTATGACGAGGCCGGGCTTGAAACCGCCCTTCGCCTTCGGGACGAGGCTAAAAAAGCAGGGGACAATCTGTCCCTTACTGCCGTTACCCTGGGCGGCGGCAGCTATGACTACTTTTTCCGCAGTCTTTTTGCCCTGGGCTTTGAGCGTATAGTGCAAATTCGCCTTCCCGAGCCGGTTTGCTTCACGCCGGAGCGTGTTTCCCGGGCAATAGCCCATGTGTTTTCCGACGAAGCGTATGACGCCGTAATCTGCGGCGTTCAGTCTGCCGACACCTCCGGCGGCACAACGCCCTATCTTATTGCAAAGAAAATGGCGCTGCCCTGCGTTCCCAATGTTATTGAAATGAAATACAAGAGCGGCTTACTTGCCATCCGTCGGGAAACCGCCGGAGGGGAGAGCAGCGCCGTCATAAACACCCCCGCCGTTTACGCCGTGGGCAACAGTGTGAATCCCTACCTTCGCATGGCAACGGTTAAAACCCGTCTTGCGGCGGCACAGCTGCAGCCGGAATTTATCGACGCTTCAGACCTCAGCCTTCCCGATGTCGAGCCCTTAGAGCTTATTGGCTTTGTGGGCAGGAAAAGCGGCAAAACCTGCACCTTTGTGGAGGGGGATAGCTGCGCTGAAAAGGCCGCAAGTCTTATAAAGCTCTGTCCGGAGGTGAAAAGCTCATGAAATGTGCAGTTTTTGTCTTTGGGGATGAGCTTGAAACCGCTCCTTCCCTTCTTGAGAAGATAAACAGCCTTGATTTTGAAACAGAGCTGTGGGTATTGGGAGCTGCAGGTAACTTTCCCTTAAGCTCCACCGGAGCTTCCCGCATTGTGGAGGTATCCTTCCACCATGAGGAGGTTTTAAGGGAGCCATGCGCCTGTGCCGAAGCGGTTTTTGAACTTTTTTCCGACAGCGTTCCGGAGCTTATTATCACCTCCGCCGGAATAAGGGGTGACGAGCTTGCCGCTCAGCTTTCTCTTTTAACGAACAGCACCCTCGCTCTTGGCGCCGGCTCCATTTTTAACACCCCAGATGGTATTATAATCCGCAAAAGCGTATATGCCGGCAATCTTACAGGGGAATTTCTGTGCAGGAAGCTTCCTCTTGCGATGTCCATTTCCGGCGGCAGCGGCAACGGCGCTTTCACCTACACCCCACCTGAAATTCTTCGCCTCGTCTCCCACGCAAAACCTCCCCTGTGGCTTTGCTCCCCTGAGTATAATGACACGAAAAAGGCACACTCTCTGTCCGACGCAAGGCTTGTGGTAGCAGCAGGACGTGGTGCAGGCAAGGCGGACAATTTTAAAAAGCTTGATTTACTTGCGAAAAAGCTGGGCGGTGTTCTGGGCGGAAGCCGACCCACGGTCTGCGACGGAAAGCTGCCCGCCGACAGGCTTATCGGCATATCCGGCATCCAAATTAAGCCGGAGCTTTGTTTGGTGTTCGGTGCCTCCGGTGCCGCCGCCTTCATGACCGGTATTGAGCACAGCAGGCACATTGTCGCCGTTAACCGTGACCCCAACGCTCTGATTTTTGAAAATTGCGACCTTGGCATAGTGGCGGATTGCGGCGAATTTGCAAATGCACTTATGGATATTTTGGGCGAAAACTAAAATCCTTCTTTAAAAGGGTACTATACTATATACCAAGAGGGGCTATATGAATAGAAACATACTCAACAAGCACGGTTCTGTCACGACAGACCTTGCACGAAGCATAATGGCGCTGGACGTTGGCGAGCGTCTGCCCACCATAATTGAATTGACAGAGCGCTTTTGTGTTTCCCGGGGGATAGTACAAAACGCCATTTCCTTTCTTGAGGAGGAGGGCTGCATTGGTCTTAGCCGAAGCGGAAAGCTGGGCACCGTGCTTGACATGGTGGACCGCCAAAAGCTATACGGCTTCACCGGCTGGGACCCCATTGTGGGCGCCATGCCCGTTCCGTTTAACGACTGCTTCCGCAGTCTTGCCTCCGCCCTTTTCGCCGAAAGCCGCCGTTTGCCGGTGTACTCCTCTGTAATATACGTTAGCGGCGCTCTGAACAGGCAGTCCATGCTGAAAAAGGATTTTTTGGACTACATCGTAACCTCCGTGGCTACAGCACGTCATATCACAGCTGCAGACGAGGACCTGGAGCTTCTTTTCGAGCTGCCCGACTGCCGTTACGAGGAGCCCTACTGTCTTCTTTTCATAAATCCCTTGGATACCGAGATTCGAGATGGCATGAGAGTGGGTGTTGACCCTGAAACCATTGACCAGATGGAGCTTACAAAGGCTCTTTGCCGTGGGAAAAATGTTGAGTTCGTGAAAATGCCCTTTGAAAACACTGTTGAGCTGCTTCACAACCATAGCATCGACTGCAGCGTTATCCGCCGTGAAAAATGGCTGGAGGACAACCTTAACCTTGTCCCACGCCCCATTCCTCCCACAGATTATCCCTCTGAAAGCACCACCATTCCGGCCATTTTGGTAAACAAGAAGAACTACGGAATTAAGGAGCTGTTGGGTAAATATCTTTCCCCGGCGGACATTGCCGCCGCCCAGCGCTACTCCTCGGATATACACTCCCGCTATTCCTTCTGACAGGAACCGCGCTCGGGCGAACACAGCCTGCCCCTGCAAGTTTATTTATTGAAAAGCCGCCCTTGGATGTCGTTTGTCACGAGCCAAAGGGCGGCTATTAAAATTTCTGGTTTTGTAAGGCTGCTTTTTTCTGGGCTAAAACGCACTTATGGGCAGCGACTCGTCGTCCGAGCCTTTTTCGATGGAGCGGATAACCACAAAGTAGCTGTAGTCCTCATTCACGGTTATGGACACTCGCTCACCTGTGCGTCGTCCCATAATTGCCTTGCCCAGGGGGGATTCCTTGCTTAAAAGCCCCTCCAGTGCATTCTGCCGCAGGGTTGTCACCAGCTTGTACACCTGCTCCTCACTGTCCTCCTCAAAAAATAGGGTAACCGTGTCAAAAAGGCCCACCACCCCGTCCTTGGAGTCCGTTTTAATGACCTTTGCCGTGCTTATCATGCGCTCCAAATATCTTATGCGGCTGTCGTTATGGTTTTTTTCTCGCTTCGCCGCCTTGTATTCAAAATTTTCGGATAGATCGCCGAAGGCTCGGGCTGTTTTAACATCTTCAATGCACTTTGGGCGCAGTTCCCGAACACGATAGTCGATTTCCTCCTGCATTTTTTTGATGTCCACTTCTGTTAGCTCGTCGTACATTATCTTTGCCTCTCATTTTATTATGCGGGAAATCCCCACATAAATAATACCTCAATTCCCATGGTTTTACCACCATATTATAAAATAGGCGGTTAGTCGAGGGTTTTCTGACGGGAATTAAGTGATTTTTAGAAAATTCCAGTTATCCCAAAAGTTTTTCTTGACACCCACTATAGGATGTGTTATTCTATTGTAGCCCTTGAATGAGGGCCTCCATATCGCGGAGTGGAGCAGTCCGGTAGCTCGTCGGGCTCATAACCCGAAGGTCATAGGTTCAAATCCTATCTCCGCAACCATAAAAGTGCTGAAATCTTTTGATTTCAGCACTTTTTTTTGCAAATAATTAGGTAAAATTTTTGGAGCCTCTCCTGACCGAAGCAGGAACATCATGAAAAGATATGTACAGCGCTATATTTTAATCCAATGCGCAGTCAAATTTCATAAATCCTGTCCACGGGACAGCGGGAAGAGTAATTTAAAAGCGTCCATTGCCTGTTTAATTTGCCAACAGCTTCTTTAAATTATGAGCACAATCACGAAATTTAGGCAAAATTGAAACTTTATGCCCTTGGAGCAGTCTAAAACACGGGACTGCCAAGGGCATTTTAGATTGCAGGGAGGATAATCGTCGTGAACAAGAAAGCTTTATTGTCCCTGTGCGTGGTTTTCCTTATTTTTTCCTCTGCCGGAATAAGCTTACAGCCTATGGAAAATGGATAAAGTTTTTCCTTGATGAGGACGGAAAAATATTAGATATAGGCGTATACGAGGTATATTGATTGGAGGTTTTCATAAAAAAGTCAATTCTTTGGATTCTGACTGCGTTGATGCTCCTCTCTTTTTCCGCTTGCGGAAAAGATGAGTCGGCCGCAAAACTCCCCTCATCCGCCAAAGATACTCTGCCCACAGAAGAACTCGCAGCACCTTCTCCCTCGGCACCCATGCCCTCCCCTCGGAGCGCCAAGGAGGTTTTGTCCCCTATTGAAAATGACATATTCGCAAAGAGCGATTATGACGTTTACAATTCAACTTTTTCCGTTTCTCCTGATAAGTTAGCAGTTATTTTGGCTGACGGCAGTGTAATTTCAAAAGGAATGTATGGATTGGGAGTGGCTGAGCCTTGGGGAGATGGCGATTATTTTAAGCTTATCCAACCAAAAAGTGCTATGAAATTTATTTATTCCGCTCAATTTGATAACTTTTTAATAGACGACAGCAAAACACTGTGGGGCAGTGGAATGATGAAATGGTGGGGCAACATTATAGGAGCTGCCCCCTCTGACTCTCAGCTTAATCCCCTAATTACGGATGTTGAAATGGCAACTTGTGCAGCAGGCACTTACTTTGCCCTGCGCTCAGATGGAAGGCTTTGGGCTTGGGGCTCAAATGAGTCTGGCGCCTTTGGAGCTTCTCCTCAAACTATGGATTATAATTTGAGGAAGCCTTATCATAAGCCTTACTTAATCCTCGAAGATTGCAAATTTTTCGCTCAATCCTATCCAAATAATTATGCAATAAAAACGGATAATTCTCTTTGGGTGTGGGGCGTGTTGGGCGATGATAAAAATTACGAAAAAAGAACCTATTTTGAAAAGCCCGCAAAAATAATGTCTGATGTATGCTACGTTAACGGCAAATTGGTCATAAAAACCGACAACACCTTGTGGGAAATGGACACGAATTGGGAGACTTTATTCGATGAATCCGGCAACAACTTATCCAATGAGGTAAGTGCCGTTGAAATAGCGGAAGATGTTAGGCTTGCCGGCTGTGGATTCTATTTTTACAGCAAATGCTTGCGCACGAGCTACATGGTCAAAAATAACGGCAGCCTTTGGCTTTGGGTGGATACATACAGCGGTGAGCATGGGAGCCAAACCAAAATAGGCGGCACGGAGCCTGTGAAAATAATGGATAATGTTTGCCAGGTTGAAGTGGGCGAGTTTGAGCTTTATGCTCTAAAAAATGATGGAGAGCTTTGGAAAATTGGAGCCGACAGCGAGTTTATCGGTGCGGATTACAAAAAGGCTGCCACCCAAGAAGAATTTTTGAATAGTCTCAGCCTTGAAAAGGTTTTAGACGGAGTTATGGTAAAATAGCTTAAAATTACACACATAGGAGGAAAATATGAGAAGAATGCTTAGAATTACGGCAATCATACTTTTGTTTGTTATGTTAATACCAACTCTCGCCCTTGCACAAGGTGGGGATTTTCCCGATGTGCCCCAAGAAAATTGGTCGGTTGAATATGTTTACAAAGCAAAGGATTTGGGCCTTATGCAGGGTCGTGCCGGCGGAAAATTCGGCTTTGGTGACAATGTCAGCCGAGCAGAATTTGTGACCATTCTTTGCAATATGTTCAAATGGGAAAACGACGCTCCCCAAGACTTGCCCTATTCCGATGTGAATAAAACAGACTGGTTTTATGGTGCGATTTCTACCGCATACAATCAAAAAATACTGGACGAGTCCCAAAAATTTTATCCGGACAGCAAAATTTTGCGTGTGGAAATGGCGAAGCTTTTCGTCCGTGCCTTGGGGCTATCTTCGGCTGCAGAGCTATGCGAAAAAGACGAGCTTAAATTCAAAGACGTTACAGAAAATAAGGGTTACATATCCGTTGCTCATTCAATCGGCATGATAAACGGCATTTCCGAAACGGAATTTGCCCCCAAAAGCTACGCCAAGCGTGAGGAATGTGCAGCCATGCTGGTGCGTGTTTACGAAAAATATTTTGGCAAGACTGAGTTCCGCCACAATTTTTATGCTATAAGCAGTTTTTCTCAAAAAGAACAGATTAAGGGCAGCAGCGCCACCACCCTACACTGGAGCCGCATGGGTGCAAGGGACGCAAGTGTGAGCCTAAATACCACAAGCGAGGGCGGCAATGAATACCATATCCCACAGGACTACGAGAGCATTTTAAGCTACCTCAAGGACATGAACCAAAAGGTGCATTTAGGCATAATCATGCTAAAGAGTGACGGTTTAACCGAGCTTTTGTCCACTCCCGAAAATCGCAGCATGGCTATTGATGAAATTTTAAAGGAGCTAAAGAGAACCTACAGCGCCGTTGGTTACAATCCTTATAGCGGTGTTACCATAGATTTTGAGGGGTTAAAGGGCGCAAATGAAAGGGAGAATTTTAATCTGTTTTTAAAGGATTTGTCCCGTGCTTTAAAGGCAGAGGGCAAGAGTCTTTACGTTACCGTTTCCCCCGTACTCTCCACCGGAGAGTACTTCGACGGCTATGACTATAGGCTTATTGGCGAGCTTGCCGACAAGGTAATTTTAATGGCACACGACTATAACCCTACCAATTTGTCGGGCTTTTTAGGCACAGCTTGGCACAAAAACTGCGGAATTAGTCCAATTTCCCAGGTTTACATGGGTCTGAAGGCAATAACAGACGAGAAAACAGGCGTTACGGACAAGTCTAAAATTCTATTGGGCTTGAGTTTTGCAGGTGTGGCATGGAAAATTGACGGTGATGGCAGGCTCCTTTCCGAAACGCCCTCCTATGTTTCAAGTAAAACAGTTTACGAAAAAATGCAGCTCCCCAATGCGAAATTCGGGTTTTCGGAAAGCTTTAGAAACCCCTATCTTGAGTATGAAAATCAGGATGGCAGCCGCTATTTTCTGTGGTACGAAAACGAGCAGAGCGTAAGTGAAAAGCTTGCTTTGTCACGACTTTTCGGCGTGAGGGGCGTCAGCGTGTGGAGGCTTGGTAATATCCCCAATTACGAGGGCTACGATGTAGTCGAAAGCTTAACATGAGCATTTCTAGCTCAAATCCCGAAACACCAAACGGCACAAAATGGCGGGTGTTGGTTTTAATGACCCATAGGCTATCACTCCCTGCCCATTCTTCCAAAGCCTCCCAAATCGGCTCGCAGTGGCTAACGTTGGTGAGCTTCGTCGCTGTCCGCTGCTTCGCCACCTCCTCGTCCACCCTCATCATCTGTCGGGCGTAGAACATATCCAGCGCCTCCTGAATGGGACAAATGGTGTAGAGCAGACCGCCGTGCACTTCTCACCGGACTTTGTGTAGACGGTGGTTGGCTCGGTAAAGATGAGCGCCTTGTCCTCAATGCTTTGTACATATTTTCTCACTGTGTTCTGACTCATGTGAACCGCTTTGCCAATCGTCCTGTAACTGGGATAGCACCGAAATGTTTTGTGATCCTCACAGTACATGAGATACGAGTACGCAGCCAGCTCACCGGCATTGAGTTCCAGCATGAAGATTTCGTTTGAAAGCAATCGGCTGCTGTTTGAATAGCCACTTTCTTCATCTCACGTATCTCGTTATCTGTATACTTCTGCCCTTCACCTCCTTTGGCACAGGTATATTTAATGAGAAATGAACGGTTTCTAATATAATTGTACCGTTTGCCCAGGATAATGCAGCAAGGTTTTACCCCTAGTTTTTTTACTCATGACATAGGAGTTTTATTGTCTATCCAATCATGCTATACTGGTTAAAACATTGCGCTTTGTAAGGGAGGAGAGCAATTTGGCATACAGTGAGCTGATTAAAAGCTTTGAGCGTATCCGTGATTACATGCGACAGTTCTACGTTTACGGTTTTAAAAGCCGTGACGAGTATGATGCCAAGAGCGCACGCAGCTATGATAACGAACGCCGCCGAATTGAAAGCTGGCTGGGAGATTACATGGCATTCCGACAGGATTTCCTTGGAAAGAATGTATTCATCTCCGTGGACAGTCGTGCCATACCCGGAAATCCACTGTACAGCGCCTTTAAGACAAAGAGCTTCACAGATGGCGACATTACCTTCCACTTCTACATAATGGATCTGCTCAAGGGCGATGTGGAAATGTCCATACACGAAATTGTTGACGCCATCTCCGACAGATATCTATCCGTCTTTAATACTGCAATTACTGTTGACGATTCCACCGTGCGCAAAAAGCTCAAGGAGCATGAGGCGCTTGGTCTTTTGGAAAGCCGAAAGTACGGCCGCAAGCTGGTCTATTGCAGGACGAAGGACTCTGAAATTGATTTAGACAGTTGGCGTGACGCCATCTCCTTTTTCTCCGAGGCGGATCCCCTGGGAGTCGTTGGCTCCTTCCTGCTGGACAAGTTCCCGGGCGGCAGCAGCGAAGCGGTTCACTTCGGGTTCAAGCACCACTATATTCTCCATGCGCTGGACAGTGAGGTGCTGTGCAGTATCTTGCTGGCCATAAATGACAATCGCTGTTTGGAGCTTACGATTCACAGCGCCCGAAACAGCGGCGAAGAAAAAACGCATACGGTATTTCCGGTAAAGATTTACGTCAGTACCCAGTCCGGGCGGCAGTATCTGCTCTGCTATCACTACCGCTTCCGCAAGCCAATGTTTTTCCGCATTGACAGCATTCGCAGTGCCGTGGCAGGCTCTGTGGAGAAAAGCCCAGAGAAATACAGTAAATGGTATGACCAATTTAAGGACAATCTCTGGGGCGTATCCTCGGGAATGGGGCACACGGTTGAGCACATTGAAATGACTATACATATTGCTGATAATGAGGGGTATATTCTCGACAGACTCGAACGTGAGAAGCGCTGCGGCAAGATAGACATTGTTGATGACCACACCTGTGTCTTTTCCGCTGATATATACGACGCCACAGAGATGCTCCCATGGATCAGGACGTTCATAGGAAGAATTGAAAAGCTTCAATGCTCAAACACTCACGTTACGGGTACTTTCTATGCTGATCTGGATGCAATGACCGCAATGTACGGAGGTGATACCGATGCTGTTCGATGAGGTATACGGCAGCTACTATAATGTCATCGCCGCAATACTGGCGGAAGCTGTTGCTGGAGAGCTGACGGGTAGTCGCATTAATAACATTGTCCGTGAAAAGGCGTTTGGCGAGAGCATGCTGACCATTCCCGTGTCTTTGCGTGACGGCTCATGGCCCTTGCTGACCGATGAGAACACAACCCCGCTGAGACATACTCCGACCATGCCGTTGACTCTGTTGCAAAAACGTTGGCTGAAAGCGCTGTTGAGTGATCCGAGAATTTGCCTCTTCTCTCCCGATGAAGGCGGTTTGGCGGATGTCGAGCCTTTGCACCCGGAAAACGTTTTTTGTTATTTCGACCGATATTCCGATGGCGATCCCTATGACGATTCTCAGTATATCCGGCATTTCAAGACGATACTGACAGCACTGCGTGAAAAGCGCAAGCTGAGAATCCGGTTCACGGGACATTTTGGCAACCGGCATTCCTGGGAGTGCATCCCATATAAGCTGGAGTACTCATCCAAAGACGACAAATTCCGTGTTCTCACATCATCCCCGAGAAACACGCTCACAATCAACGTTGCCAGAATCAAATCTTGCGAGCTTTTGGAGCCGTGGGGCGATGAAGAATACCGAACTAAAGCACCTGTAAAGAAAACGCTTGTGCTTGAGCTCAATGACGAGCGCAATGCACTGGAACGAGTGATGCTGAACTTCTCACATTTGGAAAAAGAGACTGTTCGACTGGATGACAGGAAATATCAGCTTACACTGCACTATGACCGAGAGGATGAAACGGAGCTGCTTATTCGTGTTCTTTCCTTCGGACCAGTGCTGAAGGTAATATCGCCGGAGGGATTTATAGACAAAGTCAGACAGAGACTGGATATGCAGAAAAAGTTGCGAGCCTGAAAACAGGCTCGCAACTTTTTTTCCAAGATTATGAAGAAAATATTTGCTATTATCAAATTACAAAAGCACAAACAGCAATTCCTATTTGTCTTGAGAACATAATCATGTGCTTTGTTAAAGATGCTTGCAGCAATCATGTCATCTAGAAAATGACCACCTCCACGGTAAAGGAGGGACCGCCGTAAAACCGGCGGCTGCCAAAAAGGCATCTTGAAAAGACACACACAGCAATATGATGCTCCAGGGCAACGTCCCAACAAAAACCGCGCCGACTGCATATCGGCAATGTGTCTTGTAAAAAAATATAGGGAGGGATTATCATGCTCAACTTTTTAAAGAACAGGGCAAACCAAACCTTAACTGAAAACGGAGCCATTACATACGCATCCACCTACTCTGACTGCCTGGATTTTTTTGCCACTATCGGCGCCCTGCGTCGGGAGAGCGATGAAGAGATTGTCAGTCGCTTCATGAAAGCCTACGCCGAAAATCCCGACCTTGCCATGAAAACACTGTTCTTCGCCCGTGACGTGCGAGAAGGCTTAGGCGAGCGGCGTGTGTTCCGTGTTATCCTCGCATGGCTTGCGGCACACGAGCCGGAATCAGTACGCAAAAACGTGGAAGTAATTGCTGAATACGGCCGCTGGGACGATTTGCTGGCGCTGCTGGGCACGCCCAGCGAGAAGAATGCCCTCGCCTGCATTAAAAAGCAGCTTGCTGCGGATATCGAGGCGCTGGATAATGGAGAAACTGTGTCTCTGCTTGCCAAATGGCTGCCATCGGTCAATGCATCTAATCCGCAGACCGTACATAATGCGAAAAGAATTTCCCGCTCTCTCGGTATGGATGACGCCACCTACCGCAAGACGCTTGTGAAACTCCGTGCTCACATTCATCTCATCGAAAACAACCTGCGGGAAAAGGACTATTCCTTCGACTATGAAAAGCAGCCGTCCAAAGCAATGTTCAAGTATCGCAAAGCATTTCTCCGTAACGACGGCGACAGGTATCAAGCATTTATGGACAGTGTGTCCTACGGTGAAGCAAAACTGCACACCGGCACGCTGACCCCTTACGATATCATCGCACCGTTCTTCAATAATCAGGTTACTGAGGCTGAACGCAGAAGCATCGACACTACCTGGAATGCACAGAAAGACTTCACAGATGACGAGAATGCTCTTGTCGTAATAGATGGCTCCGGCTCCATGTACGGAGGGGGCAAGCCGCTGCCGGCGGCTGTGGCACTGTCCCTGGGCATCTACTTTGCCGAGCGCAACACCGGGGCATTTAAAAACCACTTCATCACGTTCTCCACACATCCTCGGTTGGTAGAGATCAAGGGGTATGACATTCTTGAAAAGCTTCGTTATTGCCACGAGTACAACGAGTGTGCCAACACGGACATTCAAAAGGTGTTTGAACTGATTCTAGCTTCGGCGGTCAAAAACAAGGTTCCGCAAAATGAGCTTCCAAGGACACTGTATATCATCTCCGACATGGAATTTGATTATTGCGCAGAGGGTGCCGGAAAGACCAATTTTGAATATGCCAAGAGGGTCTTTGCCGCTCATGGATATGAGCTGCCTCGTGTTGTGTTTTGGAACGTGGCCAGCCGCACAAGACAGCAGCCGGTCACGAAGAATGAGCAAGGTGTGGCGATGGTGTCTGGCTGTACGCCCCGCATCTTCTCCATGCTTAAGAGCGGTGCATTGGAGCCCTATACTTACATGATGGAAGTTCTCGGGAGTAAGCGGTACAGCGGTATAGCGGCCTGATTGCTGCAACTCAAATTGACAGATGAAGGGCAAGCCAATTGAGGAGTGCCCTTCATCCATGACATGAGGAATAATTATGATTGATATACAAGGCACATACAACATCGCCCGTTGCTATACTGATGAGCTGGAAAAAGCCGCTGCCGGACAGATTAAGGCCGTGTGCGACCAGGATGCCTTCGCAGCGTCAAAGATCCGTATCATGCCCGATGTCCATGCCGGTATGGGCTGCACCATCGGCACCACCATGACTATCACTGATAAGGTCGTACCCGGCATGGTGGGCGTAGATATTGGCTGCGGCATGGAGACTGTACGTCTTTTGGACAGTGAGATCGATTTTAAAAAATTGGATGCACTCATTCGTGAGCAGATTCCCAGCGGACGCGAAATCCGTGACACGCCTCACTCACTAAGTACGAAGATCAACCTTTCCGAGCTTCGCTGTTCACCATATGTGAATATAAATCGAGCCCAACGCAGTATTGGCACGCTGGGCGGGGGGAATCACTTCATCGAAGTGGACCGAGGTGAAACAGGTGAACTCTACCTTGTAGTCCATTCCGGCAGCCGACATATCGGCAACGAAGTGGCTAAGTACTACCAGGATGAGGGTTTCCGCGCGCTGTGTGGCAATGCCAGGTTTCAGCTTGACGCTACCATTAAGCAGATGAAGGAAAAGGGCAACACTAAGGAGATTCACAAGACCATTAAGGAGCTCAAAAAGCAACGTGCTATGCTGACACCCTTACCCAAGGATCTTGCATATGTGGAAGGTCCTCTATTTGACGACTATATTCACGACATGCGTATTATCCAGCATTTTGCTGTACTAAACCGCAAAGCAATGGCAGATGTAATTCTCTCAGGTATGGGGCTCACGCAAGTGGAGGAGTTTACCACAGTTCACAACTATATTGACACCGATGCCATGATTCTGCGCAAGGGCGCAGTATCCGCAAAGCTAGGTGAAAAGCTGCTGATTCCAATGAACATGCGAGACGGCAGCCTCATCTGCATCGGACACGGCAACGAGGACTGGAACTGCTCCGCGCCCCACGGTGCGGGACGGCTCATGAGCCGCAAGACGGCATTTTCCACCCTGTCCATGGAAGAATACACGGCAGAAATGGATGGTATATTCACGACATGTGTCGTGCCGGACACTCTGGATGAATCTCCCATGGCATATAAGAGGATGGAAGAAATTGTGAGGCAGATTGGTCCCACGGCAGAAATAGTGGAACGAATTAGACCTGTGTATAATTTCAAGGCGTCGGAGTAACGATGCGCAATTAGCGGCAAAATGTGCAGCAGTCCGAAAGCGAGATGTTCTTTACTTACGGCGGCTTAGGAATGAATACTGTCTGCGAACGTGTTGAGCTTATTGGCGAAGCAAGGAGCAGAAATCCCGAAAAGCTTAAAAAGCAAACAGAGCATATTAAAAATTGTTTCGAAATTTCAGCCAAGAAATATGGCGGCACGCTTGAATTTAAATGCGAAAAACTATATGATGAGATAAATCTTGATAACAATAGTGACATCATCGGGTACATAAAAAAAGCTGCCCAGCTTGCCGGTGTTTCTCTGAATATGAAAGCTTGTGGCGGTGGAACTGATACAAATGTTATGAATGGACTGGGTATCCCATCAGTTACACTGTCAGTAGGCTATGAAAAAATGCATAGCAAGGATGAATATTTATTGCTTGATGAATTTTACAAAGCAGCAAACTTAGTATTACATCTTTTTTTAATAAATTAGATTCCTTGAGACTACCGGGCTATAGGGATAGATTTGTGTTTGGTTCATATGCATGAAAAGATATTAAAATGACACCGGTGTCAAATTTTAGGAACAAAAATCAATGTCGAGGGGTGGATGCTGCCACCCCTCAAAAAATATGGAGCAGATATGAAAAAGACATTTAGTTTAAGTGAGAATGAATATATTGAAATTTTAAAGGGCGAGCTAATTCCGGCCATGGGCTGCACAGAGCCTATAGCCGTAGCTTTAGCCGGAGCTCTGGCACGAGAGACTTTGGGAGAAGAAATAACAAAAGTTGAGGTTGCTGTAAGCAACAATATTCTTAAGAATGTAAAAAGCGTTGTCGTGCCAAACGCCGGCGGACGAAAGGGTGTTGAATGTGCCGCCGCTGTCGGGATTGTGGCCGGAAACGCCCACAAGGGACTGGAGGTCGTGTCCGAGGTTAAGGATGAGGACCAGCCTAGAATTGAAAGCTTCCTTAATAACACGGCAATTTCTGTTCTCCCTGCAGAAAACGATAACATATTTGATATTGTTGTTCGTGTATTTTCTCAAATGCACAGCGCCACCGTGCATATTGCAGGCTATCACACAAATGTTGTCGAGATCCGCCATGACGACGAAATTGTGGAGAAAAAGGAAAGCGCTGAAGATACCCAGCCTGAGAGCGCCGCAGAGCTTTTGAAGGTTGAAGAAATAATAAACTTTATTGAGACTGTGGAGCTAAGCAAAATCGAAGGGATTATCTCAAAGCAAATTGACTATAACAGCAGCATAAGTGATGAGGGCTTGCGTGGAAATTATGGCGCAAATGTTGGGAAAACCCTATTAACTGCATATGGAAATGACATAAAAATCAGAGCAAGAGCAGCGGCAGCAGCCGGCTCTGACGCTCGAATGAGCGGCTGTGAAAAGCCCGTAATAGTTGTGTCAGGCAGCGGAAATCAGGGGATTACAACCTGCCTGCCTGTCTATGAGTACGCAAAGGAGCTAAAGCTTTCAAGAGAGCAGACAATAAGAGCGGTGGCACTTAGCGACCTCTTAACAATTCATCTTAAAACAGGCATAGGCAGACTTAGCGCCTACTGCGGAGCAGTGAGTGCGGGCTGCGCCGCCGGTGCTGCAATTTGCTATATCAACGGAGGAGGACTTCGCGGTGTTGCCCATACACTCGTAAACTCTCTGGCCATAGTTTCGGGCATAGTTTGCGATGGTGCAAAGCCCTCCTGCGCCGGAAAAATTGCTGCAGCAGTGGAAGCAGGAATTTTAGGCTGGCAGATGTATGAAAACGGTCAGCAGTTTTATGGCGGTGATGGAATTGTAACTAAGGGCGTTGAAAATACCATTGAAAATGTGGGACGTCTTGGACGTGAGGGCATGCGCCAAACAGATGATGAAATCGTAAAGATTATGCTGGGGCGATAAAACTGCATATTCTTTGCTGATAAGGTAGAATAAATTGCGCAAATTCAAAAAGGCATAAAAACAGACATGGTTT
>CAZJYY010000036.1:0-22238 GCA_964550315.1 uncultured Oscillospiraceae bacterium | reverse complement strand
GCTTTAAAATTGTGGCTGACTATGATAAGGTTGTACAGCGTGATTGGGATTCGGCTAAAGTCCCGGGGCCAGACATTGCTTATGTTAGAAAAATAATAAGCTGCTATGATGAAGCGGGGCTTGAAACCGCCCTTCGCCTGAGGGACGAGGCCAAAAAAGCGGGGGACGATGTGTCCCTTACCGCCGTTACTATCGGCAGCGGCAGCTATGACTACTTTTTCCGCAGTCTTTTTGCCTTGGGCTTTGAGCGCATAGTACAAATTCGCCTTCCCGATCCGGTTTGCTTCACGCCAGAACGTGTTTCCTGCGCAATCTCCCGTGTGTTTTCCGCTGAAGCATACGATGCTGTAATCTGCGGCATTCAGTCTGCCGACACCTCCGGCGGTACAACGCCCTATCTATTGGCAAAGAAATTGGCGATGCCCTGCGTACCTAACGTTATTGAAATGAAATATAAAAGCGGCTCTCTTGCCATACGTCGGGAAACCGCCGGGGGGGAGAGCAGTGTCACCATAAACGTCTCTGCCGTTTACGCCGTTGGCAACAGTGTGAACCCCTACCTTCGTATGGCAACGGTTAAAAACCGTCTTGCGGCGGCACATCTGCAGCCGGAATTTATCGACGCTTCTGACCTCAGCCTTCCCGATGTCGAGCCCTTGGAACTTATTGGCTTTGTGGGCAGAAAAAGCGGCAAAACCTGCACATTTGTGGAGGGGGACAGTTGCGCTGAAAAGGCCGCAAATCTCATAAAGCTCTGTCCGGAGGTGAAAAGCTCATGAAATGTGCAGTTTTTGTCTTTGAGGATGAGCTTAAAACCGCCCCTTCCCTTCTTGAGAAGATAGCCAATCTTGACTTTGAAACAGAGCTGTGGGTATTGGGAGCCGCAGGGGACTTTCCCTTAAGCTCCATCGGAGCTTCCCGCATTGTGGAGGTATGCTTCGACCATGAGGAGGTTTTAAAGGAGCCATGCGCCTGTGCCGAAGCGGTCTTTGCACTTCTTTCGAACAGTGTGCCAGAGCTTATCATCACTCCCGCAGGCATAAGGGGAGACGAGCTTGCTGCCCAGCTTTCCCTTTTAACAAACAGCACCCTTGCCCTTGGCGCAGGCTCTACTTCCAAGACACCGGAGGGTATAATGATCCGCAAAAGCGTATATGCTGGCAATCTCACGGGTGAATTTCTTTGTAGAAAATTTCCTCTTGCGGTGTCCATTTCCGGCGGCAGCAGCAACGGCGCTTCACCATCCGCCCCACCTGAAATTCTTCGCCTCGTCTCCCATGCAAAGCTTCCCCTGTGGCTTTTCTCCCCTGAGTATAATGACACAAAAAAAGCACACTCCCTGTCCGACGCAAGGCTTGTGGTGGCAGCAGGACGTGGTGTTGGAAAGGCGGACAATTTCAAAAAACTTGATTCACTTGCCAAAAAGCTCGGCGGCGTTCTCTGTGGAAGCCGTCCCACGGTCTGCGACGGGAAACTGCCCGCCGACAGGCTTATCGGCATATCCGGCAGTCAAGTTAAACCGGAGCTTTGTTTAGTGTTCGGTGCCTCCGGTGCCGCCGCCTTTATGGCCGGAATCGAGCACAGCAGACGCATTGTTGCCGTCAACCGTGATCCAAATGCGCTTATTTTTGAAAATTGCGACCTTGGCATAGTGGCAGATTGCGGCGAATTTGCGGATGCACTTATGGGTCTTTTGGGCGAAAACTAAAATCCTTCTTTGAAAAGGTAATATACTATATACCAAGAGGGGCTATATGAATAGAAACATACTTAACAAGCACGGTTCCGTAACCGCCGACCTTGCGCGAAGCATAATGGCACTGGATGTGGGCGAGCGTCTGCCCACCATTATTGAATTGACGGAGCGCTTTTGCGTTTCCCGGGGGATAGTGCAAAATGCCATTTCCTTTCTTGAGGAATCCGGCTGCATTGGTCTTAGCCGAAGTGGAAAGCTTGGCACTGTGCTTGACATGGTAGACCGTCAAAAGCTATACGGCTTCACCGGATGGGATCCCATTGTGGGCGCTATGCCAGTGCCGTTTAACGACTGCTTCCGCAGCCTTGCCTCAGCTCTTTTTGCGGAGAGCCGTCGTTTGCCGGTGGATTCCTCTGTAATATACGTTAGCGGCGCTTTGAACCGACAGTCCATGCTAAAAAAAGATTTTTTGGACTACATCGTAACCTCCGTGGCTACAGCACGGCACATCATCGCCGCAGACGAGGACTTGGAACTTCTTTTCGAGCTGCCCGACTGTCGCTACGAGGAGCCTTACTGTATTCTTTTTATAGATCCCGCAGATACCGAGATTCGAGATGGCATGAGGGTAGGTGTTGACCCCGAAACCATAGACCAGATGGAACTTACAAAGGCTCTTTGCCGTGGAAAAAATGTTGAGTTTGTGAAAATGCCCTTTGAAAACACCGTTGAGCTGCTTCACAACCACAGCATAGACTGTAGCGTTATCCGCAAGGAAAAATGGCTGGAGGACAACCTTAATCTTGTACCACGTCCCATTCCTCCAACGGATTACCCCTCTGAAAGCACCACCATACCGGCCATTTTGGTAAATAAAAAGAACTATGGGATCAAGGAGCTGTTGGGGAAATATCTTTCCCCGGCGGATATCGCCGCCGCCCAGCGCTACTCCTCGGATATACACTCCCGTTATTCCTTCTGATGGCTATTGTATCGTGCTTATACCCCGTTTCTTGAACCCTCCCGCGGGTGCCCTACAAGTTTATTTATTAATAAGCCGCCCTTTGGTTCGTGACAAAACGACACCCAAGGGCGGCTTATTAAAATTCGTGGTTTTGTAAGGCAGCTTTTTTCTAAGCTAAAACGCACTTATAGGCAGCGATTCATCGTCCGAGCCTTTTTCAATGGAGCGGATAACCACGAAGTAGCTGTAGTCCTCGTTCACGGTTATGGACACCCGCTCGCCGGTGCGTCGCCCCATAATCGCCCTTCCCAGTGGCGATTCCTTGCTTAAAAGCCCCTCCAGAGCGTTTTGCCGCAGGGTCGTTACCAGTTTGTACACCTGCTCCTCGTTGTCCTCCTCGAAAAACAGGGTAACTGTGTCAAAAAGGCCTACCACCCCGTCCTTGCAATCCGTTTTAATGACCTTTGCAGTGCTTATCATGCGCTCTAAATATCTTATACGGCTGTCGTTATGGTTTTTTTCTCGCTTCGCCGCCTTGTATTCAAAATTTTCGGATAGATCGCCGAAGGCTCGGGCTGTTTTAACATCTTCAATGCACTTTGGGCGCAGTTCCCGAACACGATAGTCGATTTCCTCCTGCATTTTTTTGATGTCCACTTCTGTTAGCTCGTCGTACATTATCTTTGCCTCTCATTTTATTATGCGGGAAATCCCCACATAAATAATACCTCAATTCCCATGGTTTTACCACCATATTATAAAATAGGCGGTTAGTCGAGGGTTTTCTGACGGGAATTAAGTGATTTTTAGAAAATTCCAGTTATCCCAAAAGTTTTTCTTGACACCCACTATAGGATGTGTTATTCTATTGTAGCCCTTGAATGAGGGCCTCCATATCGCGGAGTGGAGCAGTCCGGTAGCTCGTCGGGCTCATAACCCGAAGGTCATAGGTTCAAATCCTATCTCCGCAACCATATTGTGCAAGCAAAAAAGATATTGCACCGGAAAACCCAGTAACCACAACGGTTTCTGGGTTTTTTCGTGCCCTTTTTTTGAAGTGCAAAAAAAAGATATTTTCCTGTGTTACCCCCCGTTGGTAGGGACTTGAACTAAAACTCCACCGTTATTCAGCCCAAAATTCGATTCCAGGCAGAGTTTTTTCTCGAAAATCAAAAAAATATTTGTTAATTTTTTGTGTCTTGGAAAAGTGGTCTGTATCAAAATGTGATACAGACCAAAATATAGTCAATATATTTTTGAAGGCCGACATTCATTCGTGAGTGTCGGCCTTTTTTGCGTTTTGAACAGGAGGGAAACGCTATGAGTCAAGAGAAATCAGAACAGAACAATGCCTATCTTCAGGAGATTCGTATCGCACTGCAGAATCGTGGGTTTAGCACAAGCGAGCCGACTGATGATTTCTTCCAAGTATCACTTGAGGGTCAATCCCTTTGTAAAGTCATGGGTACTGGTAGCGTGAGATATAGCAAATCAGATGTAATAACAGAAGGGCAAAACGATGCCCTGCATCAAGTAATTAGCACGGCGTACACTGTTTCGGAATATATGCGTCTCATGGAAGAAGCGCCTGTTCTCAAAGCGGACGGATTGGATGAACACTATAAGCTCCTGGCAGACTACAACGGTACAGTTCTCGTTGGCCACCCCACTTCATTTGGTGTCCAGTTTATCACATGGGATTGGTGTTACGGTCATGCTGCCGTTACCCAAGGACATCAGATGGCTGGTAATTATGAGGCTGCGAAACAAGATTTTGCTGTTCGGAGTGGGCTCATCGATAAGAGAATGCTTTTTTCTCCGGACCAGCTGACGGAGATATATCGATGTATCCAAGACACATTGGATCATCAGTACGACATCACTTTTGATCAAGAGAATATGCTGAAGGACACGCAGGAGCAGATTATTGATATTGTCCCAGATCTCGACCAGCGGGTACAACGCGCAATGGATCAGGAAGAAACGACATTTTCGCATCCCATGATGTAAAGCGAAGAACCGCAGGATACTTCGGCGCTCATTTTATTTGTAGAGGATATCGACATGAAGATACCTATAACTAAGGAGGATGACCATGGAGAAACAGGAACTTGAATACTGGAAGGCAGTCACGGCCGGCAGTTCCTCCCAGTGGGTTGAGGATACCATCACCAGTCTCAACGGCAACGGAAAGCTGTACTACATCGGCGGAGAAAAAGGGCGTTATATGCGGATCACCCCGGAAGCAGAGCTTCAGATTGGATCTTATGAACACGCCTTTCCGCACATCGGAGAGGCGCTTTTCAAAATCGATGCCGCACAGCAGTTTTCCAATAGCGACAAAGCCTTTGAAGCCGCCTGTGAAATTGGCGGCTCAAAATTTATGGAGGATTTGTTCTCTGGCGAACCAAGCCAGACAGAGGGCTTTGCCTTCGAAATGAAAATGTGAAGGAGGATGCAGATGCAATTTCAAGCAGTATTGTGTAACCGCCAACACCCTGAGTATGGCGTGGCGACCATCCCGTTTCCCATCCCCGACGCGGAATATGAAAATGTGATTCGCCTTTTGGAGCCTCTTGACCTTGGGGATGAGGTCAAGCGGGACTGCCATATCGAAGAGATCCGCGGCGATACCCCCGCGCTCAAGCAGATAGAACGGACGAATGCCAATCTTGATGAACTGGACTACCTTGCCAGGCGGCTGGACAGCTTCGATGCTTACGAGCTGACACAGTTTCAAGGTATGGCTTCACGGCTGAGCCTGCACAGCGTGGAGCGGTTCATCAATCTGACCTTTTGCTGTCAGGAAAGCACGGTGATTTCAGATTTCACGCATCTGGACGCAATTGGCCGAAAGCATTTTCTCACCCTGAACGGAGGTTGTGCGTCTAAAGAGGAAATGGAGAAAACAAACGGTTTCGAAATAGCCAAAAAACTGATTCTGTCAGAACAGGGGCTTGTCACCCCCTACGGTGTAGTCTATGACAATGGAATGGAGCTGTCACAAGCATATGATGGACGGCACTTTCCGGAATATCGCTACGCAGACAGCTTGATGGAGGTGGAGCTGCGTTCCCGTTTCGCTCTCGCAGACAGTCCCGCAGCCTATTTGTTTCTTCCCGTACCGCAGGCGCAAATCGAGCGCACCATGATTCGTGCCGGGATCAGCAGCTACGGAGATATGTGCCTGCGTTTTATGGAAAGCGAACTTCCCGAGGAAATTGATGTCGCACTGGATATGGAGCATGAGGGCATCGCATCTCTGAACGAAATGTGCGCCGCCATTGAAAAGCTCTCTCCCAGTGACCGCTTAAAGCTGGGGGCTGCGGTTGCGTTGGCACAGCCGGACTACTCCTCGCAGGTCATGCATCTGGCGCAGAATCTGGAATTCTTTGAATTCATCCCCGGTGCAAAGACCGCCGAAGATTATGGATGTTATATGATTCAAGACTCCGAGCATTTCGAGTATGACGAAAACCTCGCCGATTTCTATGACTACGAGAAGTACGGCCGACAGCGAATGGAATACGAATACGGCCAGTTTGTGGCCCGCGGCTATATTTCCTATCACGGCACTCTCAGCCTTGATGAACTCATGATGGAAGATCCCGCTGAGCAGGAGCAGGACGGTTTTGAGATGGGAGGAATGGAATGATGCGAGATATTTCAACCGAGGTACTGCGCCGCATGGGATACAGCGAGGGGCTCATCCTGCAAGGATGCGGCGGTGACCCGCAGGAATGGATTGACGGAATTAACGAAATGCTGACCGATATGAATATTCTAAAAAACGGAAGTCGATTCACCGAGGTCAGCAGATTTGAGCATGATGGGCTGACCAATCTGTTGTTCCACATGGACGGTGTTCAGTTGGACATCGGTAAACTTGCCCTTTGGCGGCTGAAAACCCATGAACAGTTTGGCGGAACATGGCTCAGTGATTATGTCCCAAACAAGCTGGACGGTTTTGTCCAGAGCAATCAGGACGCCACGGGCGACAAGGTGGAGTTCGGCATGGAAATGGGAGGTTTGCAATGATCACACTCCACCTGACCCACGATATGGAATCGGACGGCGTGTATGGTGATTCAATAAATAGAATGCCGCTGACAGGAAAGAGCCCATCTGCGGTATTCGCATCAATTCATGGCGAAGAAGGTTCGTTGTTAGACACCATACATGGCCATTCCAAGGCAGGCAGAAATCACAATAAGCATAATCGGAGAGAGTCCTTTTTTCAGTACCTTTCTTGAACCGAAATACACAAGCGCCAGTATCAACGAAATTACCAATGCACGGCCATTGAGCGCCGCGCCGGTGGTGATGGATATGCAGTTGTTCATAATCATAAAGCAGCCTGTTGCAAGAATAATTCCGATGATGCAGGGTTTGAGTCCGCGGAGTATTGCCTGAACATACCTGTTTTTCAATGCGGTCTTGAGCAGCGCCATCACCAGCAGGATGATGATAAAGGATGGGAGCACGACCGCCAGCGTTGCAATGGCCGAGCCGGGAAGCCCCGCCTGACTGCTGCCTACATAGGTGGCCAGATTCACCATAATCGGCCCGGGAGTGCTCTCGCTGACTGCAATCATATAGGTCAGCATCTCGTCGCTGAGCCAGCCATAGGACAGCACCACGTCGCGTATCAGAGGAATTGCGCCGTATGCGCCGCCGAAGGCGAAGCAGCCGACCTTGAGGAACCCGAGAAACAAATCCAGATAAATCATTTAGCCGCACCGCCCTTCTGCGGGGGAGCACCCTGTATCAAAAAGATGGCGAGGCTGACAACCGCCGCCACCAGCATCAGGCTGACGGATGAGAAGTTCCAGGAGAAAAGATCGATGAGCAGCATTGCAGCAAACGAACAGAGCATGATGACGCGCGGAACGGGTTTCTTGTGCATCTTCTTTATCATCGTGATCGCAGCGTCCAGAATCAATATGCCGACCGCGATTTTGATGCCCTGAAAGGCGTTGGCAATCAACGTGATTTCCAGGAAGTTATCGAGGAACATGGAAATCAGATAGATGATAACAAAGGACGGCAGCACCATGCCAAGCGTCGCGATGAGAGCGCCTGCAACGCCTTTCTGCCGGTAGCCCACAAAGGTGGCGCAGTTGATGGCGATAGGTCCCGGCGTGGACTCAGCAATGACCGTCACATTCATCATGTCGTCGTGGGTGATCCATTGCTTGTTCTCCACACAGGCGTTCTCAATCATGGAGATCATCGCGTAACCGCCGCCAAAGGTGAACAGCCCGATTTTTGCAAAGGTCAGGAACAGATCGAGAAGGACGCTCATTTGGATTCCTCCCCTTCGCGAAACGCACACTCGCACAGCTTCGGGTCACGGTTTAAAGACAGGGACTGCTGGCGCATCTGCTCAAAGGACTCCGCTAAACAATCCACAGCCTCCTGACAGGGAAGATAGTGCGTATGGTAGCCGTATTTCTCACCGTACACCAGCCCCGCTTCCCGCAGTACTTTCATGTGCTGTGAAATAGCGGATTCCGTGATTCCCATCTTCTTTGAAAGGGACCGAACGCAATGCTTCCTGACAAGTAACTGCTGAAATATCGAGTAACGCATGGGCTCGCATAGAGCCTTGATGAGGATTGCCGTTTTCATCTAATCACCTCTGATTTAGCGATGACTTAATTATATATTGGAGAACTATATTAGTCAACGCTAAAATAAACCGTTATTTTAAAAACCAGATGATATTTTAATAGCTATCCCCGCCACTGTGTGGTATGTTGTGTGCTTGAAAAAACAAGAAGGAGATGATATCCCATGAGCGTAAACGCCAGAGAAGAAGAATACGAGTATGTGGAGTTGTTCGGCAAACCGGCATTGTTCACCAATTCCCGCATCGACAGGGATACCGTGCCAGAGGGCTGGTACGCCTACGACCTGCGCGGCAGCGACTACGACCCCGGCGAGCCCGTAACGGTAGAACCCAAGGTCGGCGTTAATCACGCCGGAACCATCCTCATCCATGAACCCGTAACCATCCCCAAGGAGGGCTTCCGAAAGCTGAAAGGCAGGCTGGATTTCCTCGGAGAGCATCTCACCCTCGAGGATTTCTGCGATGAGAGAGGTCTCATCTATCCCGACCTGAATCAATACCAGATGTGCGCCGCCTCAGAGGATGAGGGGGCGCTCTTTTTCAGTCAGGGCGCGGAAAAGGATGCGGAGCTGGGATGCATCGGTCACTTCCGCTTCTATTTCGACCAGAGCGGCCGCTTCACTGTGTCCTCGTGGGACGACCACCAGCCAGAGCTGAAAACGCAGGCATTCAAGGACGAATTCGATGATGTGGTGAACGCCCTGCGGGAAAACGGGGTGCTGAAAGACCTGCCGGCGGCGCGCTCCTTCTGTTATGGGCATGAGAGCGCGAGGATGGCGGATCGGTATCGCCCGGACACCTATGCCTTCAAGCTGGAAACCGACGCGCACACCTACTGCATGAGGCTGTTCCCCAACGGCGGCGATTACTCGTACATCTACGCCTACGACAAAGCGCAACTCCAGCAGGCTACAGCGCCAATCATCGGCAAGGTATCGTTCGCCAGCGGCGAAACGCTGGCTTATACTGACCCCGCCATTTTTGTGCAGGTCATCAAGGATGAACTGCCGTACCGACCTACTTCCGGCTTTCAGTATGAAGTCCTGACGGACGATCCGCAGGTGCGAAAGGCTGTGGACGATATCCTCTACGATATGTTCGGAGAAGAAAATCCAAGGCAGCTATCAGAATACGGGCTGACCGAAAAAGGGTACAAGGCGCTGCTGGATGCGGAAAATCCCAATCTGCCGCACACATATGACTGGTTCGTAATGGAAAACTTCTGCTGCAAGGACGAAAAGCGGCACGGCTTCAGTTCGCTCACCGATGCAATCGACCATTTCAACGCCCTCAAATGCACAGAGAAGCGATTGTGCGTCACCAAGGACGATGTCTCCACAATCTATCTGGCAATTGCCCATGACGGCGAAACCTATTTGGACGAAGGCTGGCGAGAGAATCCCCGCTTTGCCACAGACCGCACAATGGATGAAGCAGCCGCACGATTGCAACTCGGCATTGCCGGGTTGGAACCGTCCGGACCCACCATGAATTTAGGAGGAATGTAAAATGGTAGATCAGAACTGGCTGAAGTTCCTACGGGAGCAATATCCCGTGGGAAGCCGGATCAGGCTCAGAGAGATGAAAGACCCCTATCACCCGGTAGAACCCGGTACCATGGGTACGCTGACCAACATCGATGACATCGGCACTTTTCATGTGAAGTGGGATAACGGACGTGGGCTTGGGCTGGTCATGGGCGAGGACAGCTTCACCATCCTGCCACCCCAGACACATCTGCTCAAGCTGTATATGCCCATGACCGCAGACATCTATGAGCGCAATCAGTGGGGCGATCTGGAGAACGAACCGGTGGAGCTGGACAGCTACGCAGCGGTGGAATACGCCGACAATATCGCCGCTGCCATAGTGCGGGAGCGTCTGCCAGAGGAAACAGACCGCGGCCTCATGCATTACTACCATGAGGATGACAGCGTCAATCAGAAGGTGCAGGCGTTTGCCTTCTCCGTGGAATCCCGTAACCACAGGCTGTGGGGCGTGGCCGAGTGCAAGGTGGTTGGCGAACTGACCCCGGATGAGCTGGAAACACTCAAGGAATATGTCACCGGACAGGCTTCGGACGGTTTCGGTGAGGGCTTCGAGCAACGAGAGATCCGGCTGAGCAACGGCAGCGAACTGTATGCCCACCTCTGGGGCAGTGGTGATGGCTGGAGCATCCAGACCGAGCAGGAACAGTTTGACATCAAAGTGGCAACGGGCTTACCAAAGATGTGCTTTTCCGTCCTCCCCTCCACCGGCGATCTCATCTGCATCAAGCGGGGCGAAAGCGGCTATTACCCATCGGATTGGAATACCGGAGATAAGGCGCACAATCAGGAGCTGGCAGACTACAACAACCAGCGTCTCGGCGTGACGGAGGCGCAGCGTCAGGCGATGGAGTGCGGCAGTATGCACGGATGGGCCATCCCCGGCGCAGACCCGAAGTTTTATGAGCAGGATGCACCGCAGATGGGAGGGATGACTCTTGGCTAAGATCATGGATGTTTACATCGCCAAAGCTGACGCGCCGGAGAGCGAGGCGTATGCCACACTGACGCTCCCCGCCACCCCCTTTGAGTTTTTCGACGCGCTTGATAAGGCACGGGTGCAGCAGGGCGACGAGCTGTACTTTCAAGTTGAGGAATACCATGCCTTTGAGTCCATGGAGCCGTACATCAGCGATGCGGATAACCTTGCCGAGCTGAACGCACTGTGCCAGAAGCTCTCGGAGCTGAACGACCGGCAGAGCGCAGCCTTTGAGGGGCTTCTGAAAATGGAGGCAGCGAAGAAAGACGGTCCCGTTTCACTCGCCAAGCTCATCGACCTCGCCTACAGCGCCGACTGCTGCCATGTGGTAGACGAGGCGCTGAATGACTCCCAGCTCGGACGGTATTACGCTGAGAACGGCTTTGTGCCGGAGGTGGATAACCTTTCTGACCGGCTCTTTGATCTGCTGGATTTTGAGCGTATCGGACGGGAGCAGCGCCATGGCGAGGGCGGCGTGTTTACAGAGCATGGCTATGTGGTTCAGCACAGCGAGCTGAACGAGGTCTACAAGGATATGAACTTCCGTATCCAGACGCCGTTTTATCAAATACTGCTGGAACTGCCGGACGGAAACCGCTTGGAGCTGCCCAGCGCCAATCTGCCGGAAGCGTCCTCACATCATTGCGTGGACTGCCGCGTCCCGCAGCTCATGGCCACCATCGATGTCGCTGACCTTCAATCGGTCAGCAACTTTGCGGAGATGCTCCAAAACATCGGGGATAAGCCGATGCGGAAGTACAAGGCTATTCTTCACGCCACCGGGTGTAACGCACTGGAGGAAGCCGTTGAGCTGGCCGGACACATGGACGATTTCGTGTTCACGGAAAGCGTCAGCGGCTTCCGCGATTTGGCGATGGATGAAATGAAATTCATGATGTCGAACGAGGATGCGGCACTTTTGGCGAAGCACACCGACCTCATCGGCTACGGCAAGGACATTCTGAAACGCGATCACTCAGCCATCTCACAGTATGGCCTTGTTGAGCGGCAAGACGGTCAACCCATGAACGCCCCTTTTGAGCAGCAGACGCAGAGCGGAATGGAGATGATGTAATGGACGATTATCTGAAAACCTTGCATCTCACCGAGATCACGCCTGCCGAGAAACACTGGCTGGACGAGCGCCTGTCAGATATGTCCGTCAAGGAGCGCCTTATTCTGAACGGCCTGACGGTCTACGCCCCGCCGAAAAGCGGCATGGATGTGGTAAACCTCGTCCAGAATATCCACGACTGCGACATCTGCTTTGACATTGGCAAAGAGGATGGTCTCGGCGTGTTCGTTGCGCGGGAGGTCGAGTGCATATCTCAGGAGTATATGGGTTTTATCGACACCGAAAAGCTGGCGGGAAAATATATGGTGCAGCACCCCGGCGTGTTTGTGGACGGGAACTACATCGAGATCTCAGAGGACGGGCTCTGGCCCTACTACGATGGCACAAACCTCGACCAGCTCACCGACGATAGCTGGAGTGTCAAACTCAAGCTGGCCTCGTCCGACCACCCGGAGGGCGTATGGCTGCGACTGCCGGATTATCAGGATGCAAACGACGGTAAGCCGGACGAGATCAAGATTGCGCTGACTGCTTTGGAAGCGTTGCGCGTGGACGAGTGTCATGTGTTAGAGGCAAAGTGTATCCTCCCTCATGCCGGCGACCTTGTTTCTCAATACGACAGCATCGCGGACCTGATCTACGACGGAAACAACCTCGGGTATGTCCTCGATGAGCGAGGCCAGGGGATGCGGATGTTTATGGAGCTATTCCACGGAGCAATGGAATATGAGGGATGCACCTCTCTCGGCGAGGCACTGGATGTTGCAGAAAACCTGAACCGATATGAGTTGGTTCCTTTATCCGGACTGAAAGAATACGCAATGGGTGATCTAAAAAAGCGCTGTGTCAAGCTGTCGGATGCGGTCGCAGCCGCATTCGACTTCGAACAGTATGCCGCCGATATGATAGAAAAGAAAGGCTTTGTTCTTTCGGAGGACGGGCAAGCGTACATTGGCAAGATTGGAGCGGTTCCCAGACACAGCATGGATACGCTTCACGGCATGGTGCTGGAATAAAACACAGAAAGGATTGCAGCAGAGAACAGAATATAGAAGAATAATTCGCACACGCAAGGGGCCGTTTTCCGAAAGGGATAACGGCCCCTTCTTTTTGTGCTCTTTTTCGGAAAAACGACCCCGGAAAGGAGGCATAAATGCTGAAAAGTGAACTCGCTGGATATATGGAGATCTTTCATTGTGGAGAGCAGTATGCGGCGGTAAGCCGAGAACTTGAAACCGCATTTGGAATCAAGGGCGCGGAACTGCGAGCTTTGGTCAATACCCTCCGGCGCGAGGGCGTTCCTATCTGTAGTAACGCAAAAGGTTATTTCTTTGCCGAAACGGATGAAGAGTTGCTCCAGACAATACGCCATATGTCCAGCCGAATCGCTGGAATTAGCGGCGCGATTCGCGGGCTAAAAAAAGCGCGCTCCCGCTTTGATAACAATCAGACTTCTCTCCCCTTGGAGGGAGGCGATGACCTCTGAATAGCTTTATGAGTTGGATTGGCGGGAAAAAGGCTTTGCGCGACACAATCCTGCCTATGTTTCCACTGTACTACGAACGATATATCGAAGTATTCGGAGGGGGCGGTTGGATTCTATTTGCCAAACCACCCGGAAATGATTTTGAGGTTTATAACGATTTCAACAGTCTGTTAGTCAATTTATACCGCTGCGTTCGGGATAAGCCGCAGGAGCTGATGAGCGCCTTGCAATATGTGCTTAATTCGCGGGAGGATTTTGAGTTAGTGCGAGATGCGCTCGCTCGTGATAGCCCTAAAAATGATGTGCAGAAGGCAGCATGGTTTTATCAGCTTATTCGGTATTCCTATGCCAGCAGCCTCGACAGCTTTGGCAGCCAGCCCCATGATATGCGCGCTAACTTTCCGCTTATCGAGCAGGCGCATCGTCGTTTGGCAAAGGTAGTAATTGAGAACAAGGACTTTGAAAAGCTCATTCGGCAGTATGACCGGCCGGTGAGCTTTTTCTATTGCGATCCACCCTATCATGCGACTGAAAGCTACTATAAGAATGTTGGAGAAGGCGGGTTCACGGAGAAAGACCATATACGGCTAAGAGATGCACTCCTTCGCATTGATGGGAAATTTCTGCTCTCATATAACGATGATGAATTCATCAGAGAGTTGTACGATGCGCCTGGTATTCACATCTTTGAAACCACCAGGATCAATAACATCAAGCAGAGGTATGATCCGAACAGTCAGTTCTCCGAACTGATTATTGGAAATTATGATCTCAGTGAAAGAGAGAGACACGAACCAAGTCAGATGACACTATTCGACTTTTCCAGAAAAACAAATGAAGAAGTAATGGAGGAAGCAGAATGGAACACGAACTGAAATTTAAAGAATCCAGTCCTGATTCTCGCATGGTAATTCCGTCTGAAGTTTTGGAGGAAAGCGGGATCTCGGCTGCCCAGTGCGCAGAATTGCATCAGCTCCGGCATTGTGTGGCAGTTCTCCAAGGGAAGTTGACCGCTTATGAGCTGATTGAGGTAATCCTCGACCTCAACAAGATGTCCGAGTTTCTTGTTGTTCAGCTGGCAAAAGCGTGTGGTACTTGTGATGGCTGCGGCGACTGTGCCAATGAAAACAAGTGTGGCATAGTTGTGCCCCCCGAGCTGTTAGTTGAACTCGGACTACCCCGAAACACGAAACTCGAGGCTTGCGCTGACCACGATAATGGGTTGATTCTCGTGGGTCCGGCTTGCTATGAACATGATTTGACAGATATCCCGGACGATTTTCTTGAAATGCTGTCTGATTCCGGCATCTGTCTCGATGTGCTGGAAGAACACCTGATGGCCGAGGATACCGTCTATGGCGAATGAAGCCTACCTCTACCCATGGTCGCGGAAGGACGCGCAAGACCGCAACGAGCTGGAACTGTGGCAAAAAAGCCATGATGCCAATGTGGACTGCCGCAAGGCAATCGAAGCGGCCATCACGCGGGATCACGACGGGAGCACGCTCGCCCCCGGCTGCGCCGCCGGCGTTATCGCAGAATATGGCTACAAGCGGGTGCGATTCGTGCTGGCAAGTACCGTGCAGTATCTGGAGTATGACGGGCGTTTCTCGGATGGGAACCGGGCTTGGGCAAAGCAGACCTACGCTCCCCGCGACCATCTCGCGGAGATCAGCGCCGCCAATCATCCCGCTGTGTTGAATGTCTTTATCGATCAGTACCGGCGGGCGTATCAGGCGCTGGGGCTATTCGACCATGCCCACTGCGAAGCAAATACCAGCGAGCTCGATTACACCGGCAAAGTCCTCGTCCTCTCACCGGATATTCTCAAGGAAAGCTGCTGGAATCAGGAAGATCAGCTCTGGTACGCCCACGATGGCTTTGGCTGTCGGCCCCACGCACGGGGACGCTCCATCCGCTCGACCTGCCTTGGCGACGGTGAGATGACGCGCTGGAACCGCTCCGATTTCGTCGGCGTTCTCAAGGACGAGTATCTTCCCCAGTGGGCGCGGGAGCGTCTGGAGCAGATCACCGCTCCGAAGCAGGAGTTGAGCGATGCTCCTGAAATTGGAGGGATGAAAATGACTTAAAAAGGAGGTGCGCCGCCATGCGTGGCATCGAACAGAGTAATGGATGTATCTACTACTACGGCAGCCCCGCGGGGTATATCGACAGCGGCGAACAGGCCGTGCTGGACGCCATGTTCCGCTCGGACGAGCTGGAGTCCTTCGCCAAGCGAAGCGGCCTCGCGGTGCAGTGGACGGACGGTGTATATGACCGGCTCATTAGCGGCGCCGTAATGACCCCGCAGGGCGAGGCTGCCGCGCCGCTCAAGTCCTGCCGCATCTGGCAGCTCAAGCCGGAGGCGGGAGCGTGGGCGGCGCTGGTGAGTCCGGGCAAGCCCCTGCCCGTACCGAAGCCGGAGGATTACCGGCCCGTCTATGACGGACAGATCGAAACCAACGACCTCGAAGCTATCTATGACAAGTTCGGCGACCGTGCGCCAAACGGCTTCAGCGGCCACCCGCTGGCTGTATCGGATATCGTGGAGTTGTACGACAGCGGCGGCAGCTCCTTTTACCATCTTGGACGCACGCAGTTCAAGGAGATCGCCTTTGAGCCGGAAATGCCCTCACAGGATATGGCTCTGCGGCAAACCAGTTCCCCATGACAGCGGAGGCTGTCTTTTTTCATACCCAAAATCTCAAAAAGGAGGAAAACAGCTATGGCAAAATCCCAAACTAAAGCAGCCGGCCCCGCGCAGACGGAGTCCGCCACCGAGCAGACCGCGCCCGCCTACCCGATGAAGTACGACGTCAAGATCAACTCGTTTCGTGCGGAGGGCTCTCTGCGCGCCAACGCCTCGGTCAACATCAACGACGCTTTCGCCATCCGGGGAGTCAAGGTGATGGAGGGCAGCAGCGGCCTTTTCGTATCCATGCCCAGCTACAAGGCCGGCAACGGCGAGTACAAGGACATCTGCTTCCCCTGCACCAAAGAGTCGCGCATCGAGTTCGACAAAGCTGTGCTGGGCAAATACCAGCACCAGCTCTCGCAGCTCCAGAGCCAGCGGCAGGAGGCCGCCCCGTTCCCCGAACAGGCGCAGGGTATGTCCGCGCCTACTATGTAACCACCACACAAAACATTTTTAGGAGGATTTACTGTATGAAAAAGCTGTTTATCAACATGAATAACACCGCCAAGGCTGTGGCTGAGAAAGCCAAACTCGCCCTCTCCCGTTTCCTCGGCTTTTCCCGCCGCGCTGTGTACGGCAACGCCGGCGAGGGCTATATCGACACCGCCGTGTTTTCTTAACCTCAGCAACACTATATAGAATTAACACTATATAGACAGACTGCAAACCCTTTTGCAAAGAGGGTTTAAGGGAGAAACACTTTTCTAAAAAAGGGTGTCTTCCTTATAATATTTTATGTACACTATTAAACTTTAAGAAAGAAGGATTATTATATGAAAAATATTATGAAAAAAGCAAATGATTTTATGAACAAAAAGGCAATGGAAACAATGTGCTTTATGAACACACAGGGAGCAAAAATGAGAGCTGCGATTTCCAACAATCGTGGTGAAGGGTATATCGGAACAGCTATATCCATTTTAATCAGTGTGGTCATTGGTGCTCTACTCCTTGCTGGTCTCTATGCATTATTTGGAGATATTGTATTACCAACCCTAAAAACTAAGATTCAAGAAATGTTTAACTATAAAGGCTAAATCACATACTCATTTTTCTATGATACACTTAATCTGTGCAAAAGCACAGAAAGGGTGATTTTATGGAAAAAAGATTTAAGGTCAAACGATTTCTTTTTGAAACAACAGGTGGTGAGCCTATCTGTCGGTATATGCTGACGGATAGGCAGTTACCTATGCTTGTTCCCAATCAGTATATCGAAATGAAAAGTATTAGAAAGCTTGGCACAGGCAGAAACTATGCCAATAAGCTATGTGTATTTCTCAATTATCTGCATGAGTATTGCAAAACCGAATATGACGGTGCCACAAACAAAAATGTGCTATCTTTTGTGGATTTTTTAATCTACGGAGATAAAAAAGACTTGGTAATTCATAACCCAAAAGATAGCATTACACATAGTACCCTATTGGGATATGTTACAGCCATTACAGACTTTTATTTATGGCTTGACCAAAATTATGGCAGCCAAATGGTGTTCTATGAAGGCACAAGAAAATGTAGAAGTCAAAGCTATCTCTATGGGCAAATTTACAGCTATCAGTATAAAAGATTAATCAATCGAACATTACCCGATACCAAAGGTAGAAAAGAATATATCAAATGGTACACCGAGGAAGAAAAAGAGTTATTGTGCAGTCATTTTACCACATTGCGTGATGAAGCTGTATTTCGATTAACCTTAGAGGGATTTCGCATTGATGAGGTTTTGAGTATGTGTCTTGAAAATTATAACAGTACAGAATATCTTATCCAGCCAACACGCTCTAAAGGCAGACAAACAGCCACAAAAGGCTATGAAAACAGCTTGCGTTTGGTTCGTATATCTGAAAATACAGCAGAAGTATTAAATCGATATATTTACGAAGAAAGAACACTTGCAGAAAATAAAAGTGGAATTATTAGCGATTGGCTATTTATAAATTTAAGAGGTCAGTCGATTGGAAAACCTCTCGTCTATGCAAATTTTTTGAAAATTCTCAAGGAATGTGCAAATCGTGCAGGCATAGATAAGGCTAAAATTCGCACGCATAGTGGCAGAAGTACAAAGGTTATGGAAATTATTGAACATAATGCAGAAAATCCTGAAACAGCAAAATCGGATATTCAAATAAAATATCTGTTTGGGTGGAAAAACATTGATTCCATTGATCCATATATGAATTTCAACAATGAAGTTTTGGCAAAATCAGCCTTTGAAAAGCAGAAAAAAGGTGGTAATGCCGATGATTAAAATTATGAAAAGAATTACAGCAAGTGCTATTTGGGATATTAACGGAAGCAAAGTTACACTGACTTACAAAAAAGAGTACCCCGCAGAAATTACACACAACCATATAGAATCATATTTGAATTGTCTAAAAGATAAAACCTATTTAACAGACAATAGCGAGCTTTGTAGAGCGTTTTTATTCTTTGGTGGTATTGCTTTTGTTGCCATTGGAATGACTGATAAAGACAGTTTTATGGCTTGCTACACCAATTATTCCAAAGAGTTTGCAAAAGAATGGGCAATGGGAGAAAAGCAGCTTAAATCTAAATATATAGGCTATGAATATGTGTTTGAAAAAATGCTTGAAAATATGGATTACACAATTAAATATAATTTTAAATATATCCTTGATGGTCAAAAGGAAAGCAATTTATTTTGTCTTATTAATGAAGAAAGTTTTGCTGAGTATTGGACTAAAGAAATGCTCCCTCTTATGAAATTAGCACACACACTCCAAAATATTGATAAAAGAATTGGAGCTGTTAGACTTTCCAAATATTTAATGCAAATACCAAAAGATACGAAAAATTATTTAAAATCTATTTCTGAGAAGTATACTCAAAATAGAGAAATGATTAGTCTTAGAAAAATAACCAATTTTATTTTTGGGGATGGTAGTAGAACAAGCTTTGTCGGTGGTGATGAGCATTTTTTCAAATTGCTTGAAAAGACTGTTGCTGATGAATTGGAAATACAAAGGGTAAAGTTTATTGTGGAAAACCATAGAGAACTTAATGTGAATAACGATGTGTGGGTGCTATATCAAATGCAAGGTGTCGCACTTAAATTTATGACAGTGGATTTTACCAAGGTGGAAAGGTTATCTTTCCGTCAAGAATTAAAATATTTTTTAAAAAACAGGTTTTCTCATTCAATACGAGTAAATGACCGGACTTTGTTCTGTTTATTTGATGTATCAAATATGCTTTGTGAAATCAATCCAAAGCTACATTACTTTTCGGATTTAGAAATCACTGATGTAAAAGCATTACAGCTACGATTGGAACAAGAAATGACACAATCGGCAATTATGAGTGTGTTTTCTGCATTAAAAGTTTTATTTGATTATCTTTGCTCAGATGAAAATATAAGTCCCTATCCAAAACCCTTTGATAATGTTATGAACTCTATAAAATTTGTTAATGCGAAAAAATATCGTAATGGGACAAAGTATATTCCCGATGAAGTTTTGAATGGCATATTAAAGCATTTAGATGAGCTTGCTGAAATAGATTCTATCGTATTTCAAATATTTGCTGAAACCGGAATGAGAGAAAAAGAGGTATCTTTTTTAGAAGCAAATTGCCTTAAGAAAGCACGATACAAGGACTATTACATTTTAAGCTTCGTTCCCCATAAAATCATAAATGCAAGACGAAAACGAGGTCTTATGGATAATCAAGAAATATATATTTCAAACACTCTTGCCAAGCTTATAAAAAAGCAAATAAAGCGAAGTGAGGAAATTCGCAAACAACACAATTTACCATATATCTTCTTACATCAAAATGCGGGATATAAACCGGCTATGCTAAATGTAGAATACTTCTCTACAAAAATAAATGCTTTAATAAAAAGACATAATCTTTGCGATAAAGACGAGAATTTGTGGCACTTTACGAGTCATCAATGCCGTAAAACCGTTATTGTTAATATGGTGGAAAATGGTGCAACTGTACATGAAATGGCACATAAATTAGGACATTTGAGCCATAGCACAGTGATGGAATATTATGCTGAAGTACGAAATATAAAGCTTGCCCAGATGAATACAGAATTTTATAAAAAGCAATTTGATGTGCTAATTTCAAAGGAACAGCTTACCTCCTTTTCAGAGGAAGAACGCAGACTTTTGTATGTGGATTTTCGCCTTGGCAATCGCAGAGTAGAGCTTGGATTTTGCTCGAAAAAGCTTTGTGATGGTCCTTGTAAAAATATCAATAGAGCAATTCATTGTGTCAACTGCCCTAACCTTTGCACCGGCATAAAATATCTTGAATACTGGGGAAAATTAAAAAACTCTCAGCAAGAAATTGTCGATGCTTTAATACTTGGTTATGAAAGCCAAAATATTGTAGATTATGAAGCTTTTGCAGAATATAAATCCGAAAGTAATTTACTACTATCTTACGAAAATATTATTATCAAAATCAAGGAAAGTGAGGTAAGAATATGAATACAGCAACAAAGCACCAATACGAGGAACTTTATCATGAATATGAAAAACAAAGATATATAAATTTTGTTTCTGAATTATCCAACCTTTCTTCTTTTGATGATGATATTTGGATTTGTGATAAGAGAAGAAAAAGCAAAGCACAGTTACAAAGTAAACTAACTATTTACTTCACAGCTATTCCTGTTAGTTATCGTAAAATGGTGAAATTCTTTGCTATTCTTAGTTTGCTTGACGGAAAAGGTATTAGCAGTGTAAATGCTGATGTTGGCAATATTGCGAGTTTCCTTAAATTTATGGGGACTACTTCACTTGATAAAATTACTGTTACAACTGCATCAAGGTTTGCTGAATACTTAGATGAGAAAGGTTATGTAGAATCTACAAAATCAGCATATTGGACATCTGTCAGCATATTTTTAAGAAAAATGAATGGCTTTGATAGCTTGGAACTACGAAATCCATTTTATAAAAATATATACGACTCCCATAAATTAGTTGATACAAAATACATTCCGGAGTTTATTACAAAACAGTTGGATAGAGCTTTTATGAACGAGGATATTCCTATTACCCTTCGTACAATTTATTGGGTTTTAAGGTTAATTCCATCTCGCATTTCAGAGGTAATTGGAATGAAAATAGATTGCCTAAAACCTTTTGATGACCACTATTGTCTATTTATTCCCATGTGGAAGCAAAATGGTGGCTATAATGAACCGATTATGCGAACCATTCATCTGAATGACGAGGGTATGGGTGGATATTTACTTGCGCTTATTCGTGAGCAAGAGAAAATGAGCCTTGCGTATCAAGACAGCTTACCAAAAGAAAAGCAAGGTATGCTCTTGAGTTACAGGGCTCAAATCAAACAAAAAGGCACTTACTATACACAAAAAAGATATAATGTCGCTACTTGGGTCTATGTTTCTTATCAGTTTAAGGAAATATGCAAAATGTATGGGGTTAAAGATGAAAACGGAGAAATTTACAAGGTTACTTCACACCAATTTCGCCATAATGGAGTAACAGATAGGCTAAAAGCAGGCTTTACATTGCCACAAATTGCCGAGATGACAGCTCATCATGGAACTGCAATGCTATATGGTTCCTATGCTCATCTAAATTTATTTCCCGAAACCTTGATAGAGCCTATAAAATATGAAACGGAAGCTAAAAATCCACAGATATTATTTCATGGTAGAATTTTGAATATGGATATTATCGCCGAAACAAGATTATTGAAAAACTTGCGTTCTCATAAGGTTTTAGGTGGTATTTGCAGTGATGTTACACATTGTGAAAGTGGTATGTGGAATTGTATTGATTGCGAGCATTTTATTCCAGAGGTGGAGCAGTTGCCATATTTCAAAGAACAAGTTGTAGCTTGGAGCGAAAAAGCTGATAAATTCGAAAAAGATAAACAACTATACGACAATTTCTCTGATATATCACTGAAATTTAGTAAAATTGTTGAGAAATTGGAGGAAAAGTTGTATAATGAAAAATAAGAAGAATTTGCCAATAGAATTACAAAAGCAACAGGAGCTTAAAAAGCAAGAAAGTATCAACAAAGTTTTACGAGCGATTGCCGATATAAATGATGAAGGGCGAAAGGTGACAATTTCAACTCTAATGGAGTTTACAGGACTTTCAAGGTCAGTCTTTTCCAAACCTCATATTAGAGAGTTGCTTGTA